>NZ_FNQT01000001.1:353049-660357 GCF_900107665.1 Haloplanus vescus
ACGCCGTCGACGCCCGAGAAAGACTCCTCGACGGCCTCGGTTCCACCGGCGTCGTCGGGAACGATGACCGTCGGCAGAAGCGCCACGAGGCCGAACGCGACTTCGTCACGCTCGAACCCGTTGATCTTCGCGCCCTCGGGGAGCGACGCCTCGAGCTTGTCCTGCAGGTCGTCGAGATCGATTTCGGGGCTCTGCGGCATGACCTTCATCTTGGCGGCGACCTTCCCCATCGTTACGGCCCCCTGAATCCGCAGTCCGGGCATTCGTAGAGGTTGCTCTGTTTGCGGCACTTCGCACAGCGGTAGATCTGCTGGCCGCAGTCCGGGCATTTGAACGCGGCGGCACTCATCCCGGTGATGTTAATGCCACAGGAGACACACTGGCGCTCCTGTTTTCCTTCCGTCTGGCTCATACGCTAATCAACCCGCCCGCGGCTTTTAATCGTTGTCTTTCGGGTTTCGTCGCCCTCAACGTCACCCCGCGACGATAGCCGGTGCGAGGACGGCCATGAGGTGAACCCGGCGCACGCCCAAGACCGGCGGAAGCAGGCCCACGACGGCCGCCAATGCGAACACCGCTAGCCCCATCCCACCGGCGAAGAGGTACGCGAGGACGACGAGTAACCCCCCAGTCACGAGCGAGACGCGAGTGTGGTCCAACCGGCCGACAGTGCGGAGATACGCGTCGCCGACAGAGACGACGAGCGCGAAGCCGACTGCCGACGCGAGACACGCCGTGGCAACGAGGACGCCCGTCGCGCCGGGGACGCCCGCGCGGTCCATCGCGACCATCACCCCGGTTCGCGGCGTCCCGAGCGCGAGGAGTGCGAACAGCGCGAAAATCGTGTTGGCGGTGTTCGCCCCACTCGACGCGACGAGGAAGCCGCGAGCGTCGGCCTCGCCCGGCACCGCCGGGAGGACGAGCACCGTCCCGACGGCCGCGGAGACGCCGGGGAGGTAGCCGACCAGCGCACCCGCGCCGGCGCCCGCCCCCGCCGTGCCCGCGAGTGTTCGCCGGTCGAGCGTCACCGTCGGGTCGGCCTGCGGCGGGATGCCCTCGCCGTCAAGCGCCTCGATTAACACCGGCGCGCCGAACAGGCCGGCGAACAGCGGCGCGAGGACGCCACCCGCGGCGATTGGCCCCGAGAGCGACAGGTCGAGGACGACCCACCCCAGTCCGGCGGCGACGCCGAGGACGCAGACGGCCGCGACCCGCCGCGGCCACGTCGACTCCGTAAACACGAGGACGAGGCCGACGACGACGAGGACGGCCGGCATGTGTCGGCGCAGCGTCGGATACGCGACTTCGACGGCCTGCGTGAGCGGAACGGCGACGACGAGCGCAGCGACGACGGCGAGGCCGCTTCCGAGCGCCGAGAGGCGCAGCGCCTCCAACCCGCGCCCGTCGAGGACGAGCCGATGCCCCGGAAGCGTGACCGCCGCCGTGGCCGGGTCCGGGACGCCGAGGGCGAGCGCCGGCACGATGTCGAGAAACGTGTGGACGACGCCCGCCGCGAGCATCGCCGCGCCGAGTGCGACGGTCGGCCCCGGCAACGCGGGGACGAACGCGGCGAGGACGAGCGCGAAGTTGTTTGCGTGCAGGCCGGGCGTCAGTCCGCTACAGGTGCCGAGCGCGATGCCGAAGCAGGCGTAGCCGAGCGTCGTCACGCCGACTGGAGCAGTGACGAGGAACTCGGGGGCCATCCCGGGGAGGTGGCGGCGCCACCGCTCTTGAAGGTACGCGTCGCTGGCGACGTAGCGCCCGAAAAAATCGGATTGGTCGGGTGACCGAGTTAGCCGAAGAGTTCGCCGAGGCCCTCGCCGCTGGCCTCTTCGTCCTCTTCCTCTTCGTCGCCACCTTCGTCGGCCTCGTCGCCACCTTCGTCGGCCTCGTCGCCACCTTCGTCGTCGTCATCGTCGCTGCTGGAGGAGCCACCGGCAGCGGCGCCACCTGCGGCGGGCGCGGCGGCGGCCGTGTCGATGGCCTCCTCGATGTCGACGTCCTCGAGGGCGGCGACCAGCGCCTTGACGCGGGACTGCTCCACGTCGACACCGGCGGATTCGAGGACCGCGGTTACGTTGTCTTCGTTGATCTCTTCGCCAGTCTCGTTCAGGATGAGTGCTGCGTAAACGTATTCCATTGTCGTGTATCTCCGTTGTTAGTCGAACATTGCACCGAGGCCTTCGCCAGCGTCGCCACCGTCGTCATCGTCGTCGTCGGTGTCGGCGTCGGCGTCCGCTTCGTCCTCGGTGTCGTCCGTCTCTGCTTCGTCGCTCGATTCCTCAGTGTCCGCTTCCTCGGTCGCTGCGGGCGCTTCGACGCCGCGCAGTTCCTCAGGAAGCGCTTCCTCGTCGTCGATCTGTGCCGCGAGTGCGCGGACCTGTCCGTCAGCCTTCGACACGAGGTCCGGCATCAGCTCGGGGTCCTCGATAGCGGCGAAGAGACCGACCGACTTGGCCTGCCCGGCCGCCTTGGCCAGGAGGGCGCCCACCGTCTGGGTGGTCGGGTACTCCGCGTTGATCGAGAGGTTCCGGGCCGCGGCGGCCGCGGACTCGATGTCGGCGCGGTACTCGTCCACGTCGATGGCGAGTTCCTCGGGTTCGAACAGGACGCCCTCGGAGTAGACCGAGCGCAGGTCGAGCCCGACTTCCTTCGGCTCGATACCGAGTTCGCCGAGGACGTTCGCGAGTTCGTCGCTGACCTCCTCGCCGGCTTCGAGCACCGTCGAGTCGGCGGTCACCTGAATCGACCCGTCCATGATGCGCGCTTCCGCGCCCACCTGCTGGAGCTCGCCCACGAACGGACCGGGGTCGACGCCGGTGTCGCCCTCGGGAATCACGATGTCGTTGGGGGCGATTTCGCCCGCGTTGATGGGTGCGGGCGTCTTCGAGGCTTCCAGCTGCTGGAAGAGTCCGAACGGGTTGTCGTCGGTTCCGATCAGCGCCACCTGCCCGTTGATGTTCTCAGCGAGCTGCTCGTGGCCCTCGCCGACCTCTTCGAGCGCTCGGCGGACGAGCGTGTTACGGCTCATCCGGACTTCGGCGCTGCCGTGGAGGTCACGGCGCATGTTCTGGAGCTGGCGACTCGGAATGCCAGCGACGCCGACGACGCCGACGCTGCTGTAGGAGTCGATGAAGTCGACAAGTTCGTCGACCTCCTCCTGTTTCCACTGGGGAATCGTCTCGGTCTTGCGCACCGCTTCGCTCTCGCTCATGCGGGCACCTCCACGGACGGACCCATGGTCGTCTTGACGTAGATCGCGTCGATGTTGAGCGGCCCCTTCTCGAGAGCGGCTTCGAGACGACGGACGATCACGTCGATGTTGTCGGCGATTTCTTCGTCGTCCATGTCCTCCGCGCCGACGCGCGTGTGGAACGTGCGTCGGTCACGGCTTCGGAGCTGGACGGTGTTTTTCATTCGGCTCACCGTCTCGACGACGTCGTCGTCGGGCTGCAGCGGCGTCGGCATCTTACCGCGCGGCCCGAGGACGGTCCCGAGATAGCGACCGATGTCCTGCATCATCGACGCTTCCGCGACGAAGAAGTCTGTTTCGTCGGCGAGATCCTTCGCGGCGTCGTCGTCGTCCCCGAGCTCTTCGAGCTCGTCAGGGTCGAGGACTTCGTCCGCGACGTCTTCCGCACGAAGTGCGGTCTCACCAGTAGCAAAGACGACGATCTGTGTCTCCTGACCGGTTCCGGCCGGCAGGACGACACTCTCGTCGACACGATTCGACGGGTCGTTGAGATCGAGATCACGCAGATTCACGGCGAGGTCGACCGTCTCGCGGAAGTTCCGCGGCGGGGCCTCGTCGAGGGCGTGATTTACTGCTTCCTCTATTGTATCTGCCATCTTTCACCTCCGTAGTACGCTAAATGCTCCTACGGGTCAGTGAAACAGGCGGTGGCCTGTCTCACCGGAAAGTGGGGGAAGCCGGACTTAAACCCGTCGAAGCACCGACGGTGATACTGCCGATGCGACCCGTCTCAGGCCGACGTCGCCGCGTGCGTCCGGCAGACGTGAACGTCGTCGGGGACGGTCAGCCACACCCCGTCACCCACGGCGAGTGGCCGGTCCGTGAACACTTCGACAGTCGTCTCGTCGACGGCGACGGTCACGCGGTTGGTGGCGTCCTCGCGGACGATACGCTCGACAGTACCTCGAACGTCGCCGTCGTCGCCGAGCGTAATCGATTCCGGTCGGATAGCGACGACACCGCCGCCCGAATCGACTGCCTCGCGGATCGACGGAGCGTCGTCGAGGTCGACGACGTTCGACCCGGTGAAGCGAGCGACTAACGGCGAGTCGGGGCGCTCGAAGACGTCTTCGGGCGTGCCGACCTGCACGACTTGCCCATCGTTCATCACGGCGATACGGTCGGCGAGCGCGCGGGCAGTCGTCCGGTTGTGCGTGACGTAGACGGCAGTCACGTCGGAGAGCACGTCCGCCAAGTCGTCGCGGAGCGCCTGCCGCGTCGGTACGTCGAGGGCCGCGAGCGGTTCGTCCAGCAGCATGACCTCTGGCCGGACTGCCAGCGCCCGCGCCAGCGCCACTCGTTGTTGTTCGCCACCCGAGAGCGTGGGCGGGTAGCGGTTCGTCAGCCCTCCGACGCCGAGTTCGTCAAGCAACGTGTCGGGGTCACGGATGTCGTCGTGGTACTTCCGACCGAAGGCGACGTTCTCGCGCACGGTCATGTGCGGGAAGAGCGCGTAATCCTGGAAGACGAAGCCGAAGTCACGCTTCTCGGGCGGTGTGCCACTCACGCGCTGGCCGTCGAGGGTCACGAGGCCGTCGTGGGAGTGGAACCCGGCGACTGTCTCCAGCAAGAGCGTTTTCCCGCTCCCACTGGGACCGAGGATGACCAGACTCTCGCCGCGCTCGACTTCGAACGCGGCGTCGACGTGGAACGGCTCCGCTCCGTCGGCGTCGAACGTCGCCGACACGTCCGCGTGAAAGCTCATACGACACCTCCGGTGGTCGAACTGCCGCTCGTGAGGTGTCGGATGAGGAGGAAGATGACCGCCGACACGGCCAGCAGGATGAACGCGACGGCGCCACTCTCAGCGAGTCCTCCCTGCAGGTACGTCCCATAGACGAACACGGGTGCGTGCTGGGCGGTCACCTCACCCCCGGCCGGCGGGTAGAAGAAGGAGACGGAGTAGGCGACGACGGCGACGGCGCCGAACTCGGAGACAGCCCGCGCCCACGCGAGGACACCCCCAGTGACGATTCCGCGGACCGCCAGAGGCGCCGTCACTCGGCGGAACGTGTCCCACCGACTCGCCCCGTGAATGCGCGAGGCATATTCGAGACGGTCATCGATGGATTCGAAGGCCTCTCGCGTCGCGTTGACGGCGTAGGGCGCGCTCACGAACGTCATCGCCAGAATCATGCCTATCATGCTCCCGAGGACGGAGACGTTCGGGAACGCACCACCCGAACCGAAGCCAAAGAGGATGATGATGCCCGCGACGCTGTGGGGCACGACCAGCGGCAGGTCGACCAGACTCTCGACCAACTGCTGGCCAGCGAAGCCCTCAGCGAACAGATAGGCGAGCGGGATGCCGAAAATCAGGCTGGCGAGCGCGGCGAGAAACGGCCCGTAGATGCCGAGATAGAGCATCCGATGCACGTCTGGGTTGAACGCCTTCTCGACGACGATAGCCGGCTGTTGTCTGGCGACGAATAGGAACAGTGGGAGTCCGAGCGCGACCATCAACACGCTCCCCAGCGTCGCCGCGGCGACGATGAAGGAGTCCCGGTGGAGTACGTACGCCGTAACCGCCGTACTGGCAATCATGAAGAACGCGTACCACGTTGGCCGGCCGACGGCGTACGCCCCCACGAACGCGAGCGCTTGCACCGCGATAAACGCCACTGCGAGCGACACCCGCCCAAAACTAATCTCAGAAAATCGTGTTTCAGTACCTGCAGCCATTACTATCGTTATTCCCAGTTGGGAATATAGATGTGTCGGTGCTGGGCGTTACAGCTCGAGCGGGCCGAGACTGCTCTGAGCGGAGGCGACGTCCATGACTCGCTGTGGCACGGCGTCCTGCCCGCTCTGGGGGACGACGATAGGCTCAACTGGCACCAGACCCATGTCCTCGAGAATCGTCCGGCCAGCGTCGCTTGCGAAGTATTCGATCCACGCCGCACCCGCTTCGGGGTTTTCCGCGACGTTCGGCACCGTCATCCCGTAGGCGATGGGAGCGCCGGTGAACGTCCCGCTGCTGGTTTCGACCTCTGCTTTTGCGTAGTGTTCGGCGTACTCGCTGGTCGCCTTCGAGAGGTCGACCTGCGGCTGGAGGTCGATGAAGGGCATGTCCGCCGTACTGGAGATAGACTGGTAGTAGAACGCGTAGTCGAGCGCGCCGGACTCGAGCTGCCCCTTGAGCTTGGTTTCGGTTCCCGTCGGCACCGTCGAGTTCTCTCGAATCTTCTGATAGGTCGAGTCGTCGTAGAGTGCCTCTCCCTGGAACTCCTCTTTCCCGAGTTGTTGAGTCATCACCGCGCGGTAGCCACCGGGGTCGACCGCCGGGTCGGCGTGGCCGACGGTGACGTCGTCACGCGAGAGAATCTCCCACCAGTTGTCCTTCGAAATCTCGTCCGCACCCGGCGAGTCCTCGCGGTACTGAATCGACATCGAGTTCGTCACGAAGATGGAGTACCAGTCGCCGTAGTCGGGGACGATTCGGTCACGGATGAGCCGGAAGTCGGAGGTTCCGAGCACGTCCGCCGAGCGTCCCTGCTGGGTGATTTTCTGGGTCGATGCGACCGAACCCTTCGGCTCGCGGTTCACGTCGACGCCGTACTCCTCCTCGAAGGTCGGTTCGGCCTCACTAAACGCCGCCGCGAGACTGCCGGCGTGGAAGATAGTCATCGAGCCGCTGACGCCCGAGGACCCGCCCGAGCCACCGTCACTATCCGAGCCACCATCACTATCCGAGCCACCGTCACCGCCTGAACCACCTTCGCCGCCCGAGCCGCCACCAGAACAGCCGGCCAGACCAGCGATACCTGCCGCACCGAGGCCCTTCAGAACGTTACGACGCGAGCGACCGTTGACCACCTGCTTCCAGTGTTCCTTCTGTTCTCGTTGTTTCATTGGTAGCACAACGGCGTTATTTTTTATCCGACATAATGTCTTCGGAGTCAGGGCGGGCGACGGTCGGAGGCACGTCACTGCCGAGAATCGGCCGTACTGGGCAGACCAGCCGGTGGGTGGCGACGAGTCCAGTCTTTTGGTCTCGGCGGTAAGGCCTTTGACGCCTCGAGCCGTACACCACCCATGGATTTCTCGACCGAGTTCGACGCCCGAATCGGTCAGGGTGACGTGACACTCACCGCGCGGGACGTGACGCTGTTGCGGGCCATCGACGACCACGGTTCTATCAACGCGGCGGCGACGGCGCTGGAGCGGTCCTACTCTCGAGCGCAACAGCGCATCGTGGAACTGGAAGACACCTTCGGCGACCTCGTGACGCGCGAACGCGGCGGGTCGGGCGGCGGCGGCAGTCGTCTGACGGCCGAGGCGCGTGACCTCCTCGCGCGTTACGACCGACTCCGTGCGGAGTTCAGCGGGGTCGCCGAGACGGCAGAGACCGCCCTCGACGGGCGGGTCGTCGACCGAGAGGGCGAACTCGCAACCGTCGAGACGGACGCGGGAACCGTTCGGGCACTCGTCCCCGGCGACACGGACGGCGAGGTTCGCCTCACCATCCGCGCCGACGCCGTGACGCTCCAGTCGCCGTCCCAGTCCCCCGACTCGGAGCGGACCAGCGCTCGCAATCGCCTGGCTGGGGTAGTCCAAAGTATCGACGCCGGCGAGTCCGTCGCTCTCGTCACAGTCGACGTCGGCAGCGTGACGCTCTCGGCGCTGGTGACCGACACCAGCGTGGAGAAACTGGACCTCCAGCCCGGAACCGAAGTCGTCGCCTCGCTCAAGGCGACGGCGACGCGGGGTATCCCCGTCGGCGGCGAGTAGGCCACACCTTCGCCGGTTCCGGCAGGTGTATCGCCGCCGCGCCCCAACGGAAATTCGTGTCAGCTGATCTGTTTACACCGCTGGAGCTTCGTGGCACCGAGATACCGAATCGCGTCATGGTTTCCCCGATGTGTCAGTACTCCTGCGAGGGCCGCGACGGCCTGGCGACCGACTGGCATCACACCCATCTCGCCAGTCGCGCTGTCGGCGGCGCCGGCCTCGTCATGACCGAGGCGACGGCCGTCGAGCCACGCGGCCGCATCACCCCGCACGACCTCGGTATCTGGAGCGACGACCACACCGACGCCCTCGCCGACATCACAGCCTCGATTCGCGAGCAAGGCAGCGTCCCCGGCATCCAACTCGCCCACGCCGGCCGGAAGGCCTCCAAGACCCGCCCGTGGGAGGGCAGCGACCCCATCACGGACGACGATGGCTGGGAGACGATTGCCCCCAGTGCGACCCCGTGGCCCTACGAGGAGGAGACGGTCCCGACTCGCGAGATGACGAGCGACGACATCGACGACCTGATAGATTCCTTCCGGGCCGCCGCGGAACGCGCCCACGAGGCAGGCTTCCGCGTCGCCGAGATTCACGCCGCCCACGGCTACCTCCTCCACGAGTTCCTCTCGCCCGTCACCAACCAGCGAGACGACGAGTACGGCGGCAGCTTCCGGAATCGAACCCGTCTGCTCCGAGAAATCACGACCGAAATCCGCGACGTGTGGCCCGACGACGACCCTCTGTTCGTCCGCATCTCCGCGACCGACTGGCTCCCCGACCGCGAATCGTGGGACGTGTCCCAGTCCGTCCGCCTGGCCGACGACCTCGCCTCCCTCGGCGTCGACCTCATCGACGTGAGCGCGGGCGGCATCCACCCCGACCAGCAGATTCCGTCGACCGGCCCGGGCTATCAGGAACGCTACGCGCGCCGCGTCAAACAGGACTCGGACGAAGACGTCGCCGTCGGCGCCGTCGGCGGCATCACCACGGCCGAACAGGCCGACGCCCTCGTCCGCAACGAGCGAGCCGACCTCGCCATCGTCGGGCGCGAACACTTGCGCGACCCCTACTTCGCCCTCCACGCCGCACAGGAACTCGACCGCCTCGACGACGTCGAGGTGCCGGTCCAGTACCACCGCGCGTTCTAACCGACCGTCGCTATTCGTGACCGAGGTCCGGTGACGGCGCCTCGAAGTCGCCGTTTTCGTCGAATTCGACGTCTTCGGGGTCGACGACCACGCGCAGGTCGTCGCGGTCCCGTGCGTCTTCGATCAGCGCTGGCGAGGCGTAACACCGCTCCAGGCGCATCGTGTCGGTGACGCGCAGGAGGCGCGCCTCGTCGCCGGGAACGGGGCCGATGGTGCCGAGCGTCCCGAGGAGGCCGGCGCGGTCGTTCTCGACGACCGGCGGGAGTCGCACGCCGCGGACGGTGCTGGCGGTGATGGCGTTGATGGTCGATTTCGACCAGTCGAGCACCTCTTTCACCTCGCGGTGGGCGAAGTCCGCTTGGCCCATCCCCATCGCGTTCCCCTTGGACTTCTTGGTCAGCCCTCGGAGATAGATGCGTTTGACCGTCGGTGACTCGGGTTCGGGTTCGTTGATGGTGAAGTGGCGGCGCCCGGTGACGTTCGTGTCCATCCCCTGCCCGCTCACGTCCTTGCCGATGCGGTCGACGACGAGGACGTCGAGGTCATCGAAAGGGAGTTTCGGCATGCGGTCGTGGGCCATCTCGAGGAGTTCGCGCTCCCGTTTCAGGAAGCCCGACGCGGGCACGCCCTCGATGAGCGTCGTGTCGTCGTGTTCGTCTTCGACGATGGCGACGCCGCCGGCGACGGGGAGAGAGTCGAGCAAGAGGCTCGCGATTTCGGGGAGCATGTTGCGGAGGCTCCAGTCGACCGCCCAGTCGTGGGCCATCTTCGCGCCGCGCTGTTTCCCCATGCCGATGACGAGCATCTTCGAGAGGCCGCTCTCCACCTCACCGCTGAAGTCGGTGTGGGGCTTGATTCGGTTGACCATCACGATGCTGTCGGCGGCGACGGCGTTCGCGTCGGCGTACACCGGCACACCCCGGTCGGGCGTCTCGCCCACCGTCTCGACGTCCATCGTCGCGCGAATCTCACAGCCAATCGTCTCCTCGCTCACCCCCAGCGTCTCGAGTTTCTCGCGTTGGCCCTCGGCGGTCGCGCCGCCGTGACTTCCCATCGCCGGGAAGACGAAGGGGTCGTAGCCCTGTTCGCGGACGCCGGCGACGACGCCGCTGACGATGGCTGGGAGGTTGGCGATGCCGCGGCTTCCGGCGCCGATGGCTACCTCGCCACCATCGGGTACGTCGCCGAAATCGAGGTCGTAGGTGGCGTCGAGGGCGCGCGACTCTATCTCCTCGGTCGGAATCGGGTCGGTGTCCCAGACCTGTTCGACGACACCCATTCGGGGGATGGCGATGTCACCGACGGTCGTTCGGATGGTGTCCTCGGGGACGACGAGCGAATCGTTCATCCCGAGGGGGTAGTCGGGACGTGGAAAAGAAACCGACGGTCGGCGTTACGCGGCCGCTTCGTCCGCGAACCGGTCGTCGTACTCGCCGTCGTCGATGCGCTCTTTGAACTGTCGGGGGTCGTTGCCCTCGATGGTGACACCGAGCGAGACGCAGGTGCCGACGACTTCCTTCGCGGCGTTTTTCAGGTCGTAGGCGAGCAGGTCGGACTGCTTTTGCTCGGCTATCTTCTGGACCTGTTCGACCGAGAGGTCGGCGACGAAGGTCTCTTGGGGTTCGCCGCTGCCCGTGGAGAAGCCGGCTTCGTCCTTGATGAGTTCCGCCGTCGGCGGGACGCCGACTTCGATGGTGAACGAGCCGTCATCGTCGTATTCGACGGTGATGGGAACTTCCATGCCGTCGAAAGCCGCGGTTTCGTCGTTGATCTGCTGTACGACGGCCTGCACGTCCACGGGCGTCGGGCCCAGCTCCGGTCCGAGCGGCGGGCCGGGCGTGGCCTCGCCGCCGGGAACGAGCACTTCGATAGTTCCAGCCATATCGCATCAAACCCGGGGGCGACTTTTAACGGTTTTCTTTCGGCTCACGGGTGTGGCTCCCCGTCACAGGGAACTCAGACGTCGACGGCGAAAGAGTCGACGTCGCCTGCGCGGTCGGCAATCGCCCCGAGGAGCGTCGCCATGGCGTCCAGGTCGTCGGTATCGATGACCTCGACCGGCGTATGCATGTAGCGGTTCGGCAGGCCGAGATTCAGCGAGGGCGTGCCCCCGCGAGACGTGTAGAACGCGTCGGCGTCGGTGCCCGTCCGACTGCCCGCCGCCTGCGCCTGCACGTCGATATCGGCGTCTTTCGCTGCCTCTCGCGCCAGCTCGACTACGTTCGGGTGGTTGGCGCTCCCGCGGGTGACGACCGGCCCCTCGCCGAGTTCGACGGGGCCGCGGCGCTTGTCCGGAATCCCCGGCGAGTCCGTCGCGTGGGTCACGTCCACGGCGACGACGGCGTCGGGGTCGAGGTCGAAGCCGACCATCCGGGCGCCCTGCAGACCGACCTCCTCCTGAATCGTCGAGACGGCGTACACCGTCGCCGAGGCGTCGTTCTCGACGGCGCGGCGCAGGCCCTCGGCGGCCGCCCAGACGCCGATGCGGTTGTCCATGCCACGGGCGGAGACCCGGGAGCCGTGTAGGTCCTCCACCGTCGTCGAGACGGTGACGGGGTCACCCACCGACACCAGCGATTCGGCCTCGTCACCGTCGGTCGCACCGATGTCGACGTACTGTTCCTCGATGTCGTCGTAGCTCTCCTCGCCTTTCTCGCGCAGGTGGATGGCCGTCTGGCCGACGACGCCCGACACCGGTTCGTCGGCGTGGACCGTGACATGTTGGCCCTTCGAGACGGTTCGGTCGGCGCCGCCGATAGAGCCGATGCGGACGAAGCCGTCGTCGTCGATGCGGCGGACGATGTAGCCGATTTCGTCGGCGTGGCCCGTGAGCGCGAGCTCCGTGTCGCCGCCGTCGTGGACGGCGACGGCGTTGCCGTAGTCGTCGGTCCACACGTCGTCGGCAAAGTCCGAGACGTAATCTATCCAGATGCGTTGCCCGCGCGTCTCGAAGCCAGACGGGGTCGGCGTCTCCAGCAGTCGGTCGAGAAAGGTCCGCTGTTCGGATTCCAGTGTCATGCCGACGTGTACGGGAGCACGAGCAAGAATCCAGCGGTACGTCTCGGATTTGTTTCGACACCACAGAGCCGGTCGTTCCGGACCCGGAGGGCGGAGACCCGTGCCGAAGGGAGCGACTGCTTCGAGCAGCGCACCTACGGGCCCTCCCAGTTATCAAAATAGAATACCGGGGCCGAGGTGTTTTTTAGTAGTCGATTGTTCGCGTCACTAGAATGCCGGGTGACGAATCACTCTCAATCCTTCTCGTCGACGATAGCGCCTTCTTCCTCTCTTTGCTCGCCGATAAACTCGAATCCCAATACAGGATGACGACGATGACGGCGACGAACGCCGCCGAAGCCATGGTGGAACTGGGCAAGGGCTCGGTCGACTGCATCGTCAGTGATTATCGGATGCCGGAGACCAACGGCTTAGAGCTATACGAGATGGTCGCTGCACAGCACGACGTTCCGTTCATCTTGCTCACGTCCGAAGGCGACGAGGAAATCGCGAGTCGCGCCATCAGTATGGGCATCGACGAGTACCTCCAGAAGAAGTCCGTCAGGGAGGACGAACCGCTCAAGCTGCTCGTCAATCGAATCCGCACCGTCGTCGAACAGCGACGGACACAGCGAAAGTACGAACGGTTGGTCGACAACTCCCCGGACGAAATCAGCCAAATCAGCGTCGACGGGAAGATACTCGCCGCCAACGAAACGATGGCGACGGCGTTCAACGTCTCGCAATCGGAGCTAGTCGGCCAACCGTTGTCGGCGTTTCTCCCCGACGAAGTTGCCTCCAGACGACTCGAGGAAGGGAAACGGGCCATCGCTGCCGGGAGCGCAGTGACCTTTCAAGATAGCATCGGGGTGCGGCACTTCCACAACATCGCGGTGCCACTCTCGGCGACCAGTGACGTGGATTCGATGCAGCTCGTGACCCGCGAAATAACCCTTCAGAAACGGAACGAACGGGAGTTAGAGCAGAAAAGCGAGAAGCTGGCCATGATCAACCGAATCGTCCGGCACGACATAAACAACGACGTGCAGTTGCTGACGGGGTGGGCTGACCGCCTCAAAGACCACGTCGACGAGGCGGGGATGGACACGGTGGAGCGCATCGAAGACACGGGCAACCACATCGCCGAGCTCACAGCAATCGCGAGGGACTTCGTCGAATCTCTCGAGGACGACACCGACATCGCGCTCGAACGAACCGACCTCGGCCGCACTCTCGAAGCCGAAGCGAGCAAAAAGCGAACGGCGTACGAAGACGCAAATATCGTCGTCGACGACCTGCCACGAGTGGAGGTCCGAGCAAACGAACTGTTGACGTCCGTCTTCGGCAATCTGCTGAGCAACGCAATCCGTCACAACGACTCCGAGCAACCAGAAGTCCGAATCCAGTCCCAAGAAACCGACACGAACGTCAGCGTTCGAGTGGCGGACAACGGTCCGGGTATCCGGGACGACCGCAAGGAGTCGATATTCGGCAAAGGGAGCAAGGGACCCGCGAGCCCCGGTACCGGCGTCGGACTCCACCTCGTCGCCGCGCTGGTCGACAAGTACGGCGGCGACGTGTGGATCGAAGACAACGAGCCACACGGCGCCGTCTTCGTCGTCGAACTTCCAAAACCACCCAGCAACCGAGGAAAGTCGACGGCAGGCGAAGGTGGAACCGACAGCGAGACGGCACACTGGCCCCGGCAGACCGAATAACCCTACGGCGAACGCGAGACACTCGGGGGCAGACCTACGAAACCGGTCACGAGGACGCTCACTCGCCGTGTCGCGTCACGCAGGTCGACAGCCCCGTCAGCTCCACCGGTTCGGAGTTGTCCGGCGAGTAGACCACCATCTGGCCTTTCTCCATGTAGGGCACTTTGTCCTCGAGTTTCGGCGGGATGTTGACGCTCTTGATGGCGTCCTCGTCCCCGAGGTTGAGGACGAGTTTCGTGTTTACCTGCTTGAACACCGAATCCGCGATGTCCTGTGGGTCCTGCGTGATGAGGAATAGGCCCAGTCGCTCCTTGCGGCCCTGTTTGGCCGCTTCGGTGAACTTCGTGATGACCTTCCGGGCCTGCACGCTCTCGGCGTCGGTGAGGAAGTTGTGGGCCTCGTCCATCCCCACGAGCAACGGCGTCTCCTTGATGCGGTCGTACGTGGGGTCGTTCGACAGTTTCTCGTCGACGAGCAGACTGGCGACGGCGAGGACGACGAGTTCCGTCGCCCGCGAGTCGTTGACGTGGTACGTCGGGACGACGGTCAGGCCGCCGGGCCGGACGAGTTCGTGAACGAGGTCGGTGACCGGGCGGGCGTCTTGGTCGAAGACACGACGGAACGCGCTCCCGAGGGCGCGCCGGCGCACGGCGTCGAACGTCGCCTCGTGGACGCGGCCCGCCTCGTCGAGTTCCTCGCGGAGCGCCGGGTCGTCGAGGTACGTCGTGAACTGGTCGTAGGTGGCGTCGGCGCCGTAGTCGTCGAAGAAACGCCCGAGGAGGTGGTCGAGCGCCTGATACTGATTGTCGTTGAGGCTGGCGCCCGCGACGAGCCATGGCCGGTGTCGGACCATGCTGAAGGGGATGGTGAAGGGCACCTGTTCGGCGCGGTGGTTGGCGCCGCCGTAGGACGCCCCCTCGATTTCGGGCGCGAACGCGATGGTGTCGTCGTGGCCGCCGTGGGCGATTCCCTCGCGGTCCAGTCGGCGCGCCGTCTCCTCGTCCATCGCGGGGTTGTCGTCGTGCATCTGGGCGTACTCGTCCTGCGGGTCGAACTGGACGACAGCCGTCGACACCTCGCGTCCGTCGTCCATCGGATACGTCGTATCGAGGTACTGTCGGAGGACGTTCTTCGAGGCGTGGGTCTTGCCCGACCCCGTGCCGCCTGCGACGAGCGTATGTCGGAAGACGAGAGGGTCGCCGTCGGCGTAGTCGTCTTTCAACCGGTAGTCGATGGTCGGCGGATTCGCCGCCGTCCGCACCGTCTCGCCACCTACCGAGAGGTGGCCGAGGAAGGTGCCGTCGCTCGGAATGGCGAGCCCAGTTTTGATTTGTTCGGCATCGGTCGCCTCACCCACGATGGCGCCGGGTTTCGGGACGCGGTCGACCATCCGTCGCTTGAGTTCGCTACCACCGGACTCCGTCCGGTTCTCCGAGGCGCTACCCGCCTCGCCATCCTCGAACAGAACCGCAACCGGGTCGAGTTCGGCCACGAACTTGTAGTCGCGTTCGGTGAAGTCGTCGCGGCGCATCGCCCGCCGCGCGTGAATCTCTGTCGCGTCGTCGGCCTCGAACTCCTGATCGTATTCGAGCGCCGTGATGCGACAGAAGAGCGTCTCGCCGTCCGGATAGGGGACGAGGAGGTACTTCCCCAGACGGACGGACTCGCGGTTGTCGCTGGTGACGAAGGCCTTTAGCGCCGTGTCGTCGCCGTCCTCGGCCACCCGGAGGCCCTGCGAGACGGAGATAGAGCCGAGCCCTTGGTCCGTGCCGGTGGGCGAGACGTCGTAGGATTCGAAGTCGTCGATCGCGGACTCGGACGGCGGGTCGTCGCCGTCGTCGTCCGCGGAGAAGCCGGTGAAATCGCCGAGGTCGGACATGTCCGCTACCACGGGAGACTGCATGAAACCCCTTTCGGCGCCCGCGTCAGTCGTCGGCTTCGTCGCCCTCGCCGTCCTCGTCGAGCATCGCGTCGAGTCTGGGCGTCGGTGCCTCGTAGACGTACAGCAGCCCCTCGTGCGGGACGTAGAACGCCTCCCCGTCCGGGCGCTCGAAGACGCGCGCGTCGACGTCGATGGCCGTGTCGACCAGTCCGTCGAGCGAGTCGACGTCGACCCGCGGGCGGTTGAGGACCGTCGACGGGAGGCGGGCGGTCGTAATCCAGTCGTCGAACTCGTCGCGGGTGGATTCGAAGTCGAGTCGGTTGCGTTCGGCTTCCGAGACGGTGAATCGGTCGTCGTAGCGGCCGTAGGCGAGGCCGGCCACGCCGGCGAGTCCGAGCACCAACAGTACCGGCCCGCCAACCGTCCAGAGCGGGCCGTACGTTCGCTGACGGGTGAGCGTCTCGGTGGTCGAACCAGTCATCGCCTGCCCCTCAGTTGCGGCGGGCGAGTACGTCGACCCCTCGATGCCGATGGGGAGTCGATACGTCGCGGTTCGCTCCACCTGCTGGCCGTTGACTTCGCCGTCCAGCGCCACCGTGTTGACGACCATGATCTGGACCGACCCCGGCGTTCCGCCGAGTCGCTCGCTGATGTTCGACGCTCGGACCGCTATCTGACTGACGTTCCGGGAGAACGTCGTCTGTACCGCTTCGCCGGAGGCGACGCCACTCGCCGTCGTGCCGCCGAGCGATTCCTCTATTCGCCAGTATTCGGTCGTCGCCTCGTCTCCGTCGCCCCCGACAGACCGGATGACGAGCGTTTGCTGGACCGCCACGTCGGCCGTCCCGCCGCCGCTTGCCTGGTACTCGAAGGCGAACGTCCCGTCGAGTCGCGGGCTGACCGCCATGAAGTACGCGGGCCGGTCCGAGAGTTCGGTCCCCTGCGCGTAGAGCGGGTTGGGTTCGCTCACCGTCGCGGCAGTCGTGTAACTGCCGTTACCCTCCCAACTCGACACCTGTCGCTCCTCCGTCACGGTCCCCGGAGTCGCGTGTGCCGTATACGCTGCGTATCCACCAATTCCGGCGATTACGACAGCAACCAGGGCAATCACCCAGAACCACTCGTCGATCACCGCACGACGCCGACCGTTGCGGTCTCCCCCCATCGGCATGGGAGGTCCATTTCCCGCGTGGGGTTATGAAGGTTGAGTCCCGACAGTTCTCAGCCAAACCGGTTCGCCAACCGGCGGAGCTTGGACGGGCCGCCGCGGGAACGGGTGCGGACGCGCTCACTCCCGATGAGCGACATCCCGAGGAGGTAGAGTGCACCCCCGAGCAACGCGTCGATGACGACGATTGGGAGCCACGGGTGGACCCGATAGAGGCCGTCGATGACCGGTTCGGGGAGGAGCGCGAGATAGCGGTATTCGACGAGATACCGGCGATAGTAACCCGTCTCTGGTGGTGCGTGGAGCGTCATCGTCGCGTTGGCAGTCGCTCGGCCACCCACGTAGACCGTCCCGGGAGCGACTTCGACGTCGTCGCTTCCGGGCTCTAAATACACGTAGACGGGTATTAGCCCCGCGTTCGTGGCGGTGTAGTCAAGCGACGACGACTCGCCTTGAGGAATAGTCGTCGGCCTCTCGGAATCGAACTCGGCACTGACGATGCCGTACTCCTGTGTCCCCGCAGGGACGACCATGGCAGCCGTGGCGGTGACGACCAACACGGCGGCGAAGCCTCCGACGAGGAGACGGGGTGAAATTCCCTCGTCGCGGTTCCGTGAGCGAGAGCGACCTCGTCCGCTCCCGTCGCTGGCGAGGATATCGAAGACGTACAGGAGCACCGACAACCCGAGGAGGATGTACATGAGACCTTGGGAACCGAGAAGCGAGCGAGTGCCCAGCAGCGCCGCGAGTCGAGTCTGTACGTCGCTGGCCGCCGTCTGAATGCCCATCACCGCAGTCCCAAGATTCGGAATGACGACGACTGACCCACCGGGCTGCCACGCCTTGGCGACGATCTGTGGGTCCTTGACGGGAGGTTCGTCGCCGTCTTGATCGGTGAACGGGTTCGCGTCGCCGCGAGTGATGTATCCTCGCTCCGTCTCGCCGACCACACGGTGCGTGGTGAGGCCGCCACCGTGGAGTTGCTGGGCGCGGAAGACGATTACGTCACCCTCCTCGATATCGTCGTCGAGTGCCGTAGGGACTGCGACGAAGCCGTCGCCGGGGTTCAGCGTCGGCGCCATGCTACCGGTCTCGACGAAGCCGAGCAACACGGGGTAGCCGAGCACCTGTCCGGCGACGAGCGAAACGACGAAGACGATTGCGAGCACCTCCCCCCCTAACGTGACCGTTCGCCGTATCGACATTCGAGTTATCGGGTTGATACGGTCAACAGGTAAAAAACCATCTCGGCGTCCGTGCGACGCTCACTGTCGGACCATCAACGGTCGCGTCATCGGACGATTGGGGAATGCAATAGGATATGGGAGGCGGGATTGCTTGTCTCCCGCTACTATTCAGTGAACAGTTCTTCGAGTTCTTGATTGATGGCTTCTCGACTCACGTCTTGATCTGAGAGGTCGAATTCAGCGTCGACCATCTCCGCGTACGTACTCAGAGTGGGTTTTTCAGCCATAGTTTACACCTTATGTGCGGCGATGTTTAGCCGATCGTTAATACTCGTACTCCCGATGGAACTTTCCGGGAGCACGATTCCGAGGAGGCTGAACTTCAGCTTCTGTCCCGGGGAGAGATTTTTGACGGCGATGAATCCAGTCGGGAATTTGACTTCGGTTTCACCAAGCCAAGGGAGATCGACTATCTTTGTCCCCCATTCCACGTCGACATTCTCATCGGGGTTATCAGGAACAAGTAGCACAACTAATGCTCCTTCGAGATCCTCCGGGAAATCCGTTCCATTGATAGCAACATCCCCGTATGTGAGTGGTGACGCTGCCACTTCGAGGGTGTGCATACCCTGATTCTTGATTTCGAAGACGTCCGCGATGCTGGTAGTAGCGTTGGCGTTCAGGCCTTGACCACTAGCAATTCCATCCCCTCGGTTTTTGTTGCTTCCCGTGAGATCGATCGCGAGTGCGTCGTCCGAAGTAGTGTCGACGTAGTTCCCGTTTTTGCCGTCCGTCGGCTGAATCCCGAGGTACGCGCTCGCGTCTCCAGCGACAGCCACATCGACGTTGCGCTGGGATTCGACGCTGTCGAACGCCCCCGTTCCCATAGTGGCCGCCCCTCCTCCCGCGAGCACGCCGAGGCTCGCAACGAATTGTCTACGATTCATGTTCTGTTCCCCTCAGTTAGGTCGCGTCGGCGTTGAAGGTCACCGAATCGAGGAGCTTGTCGCCATCGCCCACGCTATCGCCTTCGGTGTCGATCTCGATACTAACCTTGGTGCTGGCACCCGTTCCCAGCGTGACATCGGTCGAACTGAGAGGAGATCCGTCGTATGACTCGCCCTCGGGGTAGAATTTGACTAGGCTAGGGGCAGTTCCTCCCGTCTTCGACAGGCCGACGTTCACCTCTTGCGTGCCCTGATTCTCGATCGTGAAGACGTCATCCAGCTGCGTGACTGCGTCGGGGTTGACGCCGGTTCCTCCCTTGTCGGTTGAGTTGCTCGAATCGAGATCGATCGAGAGGGTGCTTCCGTTTCCGTCACTGGTGACGTAATGGGAGTTGTCTCCGCCAGTCCCCTCGAGTCGGAGGTACGCGGACGCGTCTCCGGCCACTTCGACATCGACGTTTCGCGTTGCCGTCACACTCGTAAACGCACCAGTACCAGTTGCAGCCGCCGCGCCGGCGGCGAGCGATCCCACACCAGCGATGAACTTTCGTCGTTGCATAGTCGTTCACGTGCCCCGTCTGGAGCACATCACACCCCTGAACCCCTACCCCGTTTGTAGTGAGCCGATTGAAACCAGTACAACGGCGGATAGAACCGGTTCAACGAAGTGATTTCTCGGTTTCAACGGATACGAGATATCGGTTCAATCACACCTTGAGAACCGGCTTGCCGCGCCTGAAGCCCCCGACACCACCGATTACTTATGTGTGATTGTGCAGAGAGGTTAGACCGTCCCAGACGCGTTCAACTGGGGGGGCACGAACGAAATGAATCTGGCACGAGACGACGTTTACGAGGTGTTGAGCAACCGGCGTCGGCGGTTCGTCCTACACTATCTTCGGGGGAACGGACCGCGGGCGGCGCTCGGAACGATTGCGGAACACGTCGCGGCGTGGGAGAACGACATCGATATCGCTGACGTGGGGTCGGACGCGCGAAAGAACGTCTACACATCGCTCCAGCAGTTCCACCTGCCGAAGATGGAGGAGCTGAATCTCGTCCGCTTCGACCAGCGGGCGGGTGAGGTGGAACTCACGGACGAGGCCGATAGTGTAGACGTATACCTAGAGGTCGTCGAGGGCCACGATGTACCCTGGAGCCTCTACTATCTCGGCATCGGTGGGCTAACCGGCGCAGTGACGCTGGGGCACGCGCTCGGGTTGCCGTTACTCTCCGGCCTCACTGAGGTCGGCTGTGCAGTCTTCACTGTCACTGCCATCGGCGCTCTGGCACTGATTCACACCTATTACACGCGGACGATGCGCCTCGGAACCGATGGAACACCGCCCGAAATCGACTGATGAGTCATCGAACTCGACGGATAGTCGCGGTGTTCGCACTCTGTGTAGCCGTGAGTCTGTCTTTCGGTGTCGGAAGCTTCTCTTCGGCATCTGCGGAACGGGGTGTGAACGTGACCGTCGTCGAGAACGAAAATGCGTATCTCAGCTTTGACAGAGGCCTTCGGTGTGGCCCCGGCCGTAGCGCTGGAAGGAGCCAATCCATCGTCCACAACCAGTTCGGATCGAAGATTACCCACGTCGAGATGCAGGTTACAGCTCTCGACGGCCACGCCCGCGTCAGGGCGGCCGAAACCCCGCACGCTGGTGGGTCCAAATCGTTGGGACCGGCGGATTCGACCCGTATCGTGTTCGACGATACGTACCAACCCGGAGAAAGCATCGACCTGGAGGTATCCGGACCAGCAGGCCTCGGAAACAAGACCGGTGCCTATGAACTCCAGATAAAAATCTTAGAAGCCACGGGACCGGGTATCCGAGTCACGGACACGATCAAGACGTACACGGTGAGGTGTCCTGGTCAAAAGAGTTCCACAGCACAGGGAGACGAAGACAGCGGCAGCGATGAAGAAGAAGAGAACAGTAGCGGCGGCAACGGCAACAACGGAAACGGAAACGGCAACAACGGCAACGGTAACAACGGTAACAACGGCAACGGAAACAGCAACGGTAACGGCAACGGCAACGGAGATTGACCTCTTCGGGTCTTTCGACGATATTTCTGATTATCACGCTCGTTCGGAACTTCTGACTGTGAGTAGAATCGGACGACAGGCCTCACTCGACTCCGACGCCACACTCGTCCAGAGTCCGAACCCTCGTGACCCACGCCTTTTACGTCGCGTCCACCTACGAAGAGCAATGCTACTCATCCGGGGCAACGGCGGCGGTACGACGCTCACCGGAACCGTGTACGAACGGGGGGAGAACGCTCCCTCGTTCCAAGGCGCGCCCGACGAGGACGCCGCCTACGTGTGGGTCTGCGACGAGTTCTACGAGGTCGAAAGCGGGGGGTCGACGACGCAAATCGACGGCCGAGACGTACAGATAGCCTTCGAGTCGCCGATGCCCCGCGGCTTCGACACCCGCGAGCAGGCCATCTCGGCCGCGAAAGAGCACCTCCGAACGCAGTTCGCGCGGGTCGGCGTCCCGGCGTCGACGGTCGAGGTCGAAATCGAGAAGGCCGACCCGGCCGACTAGAACTCCCCCTCCCAGCGCACGTCGTCGTAGGTGCGGACGAAGTCCGAGCCGAGACGCTCCTCGAACTTCCGTCGGAGCGCCGCCTTCTCGTCGACACCGATGCGCGCGAGGGCGTCGGCGCGTTCGACCACCGGCGGCGGGCCGCGCGACACGGCAACATCGCGGAGCACCTGTCGCGTGAGACGGTCACGAGCGTCGTCGTCCCGAGTCAGTCCCGCGGGGGCTTCGACCCGGTAACAGAGGTCCTCGCGCGGGTCGTAGACGACGAAGAAGGTCACTTCGTAGTCCTCGGCCGGACGCTCGCGTTCGACGCCGAGGGCGTCGCCGTCGGCGGCGAGGGTCCGGTCCGACCCGCCTCGAGAGTAGAACCAGTTGGTGAACGTGAGACGATAGTCGTCGCCGTCGGCTGGCTCCAGCAGTCGCGTGAAGAAGGCGGTGTCGTCGACCCAGGGCGCGTCGACGCCCTTCTGTCGGAGCGCGCGAGTGATGAGTTTCGGCGACGGATTCTTGACGAACCCCGCGAGGGCGACGTCCCGGTCCAGCATCCGCTCGACGAGGCGGACGTAGTTCTCGACGATGGCGCGGGGTTTGGCCTCCGTCGTCAGCGCGCCGAGTTCGGCGTCGCGGTCCTGCCAGTTGAGGAGTTCCTTCGGGTACAGGGGGCCGTCGAGGACGAGACAGTCGTCGACGGCGTCGGCGTGTTCGAGCGCGTGCGAACTCTCGGCGAGATAGAGCGCGAGGGCGTGCACGACGCCCTCGGCGTAGCGGTTCACGCGCGGCGCGTGGAGCACCTTCCGCCGGACGTAGCCCTCGTCGCGGCGGACCCAATCGGACTCTAGCGCGAGTGTGGGGTCGTTGGCGTGGACCGTCGTCACCAGCGTCCGGGCGCGATGGAGGTCGAGGTCCGAGGGGTCGGCGGCCATCGCGGCGTGAGCCACGTCGAGGACCAATCCGTTCTTGAACGTGGTCGGGTTGATGGTGCCCGAGTCGAGGCCGTGGACGGTGGGATAGGGGTCGTCCACCAGCGCAACGTCGTCGATGGCGACCGACCGCAGGCGACGGTCGCCGAGGGGTTCGACGACCGACCGGCCGTCGACGCGGAGGGGGTCCAACCACTCCTCGAACGCCGTGCGCGCCAGGTCGTCGTGGTCGGTGGCGTCGACGCGCGTCGCGAGATAGCCCGCGAGGTCCGCAATCTCGTCGACGTGGACCGGGTCGAGGGTCATGCCCACCCATCCCACCCGAGACACAAAGAGCGTCGTGGTCGACGGCGAGACTGCGGGAAGACGGCACCCTCATACTCGTCGGTCGCGTAGCGGGGATATGGACACCGCGGCGGTCGCGTTCGACCTCGACGACACGCTGGCGGTCACGCGCGTCGACCGCGAGACGCTCCTGCAGGAGGCACTCGACGCGGTCGATGCCCCAGACCGGTCACGACAGGCGTATCTCGACGCACACGCCGACAACCTGACCGCCGAGAGTCGCGAACCCGTGTTCGAACGACTCCTCGACGGGACGAACGCCGACCCGACGGCGCTGGCGCGGGCGTACCGGGAGCGAGTGAACGACGCACTCGAACCCGTTCCGGGCGTCGAATCGATGCTGGCGACGCTCCGCGAGGAGTATCGACTCGGGCTACTGACGAACGGGCCGGTCGTCGCCCAGCGGTCGAAACTCGATGCGCTCGGCTGGACCGACGTCTTCGACGTGGCGCTGGTGACGGGCGAACTATCTGCGGGCAAACCCGACAGGGCGGCGTTCGAGACGCTCCTCGGAGAACTCGGGACCGAGGCTGGCGAGACGGTGTTCGTCGGCGACGACGTGACGGCGGACATCCAGGGGGCGACCGACGCCGGACTCGACGCGGTACAGGTCTGTTACCCCGGCGGCCCGGAACGCACGCCGGCGGCCATCGCCCACATCGACCGTGCGGACCTCCCGACGCGCCTCTCTTCAATTCTCTCCCGGCGCTAAACGAGCGATTCGACGACGCGAAGTGCGCGCTTCACGTCGGCACCATTCTCGACGAAGACGACGGTTCGCGGTGGCTCGCCGGCCGTGGGGCGAACCCGCAGCTCCGCCTCTCGGGCGGCGTCGAGGGCCGCGTCCACGCGACGCTCGACGTCGACGCGAGCGCGGTCCGGGTGGACGAACACCGTCGCGAGGCGGTCGCCGTCGGCGCGGATTCGATAGGCCACCGCGCCGTCGGTCGTGGGTTCGACGTCCGGGTCGGCGTCGGTGACCGTCACGGCGTCGAGTCGACCCTCGTGACCGACGAGTTCGGAGGCGAGGAGTTGGGCGATGCGGACGCCGTCGTCGAGTTCGGTCGTGACCATATTCTCACTACACGGCGGAGGACCGTGAACGTCAGGACTCGTCGTCGACGAGTTCGGCGAGCGCGCGGTCCGCGGCGTCGTCGACGTCGACGCCACGCTTGCGGGCGTAGAGGACCGCCGCGGCCTCGATGGTGACGCCGAGGTCGCGCTGGCGTTCGTTGATGTCGGCGACGGCTTGCTGTTTCTCGACGCCGGTGGCGACGAGTGCGTCGAGGACGCGCTCGAACGTCGACTGCTCGCGGAGGACGGACTCGTCGGGGACGAACCCGTCGGGGATGGTGACGCTCGTCGGGTCGAACGCCGCGACGAGTTCGTCGTCGTCGCGGGTGAGGAGGCCGCGCCCGGCGGCGACGTCGACGAGGCGCTTGGCCTGGTCGGGGGTGAACCAGTCGCGGTCGAGCGACAGGGCGACGACGAACTCCCCCTCGCCGAGGCGGTCGCGCCCCCGGTCGCGGAAGGGCGCGGCCACGGCTACCTCGAGACTCATAGCAGCAACCCGGGTGACCGGCCCACTAAATCCTGTCGTGTCTCGCCGTCCGCGCGTGTGAGACCCCGTCGCCGGGCCACGTTCGACAGTCTCAAGTATCTCCTTGGACTGGATAGCCGTATGAAAGACCAGGGACGCTCCACGCGGAAGCGCACTGGGGGTCGTCTTCGACCTTCCCGAAACAAGAAGCGATACCAGCTGGGTCGCGAACCCGCCGAGACGACGGTCGGCGAACCCCGATTCCAGACGGTCGACTCCCGTGGCAACGAGACGAAGACCCGAGCGCTCGCCACGAACGTCGCCCACGTCGCCGACGGTGACGAGACGGTCGAGGCCGAAATCGAGAACGTGACCGAGAACCCCTCGAACGTCAACTACGCCCGTCGAAACATCATCACGAAAGGCGCCATCATCGAGACGAGCGAGGGCGACGCTCGCGTCACCTCCCGACCCGGACAGAGCGGTCAGGTCAACGCGGTCCTGCTGGACTGAATTTTTACGGCGTCGGCGCTGCCTTCTGGAGCGCCGTTTCGGCGATGTTACCACCGTAGTCGGCGCTCCGTGAGAGCGAGTCGACAAGGAGGCCGAGCAGCTGCGCTCGCGTCGGGTCGAGTTCTCGAAGGAGTTCGTCGATGGAGCGGGCGTGGCTGTCGATGCCCTGTACCGATTCGCGGGCCTCGTTGGCGCGGCGCGTGGCGTCGTCGCTGTCGTCGAGGAAGAGCGCGTCCATCGCCCCGTCGATGACGCCCGCGGCGTCGGCGTGTAGCTCTTCGAGGGCGTCGCACACGTCGTCGGGGAGTGGGTCGTCGACGTTGAGCGAGAGGTGGGCGATTTTGGTGGCGTGGTCGGCGACGCGTTCGAGTTGCCGGGCCGCCGATTGGTAGTCGAAACACACCTCGCGGGAGACGCCGAGTTCCTCGGCGGCGCGGGGGCTTCGGAGCGTCGAGCGGAAGATACGAGAGACGACCATCCACAGGCGGTCCACGTCGTCGTCGCGTTGAATCACGTCGCGCGCGAGGTCCGCGTCGAGTTCTATCATCGACGTTACGGCGTCTTCGAGCATGGAGAGTGCGATGAGACGCATCCGGGTGACAGCGTTGTTGATCGAGAGTTCCGAGGAGTCGAGCAAGTCACGAATCACCACGCGGTCGCGCGTCTCCTCCAGGACTTCGAGGCCGACGAGGCTCTGGGTGGCCTCTCTGATGGTCCGTCGCTGGTCGGTCGTGATGCGGGCGCTCTCGAGGGCGATGATGTCGAACCCACTGACGTACATCGTCATGACGGCGCGGATGAGTTCCTCGCCGGAGAGGTCGCCGATGTCGAGGGTTCCCTCGGTCCGTTCGTCCTCGGTTCGCGGCGTCATGAACAGGGAGTCGCCTTCGGGGTAGAACGCCACCTCGCTCCCCGCCGAAACGCCGTTGTCGGTCGCCCAGTCTTTCGGAATCGACACCGTGTACGTCGACCCGCCCGTCACCTGCACCTTTCGAGTCTCGACCATGTTCGGAGAGAACGACGTATCCGAAATAAAACCTTGTATATCTATATACTCCTGCCGGTTCGGCGAATCACAGCGAACAGCGCACGCGAGAACAGTCGATGTGCGACGAGAATCGCAGTCACGTTCTGCGGGTTCTGAGCTTTAATAGCGCCTAAATCACGGCATTTGTCGTCCATATCGATACATAGCGACCGTGCTGAAATGCCGAACACAGCGACGGCACTCGCACCGTCACAGATACCCCGTCATCGGTTCCCGTACTGATATCTATATAGTTATCATAGAAGGGTACTTACGGCCTAGCCGGCCACGTTCGGGTGATGACGGACGACTCTACGAGTGGACGTGTGTCGCGCCGAAAGTTCCTCGCGGCTTCCGGAACGGTCGGAGCGATTGGGCTGGCTGGCTGTACCCAGAGCGGTGACAACGGCGGCCAGAGCGAGGGGCTCTCCGGAACCATCGACATCGCGGGGAGTTCGACGGTGTTCCCGCTGGCGACGGCGATGGCCGAGCGGTTCCAGTCCGAGCACTCGGGTGTCAACATCAACATTCAGTCCACCGGCTCCGGTGGCGGCTTCGCCAACCACTTCTGCCCCGGGCGGACGGACTTCAACAACGCCTCGCGACCCATCCAGTCCGAAGAGGAAGAGGTGTGTTCCGGGAACGACGTTGCGCCCGTCGAGCTCACCGTCGCGACGGACGCGTTGACCGTTGTCGTCAACGACGAGGCCGACTGGGTCGACTGCATGACTGTCGAGGAGCTCCGACAGATCTGGTCGGCCGAGAACCCGCCGTCGATGTGGAGCGACGTGAACTCCGACTGGCCCGACGAACCGCTCGAACTCTACGGTCCCACTGACGCCTCCGGCACCTACGACTACTTCATCGAGGCCATCCTCGGCGAGGAAGGCCCCGGTCACCGACAGGACTACTCCGCGACCGAGCAGGACCGTACCATCATCCAGGGTGTCGAAGGCTCCGAGAACGCCATCGGCTATCTCGGCTTCGCGTACTACACGGAGAACCAGGACCGCGTGAAGGCACTCGGCATCGACGACGGTGACGGCTGTGTCGAGCCATCGCTCGAAACCGCCCGCGCCGGCGAGTACACGCCGCTCTCCCGACCCCTGTTCACCTACGCCAAACAGGAATCGCTCGCGGAAGAGCACGTCGCCGAGTTCGCCCGCTTCTGGATAGAGAACGCCACGAGCCAGGAAATCGTCGCCGACGAAGTGGGTTACGTCCCCCTGAACGACTCGGACCAGCAGGAAGCGATGGACGCGCTCGAAGCGGCCATCGAAGAAGCACAGGGCTAACGCCGACCGAACGAAGAGTTTTTTCGCCCCAGCCGAAAATCTCAATCCAGTAGATGAGCACAGACGACATCACGCGGGACCTCACCCGTCGCACGGAAAACTCGCCGCGAGAACTCCTGACTCGCTCGTTTTTCTTCCTGTGTGCGGTGTTATCTATCGTCACCACCGTCAGCATCATCCTGATGTTGACCACCGAGGCGGCGAAGTTCTTCTCGGTCACCGCGCCGCTGATGGGTATCGAGGGACCCACCGCGTCGGTCGTCGACTTCTTCACGGGAACGGAGTGGGTCATCAACAACGAGCAGTTCGGCGTGCTACCGCTCGTCTCGGCGACGCTCGCGGTCACTATCGGCTCCGCCGTCGTGGCCATCCCCCTCGGCGTCGCCACCGCCATCTATCTCAGCGAGTACGCGAGCTCGCGCGCACAGCGCGTGTTGAAACCCGCCCTCGAAGTGCTCGCGGGCGTTCCGACCGTCGTCTACGGCTTCTTCGCCGTCGTCTACATCACGCCCGCACTCAAGACGGTCATCCCCGGTCTCGGGACCTTCAACATGCTCTCGGCGAGCATCGTCGTCGGTATCATGATCATCCCGATGGTCGCCTCCATCAGCGAGGACGCGATGTCCGCCGTCCCCGACTCGCTCCGACAGGCGGGCTACGGGATGGGCGCGACGAAGTTCGACGTCTCCGTCGGCATCGTCGTTCCCGCCTCGCTGTCGGGCATCTTCTCTTCGTTCATCCTCGCGCTCTCGCGCGCCATCGGCGAGACGATGGCCGTCACCGTCGCCGCCGGGTCGCAGGCGAACCTCCTGAACCCGCTGAACCCCACCGCGTACCTTGAGGGCGCACTCCCGATGACCGCCGCGATGGTGAACCTCCTCACCGGCGACGTCACCGGCGGCGGTGTCGCCTACCGGAGCCTGTTCGCTATCGGTCTCACCCTCTTCGTCATCACGCTCATCATGAACATCATCAGCGACCTAGTCGCCCAACGATACCGGGAGGAGTACTGATATGGCAACACGAGAGGACGTCATCGAAGACTTCGGCCACGTAAGCCGGACTGCCGGCACCGTCTTCCGATATCTGCTGCTCGCGGCGACGCTGTTCGGCATCGTCGCGCTGGCGGTCCTGTTGCTATACGTCGCCAACGACGCCATCCAACCGCTGACCGCCGACCCCGGTTGGCATCTCACCTTCTTCCTGACGCTCGTCGTGCCCACACTCGCCGTGAGCGGCTACCTCTTCCGAACCGACCCGGTATCGTTCCGCTTCGGCGCCAGCATCGTCGGCCTACTCGCCGTCAGTACCATGTTCGCGGGTGGCATGGCGATGATATTCGTCGACATCGTCCCGCCGGTGGTCTGGTTCGGCTACGTCCTCGCGCTCTGTCTCTCACTCGCGGGCGTCGTCGTCATCGAGCGCTTCGACCGCCAGCTCCCCTTCCTCGCGCGGTTCGTCGCTGCGGGCGCAGTCGTCGTCGGCGCCTTCGCCGTCGTACCCGGACTCGTCCAGTCGCTGCCGGTGTATCCGACGGACGACATCCTGCTCACGCTCTCCTTTGGCGCACCCATCGCCGCTGTCGTCGGCCGGTACGCCGCCGCCGACGCTGGCCGGCGCGGGCGACTGCTCGCTATCGGAGCCGGCGTCGTCGCCATCGGTCTGGGGGGCGTGGTCGGACCACTCCTGGGTGTCACGCCCGTCCCGGCGACGGTGATTCTCTCCCTCGCCGTTGTCCCCACCGCAGGCTACGCCGTCGGCACCGTCCGCCGACACCCCGCGCGCCGGGCAGGACTGGTCCTCACGGCCGTCGTCCTCCTCGGCGCGTTCGGTGGCGCAGCTGCCGTCGACGCCCTCGGCTTCGCCGGACCGCAGTCGTGGGTCGACTGGCAGTTCCTCACCAACGCCCACAGCGGGGACGCGGTCGATGCCGGTCTCTACCCCGCCATCGGTGGCTCCATCCTCCTGATGGTCACCGTCGCCGCACTCTCCTTCCCCCTCGGTGTCGGGGCCGCGGTGTATCTCGAGGAGTACGCCCCGGACAACCGCTTCACGCGCTTTATCGACGTGAACATCTCCAACCTGGCCGGCGTCCCCTCTGTCGTCTACGGACTGCTCGGACTCGCCGTGTTCGTCACGTACCTCGGTCAGCCGACGGGGACGGTGCTCATCGGCGGCGCGACGCTCGCCCTCCTCATCCTGCCCATCGTCATCATCTCCGCGCGCGAGGCGCTCCGGAGCGTACCGGATTCGATGCGACAGGCCTCCTACGGCATGGGCGCGACGCGCTGGCAGACGATTCGGAACGTCGTCCTCCCCCGGGCGTTCCCCGGAATCTTGACGGGGACGATTCTCGCCCTCGGCCGCGCCATCGGCGAGACGGCGCCGCTCATCATGATTGGCGCGCCGAACGTCCTCTTCTCGCTGCCGACGGGGCTCTCCTCGAAGGTGAGCGCGATGCCCCTGCAGGTGTACGCCTGGGCGAGTCTCTTCGCCAGCGACCCGTTCTATCAGGCCGCCGTCCCTGCGGGCGTCGTCGTGTTGCTCGTCGTCCTACTCAGCATGAACTCCGTGGCAATCGTGCTCCGCAACAAATATCAGAGTGATTCGCAATGACCGACAATTCAGAGCAAGAGTACACTGCATCGACCGACGACCCGACGGCCGACGAGATGAGCATCGAGACTGACGTGAGCACGAGCGTTTCGTCGTCCGACACGACCCAGCACGCGAACACCGTCGTCAGCGCGGAGAACGTCAGCGTCTGGTACAACGACGAACAGGCGTTGCAGGACATCACGCTCGACATCCCCGAGAATCAGGTGACCGCGATGATTGGACCCTCGGGGTGTGGCAAGTCCACGTTCCTCCGGTGTATCAACCGGATGAACGACCTGATAGACGCCGCGCACGTCGAGGGTGACCTCCACCTCCGCGGCAAGAACGTCTACGACGACGATGTCGACCCCGTCGCACTCCGCCGTCGCGTCGGGATGGTCTTCCAGTCGCCCAACCCCTTCCCCAAGAGCATCTACGACAACGTGGCCTACGGCCTTGAGATTCAGGACAAGGAGGGCGACTACGACGAAATCGTCGAGCAGTCGCTGAAGCGAGCGGCGCTGTGGGACGAGGTGAAAGACCAACTCGACCAGTCCGGCCTCGAACTCTCCGGCGGGCAACAACAGCGACTCTGTATCGCCCGAGCCATCGCCCCCGACCCCGAGGTCATCCTGATGGACGAACCCGCCTCCGCGCTCGACCCCGTCGCAACCTCCCAAATCGAGGACCTCATCTCGGAGCTCGCTGAGGAGTACACGGTGGTCATCGTCACCCACAACATGCAACAGGCGGCACGCATCTCGAACAAGACGGCCGTCTTCCTCACCGGCGGCGAACTCGTCGAGTTCGACGACACCGAGAAAATCTTCGAGAACCCCGAGAGCCAACGCGTCGAGGACTACATCACCGGGAAGTTCGGGTAGCGCTATAGAGCCGTCCCGAGGAAACTATAGACCTCTCTATAGCCAACAGTAGATACGGGACAACGTTTTAGGTTGCTCCCGCCGAGCGTGGTGTATGGCGAGAACGGACTATCAGTCGTCGTTGGAGGAACTCCGCGACGACATCCTCTACATGAGCGAAGTGGTCGCGGAGCGGCTCCGGACGGGGCTGGACGCGCTCGAACGGAAGGACGAACGGCTGGCTCGCGAGGTGATCGATGGCGACGACGAAATCAACGAGATGTATCTCAAACTGGAAGGCGACTGTGTCGACCTCATCGCCCTCCAGCAACCCGTGGCGAGCGACCTTCGCTTCATCGCCGCCTCGTTCAAGATAATCACCGACCTCGAACGCATCGGCGACCTGGCTGTCAACCTCGGCGGCTACACGCTGGACGCCGAGCGCGACCTCTTCCCCGACGTGGACATGCAGCGCATCGGGCGAACGACGCTCGATATGCTCGAAGACGCGATGGACGCCTACGCGAACGAGGACGTGGAGGCGTGTTACGCCGTCGCCGACCACGACGACGAGGTGGACGCGATGTGTGAAGCCGCGAGCGAACTCGTCGTGCGCGACCTCATCGAGAGCGACCGCCTCGCCGACGACCTCGACGACGACGAGGAGATGGAGTCGCTGATGCAGGACGTCTCACGCCTTCTGCTCACCATCCGCGACCTCGAACGCATCGGCGACCACGCGGTCAACATCGCCGCCCGCACGCTCTACATGGCCGAGAACGACGACGAACTGCTCTACTAATCGCTGGCGCGTCGCATCACTGTCGCCTCCGCCTTGCGGAGATGTTCTGCGGCCGTCCCCGGTGCGATATCCAAGTCGTCGGCCACGTCGGCGACCGTTCCGGAACGTGGTGAGTCGTAGTATCCACACTCGACAGCGGCAGCGACGGCCTCGCGCTGTCGGTCGGTGAGACGCCAGTCCGACTCGCCGGCCCGGCGTCGGTACGGGCCGACGGATTCGATAGTGGCACGCAGTCCGTCGGGCAACTCCGTGACTGCGGCGTCGAGGTCGGCCGCGGTGCCGACCAGCGTGACTGCCGTCGTCCCGTCGGGTTCGAACTCGACGGGTGGCACCACCACGAGCGTCCCCCGCGCGAACGCGTCGATATATCCGCGGTCGGCGTCTGTCACTCGGTCGCGAACGCAGCAGTAGAAGACGCCTTCGACGGCGTCGGTGAGGCTGAACGCCTCCGTCGCGTCGCGCGCCTCGAGTTTCGCGCGGAACGGCGCCGGGTCGCCCCGAACCCGGAACACCATCGTGTTCGTCTCGTCGAGGACCGTGTTCCAGTGAAGGAGCGACGCGCGTTCGATGGCCTCGTGGTCCATCTCGAAGGCGTGCATCGGGTGGAGGGTATCCGGGTCGTGATGAACCCGCAGTCGCGCGTACTTCATCGGTCGGTGCTCGTACGCCAATAAATAAAACCCTCGTGTGTGAGGCAGTTTCGACTCGGGTCGTCGGGAGAGAGGCTGATACATGAGCCTACTCGGCTTCGCGTTCGCGGCCGGCATCGTGTCGGCCGCCGGCGTATACGTACTCGTCGTCGCAACGCTGCTGACCGACCACGAGTGGTGGCCGCCCGGCGACCGAACGCCGGCGTACTACTGCCACTGGACGCTCGTTGGCGTCTTCGACGTGGCAGTACTCGGGACTGCTATCCTCGATTTCGGTGCGTGGGGACTGCCCCGTGCCCTCTCTCTTCTCGGTGTCGTCGCCGCTCTCGTCGGTACCGCCGTCTTCGCGTGGGGGACGCGGACGATGCGCGCCGCGGAGACGATGGGCGTCACGGGCACCCTCTACACCGACGGCCCGTACGCCTACACGCGCAACCCGCAGTACGTGGGCATGGTCGTCGGTGTGCCCGGATTCGCACTGGCCGTCGATTCGGCGCTGGTGGCGGTTCTCGCTGCCGTCCACGTCGGTTGGGTCCTCCTCTTGCCCCGCGCCGAAGAGCCACACCTACGCGCCGAGTTCGGGGAGGCGTACGACCGCTACGCGGCGCGCGTCCCGCGATTCGTGGGTCTCGGAACACTCCGTCGCGCCCTCGACGCTGCGCGGTCCTGAAAGAGTTAACCGCTATCGGCCTATCCATTCGGGCATGAATGCGGCGGCGACGATTCGCGAGTATTACGAGTCGCTCCGGCGAGGCGAACCGCTCTACCCCTACTTTGCCGAGCATCCCGACGTGGTGAAGTTCGGCGTCGGCGAACGCCTCGTCGGCTACGACGCCGTCGCCGAGGGCCTACGCGAACAGACGCGAACGACCGACGACTGGACCGTCCAGAGCCAAGATCTCCGCGTCATCGAACGCGACGACCACGCGCACTTCTCCGATGCGGTGTTCATGTCGTGGACCACGCCGGAAACCGAGTACGCCCTCTCGACGCGATGGAGCGGGACGCTCGAACGCCGCGACGACGAGTGGGTGTTCGTGGGGATGCACGTCAGCACGCCCTACGTCGACGGCTGATGGTGGGGCCGAGTTTCACCGAGGAGGACCGCCGCACCGCGACGCGCCGCCTCAAACTCGGCTTCATCGGCCTTGTCGGCCTCTCCGGCGGCCTCGTCAGCCTCGCCGTCGGCGCGACGCTGGTACAGACCCTCGTTGCCCTCGCTGTCGGCTGTCTCGTCGGCTGGGCGCTCGTCGCCTACCTCGGCCGGGTCGGGCGCGAGTGGCAGCAGAACCGCTAGACCCGCGCCAGCCACTGCTCGGGGTCGTCGAGTTCCGCGTCCGTCGGTAGGTTTTCTGGCTGTTCCCACACGATGCTCGCACCCGCCAGCCCTCGGTCGTCCGCGACGGCGTGGAAGAAGTCCGCGCCGCGTTCGTACTGCCGACGCTTCAGGCCGAGTCCGAGGAGGCGGCGAGCGAGTTGGGCGACCGGGCCACCACCCTGTCGACGGGCGTCGAGTTTCGCCCGCAGGTCGGCGTAGTCGTCGTCGAACGCCCGGTCCATCAGCAGTTCGGCGTACCCCTCGACTGCCGTCATCGCGGTATCCAACTCCGCGAACGCCTCGCGGTCGACGTCGCCAGCGGCGAGGGCGTCGACGCCGCGCTCCACCCGCCGTTCGAGATAGGTCGAGAGCCACGGTGCGGCGCCGAACTCGGCGGCGTGTGACACCTCGTGGAACGCGATCCAGCGCCGGAACCGCGGGAGCGACACGTCGAGGTCCGTCGCCACCTGCACGATGTTCGGGTGGACGAAGTAGAGCGCGTGGTTCCGGTCGTCGGGCGCCGCCTCCGCGAGGAGGAGCGGGTCGTACTGCCCGAGGACGTTCCGCCCGAGGAAAGCGAGCATGAAAGAGAGCGTGCCCGTGTTGACGACGCGACTGACGCCGGGGAAGAGCGTCTGTGGCACCTCGCGTTCGACGGGCGCCATCACGCGGCGGAAGGTGTCGACGTTGGCGTCGATCCAGTGGTGGCGGTTCTGGATTTCGACCGTGTCCGGCAGGTCGAACTCGACGCCGCCGAGCGACCGGAGGCGGTCACGCGCGTCGCGCACGTCCGTCGCGTATCCCGAGCGGTCGGCCTCGCTCAACTCAAGCGACCCGGCCGCCGTGCTGGCCTTGGCGGCGTCGGCGACGGCGGTCCAGTCGACGTGGCCGTCGCCCGACGCGCTGGTGACGGTGCGGACGCTCCGAAAGATGTCCATACGCAGTCGTGTCGGTAGTGACTAAAAACGCTTCCGCGCAAACGAATCGGCTACGAAAAGTCCGTCTCCCCTTAGATGCCCGCCTCGAAGTCTTCGAGGGCGTAGCTGGGTTCGGCGCCGCGGCGGTCGAGCGTCTCGTTGGCCAAGAGCCAGTAGACGACCGACAGCGCGCGTCGGCCCTTGTTGTTCGTCGGGATGACGAGGTCGACGTTGCTGAGCTGGTTGTTCGAGTCGCACATGGCGATGACGGGGATGCCGACCGTGATGGCCTCCTTGACCGCCTGCGAGTCGCCGATGGGGTCAGTCACGACCAGCACGTCCGGTTCGATGTAGCCATCGTAGTCCGGGTTGGTCAGCGTGCCGGGGATGAAGCGACCGGTGCGAGCGCGGGCGCCGATGGCTTCCGCGAACTTCTCGGCCGGGAAGCGGCCGTACTGGCGCGAGGAGGTCACGAGGACCTGCTCGGGCGAGTAGTTCGCGAGGAAGTCCGCGGCGGTGCGGATGCGCTGGTCGGTCTGGCTCACGTCCAGCACGTACAGGCCGTCGTCACGGACGCGGTGGATGAACCGGCCCATGTCGTCGGTCTTCTGCTGGGTCCCGATGTGGACACCGGCGCCCAGGTAATCCTCGACGGGGATGAGAAGGTCGGCCTCGTCGTCGGGCATGACGTTCTCGTCGAACGGCGAGCCTGGCTCCTCCTCGGCCTCCACGTCGTCAGTCTCTGCCTCGGCCGCCTCGTCGGCTGCCTCGGCGGTCGGTTCCTCCGCGGTCTCGGCGGGGGCGTCCTCGTCGGCCGCCTCCTCGCCGTCCGGGGTCTCGAGTTCGTTATCGTTGTCTGTCATACAGCGTCCTCCGCGATGCGGATGAGTTCGTTGAGTTTGGCAGTTCGCTCGCCGCCGACCGTCCCCGTCTTGATGAACGGGGCGTTGGTCGCCACGGCGAGGTGTGCAATCGTCGCGTCCTCGGTTTCACCCGAGCGATGCGAGACGACGGCGTCCAGCCCGTTTCGGGTCGCGAGCTCCACCGCGTCGACGGCGTCGGAGAGCGTCCCGATCTGGTTGGGCTTGACGAGGATGGCGTTGCCTGCCCCCTCGTCGATGCCGCGTTGCAGGCGCTCGACGTTGGTGACGAACAGGTCGTCACCGCAGAGCACCGTCCGGTCGCCAACCCGTTCCGTCAGGTCGGCGAAGCCGTCGAAGTCGTTCTCCTCGACGGGGTCCTCGACGTACGCGAGGTCGTACTCATCGACGAGGTCGGCCATGTAGTCGACCTGTTCCGCCGGCGTCCGCTCCACGTCGCCGTAGCGGTACACCTCGTCCTCGGGGTCGTACAGTTCCGAGGCGGCCACGTCGAGACCGACGCCGATGTCGAAGCCCACGTCGTCGGCCACGTCTTCCGTCGCCTGCGCGACGATTTCGAACGCCGTGGCGTCGTCGACGGCGGGCGCCCACGCGCCTTCGTCGCCCTTGCCGGCGGGAACGCCCCGCTCGTCGAGCAGTTCGCCGATGCGCTCGTGGACGGCGGCGTTGGCGAAGACGGCTTCGGAGACGCTCGGCGCACCGATTGGCGCGGCGAGGAACTCCTGAATGTGGGTCGCTTCCTTGGCGTGTTCACCGCCCCCGACGACGTTCCCGAGCGGAACCGGGAAACTGTCGCCGCGGAAGGTGCCGCCGAGGTGCTGGAACAGCGGCGCACCCAGCACGTCGGCACCGGCTTTCGCCGCCGCCATGGAGATGGCGACGGCGCTGTTGGCGCCGATGATCGAGAAGTCGTCGGTGCCGTCCGAACCGTGCAGAGCGGCGTCGACGTCGCGCTGGTTGCCCGCGTGTACTTCGCCGACCAGTCGGGGGACGGCGTGCTGGCGGGCGGCGGCGATAGCCTCGCCCGTCGGCAGTTCGATAGCCTCGTACTCGCCGGTCGAGGCACCGCTCGGTGCGGCCGCGCGGCCGAAGCCACCCGACTCGGTCAACACGTCGGCCTCGACGGTCGGGTTCCCCCGCGAGTCGAGAATCCGACGCAGACTCACCGAGCGAATCAGCGTCATTTGCCCTCCCGCCTCACCGTGAAGGGGAGCACGCCGGCGTCGTACTCCTCGGCCGCGACGAGAATCGGCTCGCTCTGGTCAGTCTCGACGAGGACGGGGGCCCCGTACGACACCTGCAGGGCTCGCGCCCCGAGGATGCGTGCCTTCTCGTAGCGATTGTAGCGTCCCTGACTCATTGGTAGGGGGAGACTACGTCGACCAGGTCCTTGTGCGAGACGAACATCCGTCGACAGCAGTGCCGGGTCACGTCCAGGTCGTCGAGCACCTCTTCGGGGTCCTCGCCGTCATCGAGTCGAGCCTGGTACTCCTCCCAGTGCTCGCCGATGACTTTCCCGCACGTGAAACACCGGACTGGGATCATCATGGGTGAATCACCTTAGCGGTAGGACTTCTGGTAGCGGGCCCGCGCACCGGGACCGCCCCACTTCTTGGGTTCGGACTGCCGGACGTCGTTGACCAGCAGCGACCGGTCGAACTCCATGAACGCATCGCGGAGTTCGGCATCGTTGTTGTGCTGCACCAACCCGCGGGCGATGGCCGTTCGGACGGCGTCTGCCTGTCCGGCGAAGCCGCCACCGGAGACGTCGACGTCGATGTCGACCGTCTCGCGGAGGTCGTCGCCGGCGATGCGGAACGGCTCCAGCATCTTCAGCTTCGACAGCTCCGGTTCGACCAGCTCGACGGGCTGAGAGTTGATTCGAACGCGACCCTCGCCCTCACGCACGGTGGCGCGGGCGACGGCCGTCTTCTTCTTGCCGCTCGTGTTAGTTACCATGTGACGTTCGCACCCAGTTCTTTGGAGACGTCTCCGAGGGAGACGAAGTTGATGTTCGAGAGTCGGTCCAGCGACGTACCCTCGAGGACCTCGGCGTCCTCATCGAAGGGGTTGCCGACGTAGACACGGACGTTCTCGAACGCCTCGCGTCCGCGCGGCTTCTTGTACGGGACCATGCCGCGGACGGCCCGCTTGAAGATGCGGTCCGGCCGCTTGGGGTAGTACGGCCCACTGTCGGAGCCCAGATTCGCACGCTTGCGGTAGGTCTCCATCGTGGATTCTGCGTTACCCGTGATGACTGCGTCCTCGGCGTTGATGATAGCCACGCGCTCACCGTCGAGCGCGGACTGGGCCACTTCGCTCGCGACCCGGCCCATGATACAGTCGCGGGCGTCTACGACGACGTCGGCGTCGAACTCTGCAAGACTCATCGAATCACCCGCACGTTGGAACCTTCGGGGTTGCGTTCGGCGACCTGTTCGAGCTGCTCGGCGTCACCGACCTGTTCGATCTTCGTCCGCGCCGTCGACGAGAAGTCGACAGCGGCGACGGTAACTTCTTTTTCGAGCACACCACTGCCCAGCACCTTGCCGGGCACGACGACGGTCTCGTCTTCTCGGGCGTATCGTTCGATCTGCCCGAGGTTGACCTCTGCGTGGGTGCGCCGTGGCTTCTCCAGGCGGTCTGCGACGTCTTGCCAAACACCGGCACCAGACTCGCGCGCAACCGCCTTCAACTCGGCGATGAGACTATTGAGTCTCGGATTCGTTTTACTCATTGTCTTCCTCCAGAAAGGAGTGCAGGGAGCAGGATTTGAACCTGCGGACCCCTATGGGACAGCGCCCTGAACGCTGCGCCGTTGGCCTGACTTGGCTATCCCTGCACGCATAGCGCAGTATCGGTCGCCCCTTCAAACCACTTTCGGTCCCCGCTCCGAATCGGGTGGAGCGAACGCCGTCGCTCGCGGTCGATGCGAGCGACGATGGGATGGTGTGTCGGGGCATTGGGGTCCTAAACTGCGACTTTGGTTTCCAGTTCCGCCGCGCGGTCGCCGATGGACTCGACGGCGCGCGTGACCAGTTCCTCGACGCTGAACGACCCGTCCGTCTCCACGTGGAAGACGAACGCGTCGGACACGTCATGAATCTCCAGTTCCTTGCCGGGGTATCGGTTGGTGAGGTCGTGGTCGAACTCGCTCGTTGCGACGAGTTCGCCGTCCTCGGTCTCGATGACCCCGCGAAGGATGTTCGGTTCCTGTTCGTCGAACTCGCCAGCGTCGTCGACGACTTCGACGTGCTGCAGGTGACGGTAGCCGACGGCCACGCCGCCCTGATGTTTGGCGTGGTCGCGGCCACGGTCCAGCACGGCGTCGGCCTCGAGTTCGATCCGCTGTTGCTCTTTGAGTTCGATGATGGGGATGTTGTCGTCCGCCGGTTTGACGAAGTCGTCGGACGTCTCGATGTCGCCCGAGTACGCCGTCGCCGGCCCCTCGACGTCAAGCGCCAGCGTCACTTCGTCGCCCACCTCGAAGTCGTCGAGGGGGGTCGTCAGTGGCACCAGCCCCAGTCGAAGGCCGATCATCTCGTCGAACATGACCGAGGAGTTCTCCACGAACCGAACGGTGTCAATGGAGAACGTCGGGACGTCGGCGACCATCGCCCGGCGAATGCCGTTGGCGAAGGCCGGCGTCACACCCCGGACTAGGAACCGGGCGTTCCGGTCGTCGCGTTCGATGAACTCGACTTCGAAGTCGGCTACCATAATGTTAGAGGCGGCTGTTTTTGGGTGCTCGCGTGCCGTCGTGCGGAATCGGGGTCACGTCCTCGATGCGACCGATTTCCAGGCCGGCACGAGCGAGCGCGCGGATGGTTGCCTGCGCGCCGGGCCCGGGGGACTTGTTGCCGTTGCCACCGGGACCGCGGACGCGAACGTGAACGCCTTCGACGCCCGCGGCGATGGCTTCCTCGGCGACGACTTCGGCCATCTGCATCGCGGCGTACGGGGACGCCTCGTCTCGGTTCTGCTTCACGACCGTCCCGCCGCTCGACTTCGCGAGGGTTTCGGCACCCGTCTGGTCCGTGATGGTGATCAGGGTGTTGTTGAACGACGCGTGGACGTGGGCGATGCCCCACTTGCTCTCTTGTTCTTCAGCACTCATTCTTGACCCTCCGCGCGTTCGGGGTGGAGGTCGTCCGCGAGCGGACTCGTCTCGTCGAACTCGATAGCGCTCTGCTCGTCGGCCTCGACTTTCTTCGAGGGCGTCTGCACGCGTGCGCCCTCGACCGTGATGTGGCCGTGACTGACGAACTGACGAGCCTGCTGGGGCGTGTGTGCCAGCCCCTTCCGGTAGACGACCGTCTGCAGGCGTCGTTCGAGCAGGTCCGTCACTTCGAGCGAGAGGACGTCACTGATGTCGTCCTCACCGCCGAGGATGCCGAGTCGCTGGAGTCGAGCGACGAACTCGGCGCCAGCGTCGGCGGCTTCCTCGACGTTACCCTGTGCGTCGCCCAGCAGTCGTCGCGCCTCGCGGCGCATCTCTCGCAGTTCGGACTGGGCTCGCCAGAGTTCTTCTTTGTTCTTCAGGCCGTAGCGTCCGAGGAGGTCGGCCTCCTCGGCGATGCGCTCGCCCTGGTAGGGGTGATTCGGCGTCTCGTAGAACTTGGTGTTCTTGCCGGTGCTCATTGATTACTCCTCCTCGCCCGCTTCCTCTTCGGCCATGTCTTCCTTGATGGCCTCGACGTTGACGCCGATGGTGCCTTCGGTGCGGCCGGTGGACTTCGTCCGCTGGCCGCGCACCTTCTGTCCGCGCTTGTGTCGGACGCCACGGTAGGAATCAATCATCTTCATGCGATTGATGTCCTGCGTGCGCGTCTGACTGAGGTTGGAGCCGACGATGTGGTCGCTCTCGCCGGTGTAGAAGTCGTTACGCCGATTGACCATCCACTCGGGGACTTCGTCGGCGAAGTTCTCCACTGCCTCGACTACGCGGTCGATTTCGTCGTCGTCGAGTCGGCCAAACGTGGCGGTTCGGTCCACGTCAGCCGAGTCGGCGACGATGCGCGCCGTGCGCTTGCCGATGCCGTTCATGTCGGTGAGGCTCCGCTCGACAGCCTTCGTGCCGTCGAGGTCGGTCTGTCCGATTCGGACGAAGTACCGAAGGTCTTCGTCGTCCTCGGGGGAGCCGTCCTGTGGTTCTTCTGCACTCATGGATATGGGGTGCCAGCGTTGCGGCGGGGATTCGAACCCCGGAGGCTTGACGCCACAGAGTTAGCAACCCTGCGCCTTGGGCCAGGCTTGGCTACCGCAACACCTGCGTTCTGTATTGTCGCCCTTGCGGACTCGGGGCCGAACGCCCCTGCAGCATGCATTCGAATCAACCCGGGGCCAGTACTTAAACATCACGAAAGGGCGAGCCGCATGTGGTCGCCTCACAGCGTCGGTGAGAAGAGTCCCGCGTCGCACGCGGGCGAACAGATTACGCGGTCGGTGCGCCGATGTACTTCTCGTTGATCTCCCACTCGCCGTCGTCGTTCTGGACCATGTACTCGCCGTAGTAGGGCACGCGGTTGGCGACGGTCTCTTTGAACGTCTCGCGAATCTCGTCGCGCGTCATGTCGCCCATCGAGCGCAGGTCGTCGTTGCGGTTGAGACAACCCTTCAGGTAGCCCTCGTGGGTGACTCGGACCCGGTGGCAGTTGGCACAGAACGTCGGGTTCTCGACGGGGTCGACGATTTCGACCATCCCGCCGTTGACCCAGTAGCGCTTGCGGTCGTGCATCTCGCGGTGCTCGATTTCGTCGGACACGTCCGCAAGCCAGTCGTGAACGCGCCCGATGTCGATGTTCCACTCGGGCTTGCCGGTCAGTTCGGGCATGTACTCGATGAGCTGGAGCTGGAGCCCATCGTTCTCGGCGACGTGGTTGACCATCCCCTCGACGTAGCCGGCGGTGTGCTCGAAGACGACCATGTTGAGTTTCACCGGGTCGAGGCCAGCGTCGAGTGCCGCCTCGACGCCCTCCATCACCTTGTCGTACGCTCCGGATTTCGTTATCTCGGCGAACTCCTCGGGGTCGAGGGCGTCCTGCGAGACGTTGACGCGTTCGAGACCGGCGTCCACGAGGTCCTGCGCCCGACCGGGGAGATAGGTACCGTTCGTCGTCATCGACACCTCCATCGAGTCCGGCGTCCGGCGGATTATCTCCTCCAAGTCGTCGCGGAGCATCGGCTCCCCGCCGGTGAATTTCACGCTGTCGACGTCGAACTCCGCCGCGACCTCCAGAAAGCGAACAATCTCGTCCGCCGACATCTCGTCGTCTTGTGCCTCCATCGGCCCGCGAGTGTCACCGAGTCCCTCGTTGTGACAGTAGACACAGTCGAAGTTACAGCGGTCGGTGAGCGACACCCGCACGCCAGTCACCTCTCGACCGAAATCGTCCTCCAGCATTCTACTTCCTCCTTCGTCCCAAGAGGCTTAAATTCGCGCCATCCGGACCCGGTTGCGTAACTGTATTCGATTACTATCGGCGTCGTCTCGTTCGTTGCCGGAGTTTCGCTCACGGGGTGTGACAAAACTCTTATCCGCGCCTCACGCCCACGCTGCGGCATGGACGAAGCCGACGTGCGGGAGAAACTCCGCCGGGTCGAGGACCCGGACCTCGGCGACGACATCGTGTCGCTCGGCCTGGTCAACGCCATCGCCGTCGAGGACGGTGTCGCGAAGGTGTCGCTCGCACTCGGGGCCCCCTACGCTCCCACCGAGCGGGATATCGCCACGCGGGTCCGGGAGGTCCTCGGCGAGGCCGGCATCGACGTGGAACTCACGGCGAAACAACCCGCCTCGCTGCGCGACGAGGACGTGCTTCCCGGCGTGAAAAACATCATCGCCGTCGCCTCGGGCAAGGGCGGCGTCGGGAAATCCACCGTCGCCGTCAACATCGCCGCCGGCCTCTCGAAGCTCGGCGCCCGCGTCGGCCTGTTCGACACCGACGTCTACGGTCCGAACGTCCCCCAGATGCTCGGCTCCGAGGAGTCACCGACGACCACCGAGGACGACACCATCATCCCCCCGGAGCGGTACGGCGTGCGCCACATCAGCATGGCCTACCTCGTCGGCGAGGACGACCCCGTGATTTGGCGGGGGCCGATGGTGCATCAGGTGCTCACCCAGCTCGTCGACGACGTGGAGTGGGGTGACCTCGACTACCTCGTCCTCGACCTGCCGCCGGGGACGGGCGACACCCAACTCACCATCCTCCAGACGCTCCCGCTGACCGGCGCGGTCATCGTCACGACGCCCGAGGAAGTGGCCATCGACGACGCGCGGAAGGGCGTCGAGATGTTCGGCCGCCACGACACGAACGTCCTCGGCCTCGTCGAGAACATGAGTTCGTTCGTCTGCCCGGACTGTGGCGGCCAACACGACGTGTTCGGCTCCGGCGGGGGGCAGGCGCTCGCCGAAACGACCGACATCCCCTACCTCGGTGGCATCCCCCTCGACCCGGCGATTCGAACCGATGGCGACCCGATAGTGTTGAAAGACGACGACCAGACGGCCGACGCCTTCCGCGTCGTCACCGAGGAGGTGGCCAACAACGTCGGCGTCATCAACCGACGGCGCGCCTCGGAAACGTGACGCTGTCAGTCCGCTTTTGTGGGCGGAGGGCGAGGTGAGAGCGTGGACCCAGCACAGGAATCTCCCGAGAACCCGTTCGGTATGGACGCCGACTGTCAGAACTGCGCGGACCTCTGTGAGACCCGCACGAACGTCGTCCACGGCTACGGCGACGCAGGCGCGGAGTTCCTGTTCGTCGGCGGGCAACCCAGTCCCGGCGCCGACCGGACCGGCATCCCCTTCACCGGCGACGATACCGGGCGCCGACTCCAGTACATCCTCGGCGAGTTGGGCTTCTCGAACTCGTCGCCCGACGCCGACCGGCCGGAACTCGACAACGCCTATCTGACGTATCTCACCCGGTGTCACCACCCCGAGCGCGGCCCGACCGACGCGGAGATAACCACCTGCGACCCCTATCTCACCGCCGACCTCCGGATGATAAACCCGGAGATAATCGTCCCCATCGGGACGACGGCGCTCCGCGGCGTGGCCGTCGAACACACGACACGCGACCCCGAAACGCTCGACGCCGACGACCTGCACGCGACGACGGTTCGGGGCCGTGGCTTCGAACTCGTGCCGATGAAATCTCTGGACGACCAGACCGACGCCGACACCGAGGCGTTCGTCGAGCATCTCGCCGAGTCGGTGCTCGGCCGGGACTACCGACAGACGAAGGGTCGAAGCGGCGCCCACGACTGAGCCGTCCGCGCGGACCGGCGCGTTCAAGGGCGCGCCGCCACGAGCGAGTGACATGACTACTATCGCCGTGCTGGCAGCCCCGCCGCGGCCGGGCCTCGTCGCGACAGACCTCGCGGCGACGAGTCCGCTGAGCGAGTCTCAAGCTGCTGCGTGGTACGAGGCCGTCTTGAAAGACATCGCCGTCGCCGTCGAGCGGTCGGGCGGCGACCTCCTCGTCAACTACCGCCCCGACGACCTCCTGCCGGACGACCACGTCACGGAGACGACCTCTGAAGCGGCGGTGCGGGCCGTCGTGGCGTCCGCCCTCGACGACATCGACGACGTGCGCTTCGAGCCACAGGTAGGGTCGACGGTCGACGCCCGCGCCGGCAACACCGTCACCCACCTCCTCCGCGAGGAGGGTGTCAACTCCGCGGCCGTCGTCGACCCGACCATCCCCTTCCTCACGCGACCGGTCATCGACAACGCGGCGATGAAACTCCGGCGCTCGAACGTGGTGCTGGGTACGTCGACCCGCGGCCGCGTGTACTACGCGGGCTTCACCGACCCCATCGACTTCGACGGCGCCTTCGCCGACCCGGCGCTGGAGACGCTAACCGCTCGCGGCCGCGACGCCGGCGGCGAAATCGACTTCCTCCCGATTCACCCCGTCGTGGAGACGGGTGCGGACCTGCTCGACGCCCTCCCGATTCTGAAGGCGCGCATCGACGCCGAGCGCGCCGTCCCCGTTCACACGGCCACCGTCGTCGACGAACTCGGCCTGCGCGTCGCCCGCGACGGCGACGAGCCACGACTGGTCGTCGACTAGGCCCGGGCTTCTTGGGGCCGAGACGCTTCCTTCGCGGTAGATGCTGGACCGTCGAACCTACCTCCAGAGCGCGGCGCTCACGCTCGCCGCCCCCGCGGGTGTCGACTATCTCGCCGCGATGGGCGACCGACGCTGGACGGCCGTCGAGACGCCGACGAGTCGAACCCTCGAAGCGGCGGTGCAGACGCCGGTCGGCGCGTTCGCCGCGGGGAGCAACGGTATCCTCCTCGAACGGACGAGCGACGGGTGGACGGTCCGGCGACGGAACGGTCCCAGCGGGAACGGCAACGACCTCCACGCGGTGGACGTGGACGACGACGGGACGCAGATCTGGATGGCCGGGGCCAGCGGTGCGCTCGGCGCGTACGACGTGTACGCGGCCGAACTCACCGACCACACGGCGCCGGACGACGTGACGGACACCCTCACGGCCCTGTCGGTCACCGGGTCGGGCGACGAGGCGACCGTCTACCTCGGTGACGCCTCGGGCAACGTCCACGTCTCCCGCGACGGCGGGGCGTCCTGGACGCACCTGACGCCCGGGTCGGGCGCGACGATTCACGGCCTCGACACCGACGACGAGACACACGCCGCCCTCGTCGACGGAACCGGGTCGGTCTTCGAGACGACCACGGGGACCGAGTGGGAGCGCGCCGGACTCGACGCCGAGAGCCACCTCGAAGCGGTCGCCGTCGAGGACGAGGTGACTGTCGTCGGCTCGAAGGTCCACGAGCGGACCGACGACGGCTGGCGGACCGTGGACGTGACGGACGCGGCGCTGACCGACGTGGCTATCTGCGCCTGTGGCGGCGTCCACGCCGTCGGCGTCGACGGCGATGTCGTCCACCGCCCCGGCGAGAAACAGGACGAACCCGGAGCGTGGCGAGTGTCGTCACCGACGGAGGCCACGCTTCACGGCGTCACCGTCGGTCATCCACACGTCGCCGTCGGCGCGTCGGGGACGATACTGGAACGCTGACCGTCGACTTACAGGCCGGGGTCGCTGAACCGGCCCTCTTGCTCGTAGATGTTGACGAGCTCCTCGATGAACTCCTCGATGGATTCGTCTTCTGCTCGGTGTTCGTCGAGTCGGTCCGCAAGGTCGTCGCTGAGTTCGACGGTCCGTGACATGGGTTGACTGTGGACGGCCGGACGTTAAAATCCCGGCCCTCATCGCGGGAGGCCGACGGGAACGATAGCTTCAACAGCGTCGGGCGTTTGCGTACGACCGACTCCGGTGGCGTTGGTCGCCCGCCGGGCGATTCGCGTGTGGTGGGATGGCAGAGCGGCCTATTGCGCCTGCCTTGAAAGCAGGTAGCCTCACGGCTTCCTGGGTTCGAATCCCAGTCCCACCGCTTCTCCGCGAACACTAGTGAGCGGAGAGCGACCGCTGTGGTTCGAATCAGGGAGTGACGCGAACGGACGTGAGCGAAACGACCGTGGTTCGAATCCCAGTCCCACCGCATATTCCTACAGTTAACTGTATAGCAATTGGTGGTGATTCATAGTTCACTCTCGCGGCGCTTACACACAAATATATATTATTTTATTATATGATATGACTTCGTGACTTGCTGAAGCGGAGCTTAATAAATCACCCGTCAAAGTACAATAGCGATGGAGGACAGCCTATGGGCTATTGCTAAAATACTGTTGCGAGATGCCATCCCTATGGAATCTTTAACAAAATCCTGGAATTCTCTCTCTGAAAAAGATTGGATCATATTTTTCCGAATGATTGGACAGGTAGGATTTATCATTCAGACAGGTTGTGCCTCGGTTATTGCTGTCGTATTTGTTCTAAGAAACGTTGTCACTGCGCCAAATTTGCTATCTGGTCTGATCAGACTAATATCTCAATCAATAATACTAGCTGCCGTAATTCTGGTAGCGACCTGGTTGATTTCCCAGCCTATAGATGAACTAACAGGTGAAAAAGCACCAAGAACGGAACTTGGTTCATTTAGCGCATTCAAATTATATACTTCCGGATTGCTGTGGGTTGCTCTCTCCCTATTCTGGAGATATAGTATATTTCAGTTAGAGATTCCGCTTGTCAAGGATAATTTTGCACAGACAGTTGGCTATCTGATTGGCATAGTGATTTCAGACGGATTATATTTTGGCGGTTTAATGGTTGGACTTGGAATTATCTCGCAAGTCTATTTGATTCAATCTCGTAATTGAATGCGGAATTACGCCCTGGGCTAACCCGTCGGCAAATTATATTGTGTGCTTATCTTCTGTTACTTAGGAAACCCACACATTCCCTGTAATTGTCTCCCGCTAGTGCCACGGTACCACCCACCTGAAGAACCATTATATACCTGTAGAGCCAAGAATTGCGTATGTCGACACAGCAGCCGTCGGCGACCGAAGCGCACCAGTGCGGGTGTGGTGAGACGTTCGACTCCACCGAGGAACTCCTCGACCACGCACGCACGGTACACCACTTCTCTCCGCTGTAGCGGCCGGATTGCTGGACACCCGTAACGGCTTTGGGCCGTGCGACCAACTCCCGGACATGGACTGGCCACACGACCCGGACGGCGAGGAGGGGAGCGAAGGCCGACGCAAGTACGGCCACGCCGTCATCGCCAAGAAAATCGACGAAGAGGAGGACTTCCCCCTCGACGTCGCTGCGTTCGTCGACGAACACGGTGACGAACCCGTTCGAATCGACTTCGAGACGGTCGTCTCGGTTCGGGACGTCTTCGAAGGCGTCGACGGCGACGAGTTCGAGGACTTCGTCACCCTCCATCAGGCACTCGGCGAGGCGATGCGCGAACAGGGCTACTGGTTCTACGAGGGCGCGGACGCGTCCGTCGGCGGCGCCTGAACACGTCGGAACTGACTTGCCGCGCGTCGCCGTACGGCCGCCGTGGTCACCGTCGAATCCGCGACGCCGGCCGACGCCGACGCCGTCGCCGACCTCTGGGTCGAACTCGCCCGCGACCAGCGACGCCACGGGTCACACCTCCGGGCGGACGCGAACCGCGACACAGTTCGACGGTCGCTGGCCGAACACGCTGCCGACGGGGGACTGCTCGTCGCTCGCGACGACGGCCTCGTCGGGTTCGTCTGCTTCAGAATCGAGCGCGGGCCGCTAGTCCAAGACTGCACCCGCGGCGTCGTCCGCGACCTGTACGTTCGGGCGGGGCGACGCGGCGAGCGCGTGGGAACGCAGTTGCTCGACGCCGCCGAGGCAGCACTCGACGACCGCGGTGTCGACACGGTGGCGGTGGAGGCACTCGCGCCCAACGAGGACGCGGTCCGTTTCTACGAACGGCAGGGCTACCGGCCGCATCGAATCGAATTCGAGCGCGAGGTCGAAAACGATAAACGCCCGCACGGGGACCGATAACCTGCCGTCGCGCCAGGGGAGCATGGGCGGTTCATGCACTCGACTTGTAATCGAGACTTCGTGGGTTCAAATCCCACCCCTGGCTTCGAACGAACGGTTCAAAGCCATTCTCGCAGGACCTCTATCGAATCTTTCACTCTCCCACAGCGTTGCGACTCCGTTTTCGACGTGGACCCGTCGAATCAGGGTCACCAGTATCTGGGGGAGACTGGAATACGCAGCCGAAAACCATGGGCAATGGCCCATGGTGGGCAGCTGGACAGGAGTCGCACAGCTGAAGCGGACGGGGAGGTGGGAACCCCTGCCAGTCTCGGGGAGGACAGCAGGGGCAACTGGACAGAGGAACGGGTCCAAGATATTGCCATCGAAGACTACAACGCGAATTGCAGTTTCCGGGACGGCGCGACCGCTGAAAGGTGTGCGCTCGATATCGCGAGCATATCGAGGCGGTCGGTCGGCCGTCCGACTCGATCCGGTCCCGCTACCGCTTCACCGACACGACTTCGAACCCCTCGTCGGTCCGCTGGACGTACAACAGGACGGCGTCGGGACCGGGGTCGGTCACGTCGTCGACGGCGGGTGCACACCCCGCCATCCCGACTTCGTTGAAGCCACAGGTGCCACAGACGGCCTCGTCGGCTATCGGTTCGTACGTCGCGCCGCGGTCGGTCGCCGGGAGATAGCCCGCGTCGTCGATGCTCGTCCCACAGAGCGAACAGGTGAGCGACTCGGGTGACGGCTGGAGTTCCGTTGCCACGGCGCTCACCTCCGCGGGCGCCGAGCGCGTTGGGATGTGTAGTCGACGCCGAGACGAGTAGTGTGAACCATGTGCCGTGGTATCGCACACGACACGTTAAGCGTGGGGACCGCGGGAAATCTGGCCAGCGGCGTCAGTCGGAGTCGATATCGACGCAAGTCGAGTCGTCCACGTCGAGTGCGTCTGCGTCGAGGACGTCCACGGAGTCGCCGGCCCGGTCACGGAGTCTGTCGAGGGCCGCGCGAACGTCGATGGACTCGCTCCCGAGGACGGCGAAGCCGACGAAGATGGTGACGAAGCCACCGACCGCGAGTTGGGAGACGACTTCGCCGAGCAACGCCCACCCGCCAAGCGCGGCGACGACGGGGACGGCGTAGAACACGAGGTTCGCGCGAATCGCGCCGGCCGCGTCGAGCAAGCCGAAGTACGCGATGTAGGCGACGGCGCCCGCGAGCAGGCCCACGTACGCGAGTGCGAGGATTGCCTCGGTGTTCCACGTGATGGTGCGTGCGGACTCGCCAGCCGTCCAACTGAGGAAGTGACAGAGGACGGCGGCGAAGGGCAGGCCCCACGCGGTGCGGGCAGTGCTGGAGAGCGACCCGCCGGCCCAGCGGATGAGGACGCTCCCCAGCGCACCGGCGACGGCGCCCGCGAGCAGGATGGCCTTCCCGACGCCGAGGTCGAGGAGCATCGCGGGGTCGGGATTGACCACGAGCGCCACGCCCACGAATCCGAGCGCCATGCCCGCGAGGCCGCGTCGCGAGAGGCGCTCGTCCGCCAGCACGAGTGCGGCGAAGACGGGCGTCAGAATCGGGTTGAGGCTGAAGACGATGGCGGCGACAGCGCTCGTCGTGTGCGTCTGCCCCACGAACAGGAGGGCGTTCGTCAGGCCGATGGCGAGGACGCCCGTCGCCAACACGCCAGCCACGTCCCGCGGCGTGCGCGGAAGGAGTTCGCCACGCGGCGTCGTCGCCGCGGCGTACGCGAGGAGGGCGACGGCCGCGATATCGAACCGAAGGGCGACGAAGAGCAGCGGCGGGAAGTAGTCGAGCCCAGCCTTCACCGCGACGAACGTCCCCCCGAAGAGGACGCTGGCGACGACGAACGCGCCGAGCGACCGGCGGTCTGCCGTCGTCACTCCGCACCCTCCCGACCGTCGCGTTCGCGCGTCGATACCGAATCCGAAATCCACAGAGAGCCGTGCATATCTACACGTACGAGCTGCCGACGTATAGTTTAATTCGTAAAAATTTTCACGGCAAGAAAGGCTCGCACTCCCCGTGTCGGTACACACGGCGTGAAATAGTTTCACGGGGCGAAAACGGTTTGCCGGCTCGGAGAGCAGAGGTGGTATGGAGTCGGCACTGGCGGACATCGAGTTCCTCGCGCTCTCGCCCAATCGCGTGTCGGTGCTCCGATTGCTCGCCGAGGAGCGTCACACGCGACGGGACCTCGCGGTGACGACCGGCGCTTCACAGGCCACGCTCGGTCGTATCCTCCGCGATTTCGAGGAGCGGTCGTGGATAGAGCGGGTCGACGGCGCCTACGTCGCCACCGCGACTGGCGAACTCGTCGCCGACGCTTTTCTGGATTTGCTGTCGGTCGTCGAGACGGAACACGACCTGCGGCCCATCGTCGAGTATCTCCCGACGGCGGCGCTGGGGTTCGACCTTCGACGCCTCGGCGATGCGACCATCACCGTCCCAAGCGGGACGAAACCCAACGCGCCCATTCGGCGCGTCCTCGACCTCTTGCGGGAATCGTCGTCGGTCCGCGTGTTCTCCCACGCCTTCAACGAGGGGAGTCTCGACGTCATCGAGCGCCGCGTCACCGACGGCGAGATGACCTTCGAGGGCGTCTTCTCGCGCGACGCCATCGACGCCGTGGCCGACGACGAGGGCCTGCGCAGCCGCCTGACATCACTACTCGACGCCCCCGAGGCGAGCCTCCGCGTTCGCGACGACGACATCCCCGTGGCGACGACTGTCGCCGACGACGTGGTCCACCTACTGTTGCGAGACGTGAACGGCGTCCTGCAGGCCTCCGTCGACACCGACGACCGAGCCGTGAGCGACTGGGCCCACGACACCTTCGAGACGTACTGGGACGCGGCGTCGCCACTCGACGCCGCGGACATTCGCGAGTGAGCGACGCTACGGCCCGGAGCGAGCCCGCAGGTAGTTCACCAGCCGACCACCACAGGTCGGACAGGTCATCCGGAACGGCCCCGCTTCCAGTTCTCGGTCACAGCCCGGGCAGACGTAACGTGCCATCACACAGACAGTATTGTGCGCGTTCAATTAAGTATTTCCGTGGTATAAGTTTACGAACGCGCTATTTTTTCACTATTTAGTGACGTTCCACCGTATCGGTGCCCGAGCGAAAACACTTAGCACGCGCCCGGCGGAGGGTCGACCATGACCCAGTTGCGGTCCTGTTATTTCTGTGGCGCCGTCGGTGACTCGTTACAGGAGTACGATGTCGTGCCCGACCGACTGGCGTCGGCCGACGAGTCGCGGTCGGCGGTGCTCTGTTCGACCTGTCAGGAGAAGCTCCGGCGCGTCCTGGAACCCGTCCTCGACGCCGCGGAAGAACCTCCCTCACCCGACGACACCGTCGACGCACTCGACGAAGTGACCTTCGAGTCCGGTGAAACGAGCGAGACCGAGTCGGAGACGCGACCGGACGAGTCCGAGGACGCGGGAGAATCAAGCGACGAACGGCCGGACGAAAGCGCCGATGCCGACGAGAGCGACGCGACGCCCGAAGCGAGTGCAGACGGCGACGAGAAGAGGACGAAGACAGATTTCGACGCGAGCGAGAACACGGAGACCGACGACGACCTCCCGGAGGACTACTACCGGGTGCTCCGACTGCTCCAGAACCGCGAATTCCCCATGGAGCGTGCCGACCTGACGGCCATCGTGACGGGCGCCTACGACGTGACGGGGCCACAGTGTGAGCGCATCCTCGAGACGGCCGTGGAGCGCGGCGTCTTGGTCGAAGACGGGACGGCGGTCGACCTCGGTCGGAACTGATAGGTTCTCGTACCTGTCCGTCGGTTCTCGCCGGCGCGTCTGGCGAGAACCGAGGATGATTTCCGAGAAACTCTACGACCGTCAGTCGCTACCGGGCAGTCGCGTCGGGTCGCCCGAGCGGAGGATGTACTCGATGGCGATGCCGTTGAGCGGCGAGTCCGCTTCGTCCGCGTGGGCGCGCGCCAAGTCGAAGTACTCCGTCGCGATGTCGACCACGTTCTCGTAGGCCGCCTCGTCGGACGGCGCCAAGACGTACTCGGCGGTGACGGGGGTGAGCTGTCCCTCCTCCACGTCGTCGCGGTAGTCGTCCACGTCGTCGAGCCAGATTTGGGCGCCGATGATGGCGAGGACGATGGACGTGCCGAACGCCTCGGGAATCTCGAAGCCGATGCCGCGGTAGGCGTCGAGCATCCCCTTGTAGATGACGCCCACGCGGTCGTACTGCGTCTTGAGGTAGGGCAAGTCGCGTTCGCCCTCGTCGAAGGGGGCGTCGGCGGGCATCGCGGCGAACTTGTACTCGTCTTCGATGGCCTGCCTCGCGTCTTCGTCGCCGTCGAGGGCGTTGTCGAACAGCACGCGGAAATGGTCGTCTTGGTCCTGGTGGGCCTCGGAGATATCGACGGCGTCGTCGTAGGCGTCGCGAACGGCGTCCGGCGCGCGGTCGAACGCCGCTTCCACGACGCGTTGGAGGTGCGACTGGGCGCACTCGGCGACGCGGCGTGGGTCGGGGTCGGACTCGCCGGCGACCCGCACCTCGAAGTCCTCGAACTCGTCGTCGTTGATGGCGTCGCGCATGTCGCCGTCGAGCAAGGCTTGGACGATGAGCGCCGTCGCCTCCTCGGCGGCCTCGACGTACTCGCGGGCCTCGCGGTTGGCGTCCGCGTCGGCGTCGCCCCGGGAGAGCCAGCCACCCGACTCGTCGGTGATGGGGTCGTAGCCGTCGGTCGAACGAGCGAGCGCCCGGCGATAGAGGTAGCCGAGCGTCAGTTCCGCGGGGAGGGTGAGCTTCGTCTCGTAGCTGAACTCCACCTCGTCGACGCCGAGGTCGGCGGCAATCTCCGACGCTATCTCCGCGTACACGTCGTCGAGAATCTCGTCGAGGGTGTCGTCGACGGCCGACTTGATGCGGAGGGCGCGGTAGTCGAACCGCCCCGTCTCGGCGTAGTACCCGAGGATGGCCCGCTGGGCGGTCGACAGTCGGTCGACGGCGGCCAGACGGTCGGCGGCGGCGCGGACGGGTGACCGACTCACCGTTTCGGGCGGTCGACGTCCACGACCGCCGCGTTCACCTCCGCTGGGCTGTCTCGGGGGCGCATTGGCGGGACGTGCCCGGCGACGCGTATCAACTTTGCCATCGGCTGGCGGCGCGAACGCTCGACCGCCGCCCCCGGACTCCGGCTATATATGCGAGGGATGCGAAGCCCGGCGTGACGAATGGTCCCCGCTCACGCCGGACGCGACGAGACGGAGTGGAATCTCGACGTCGACGCCTCGCCCCTCTCTCTCGCGCTCGCCTACGTCTTCCCGAGCGTCCTCGGCGGCGCCGTCGTACTCGTCGGCGGGGCGCTGGTGGTGTTTTTCGCCGCGTCGGTCTTGGCCGGCAACTTCCGACGCGCTATCGCCGCAGTCGTCGTCACCGCCCTCGCACTCGTCTCCCGACGATACCTCCCAGCGGCACTCGAGACGAACGCGACGAACTCGTTTTTCGAGCGCTTCTCGCGTCGCGGACTGCTCGTCGGGAGCCTCCTCGGCGCACTCGTCCTCCTCGGGAGCGCGTTGGTGAACGACGCCGCCCCGTTCGTCGTCTTCGTGGCCAGTTGGGTGCCGCTCGTGGTCACCGCGACGTTCCCGACGAGCGGTCGCGCGGACCCGTCGACGGGGACGCTCGTCGTCGACGGGGACGAGGTTCCCCTCCAGCAGGTGTGGCGCGTCCGAACCCTCTCGCTCGGCGCCATCGCCGTCTGCTGGCTCTCGTACGTCCGCGGCGCGCCGACTGCCCCACGCTTCGTAATCGTCCCCGCCGACGCAGTCGGCGTCGTGACGCGTCTGGTCGAGCGGGCACCGGAGTCGACGCCTGACGACCAGTCGACCATCGGCCGGCCAGAGCGAGTCGTCGCCGGGCTGTTCGGCGTGGGACTGCTCGCGATAGGGCCTGTCCTCTGGGTCGCCCTCCCGTCGGGGGACGCGCGGGTCATCGCACTCTACGCCGGCGCGCTGTTCGACCTCTTCGGCCTGCTCTTGCTCTGGTACGCGTATCGGGCCTGAACGCGCGAGTGCCGACGCTACCCCGACCGCACGCGCCACCGACTTCCGACCGCGTAGCCGACACAGAGGAACGCAGTGAACGCGGTCCCGATACCGAGAAACCACAGTAGCAGTTCGTACGGCGTCCGGACCACGAGCGGCCAGCCGAACAGCAGGTGGACCTGCCGGAACAGCGGTCCCCGCAGCGCGAAGACGACGACGAAGCCGACGAGGCTCAGACTCCCGACGCCGAGCGTCCACAGGTGTTTCGTTCGACTCGGGAGTTCGCGTCGCTGGGCGTCACCGAAGACGACACCCATCGCGAGCGCCACGATTGGAGGGACGAAGAGGAACGGATGGAGGACCATGTGGGAGCGAAGGCGGAGACGAAGATAAATCTGCGTGACGAGCGAGGCGATTCGAAACGGAAAGAGAAGCGGAGACGGCGAAGACGCGGTGTCCTTACTCCTCGTTCGACTCGTCCTCGTCGCCCTCGGTGGGCAGGAGGTCGAAGTCGTCGAGGTGGGTCTCGATCTCGTCGTTGTCGAGTTCGTGGAACTCCTCGCTGTCGACGTCGACCGTCCCGACGTCGACGCCCGAGGGTTCGAGCGTGTCCTCGTTGGTCGTCGCGAGGGCGCGGAGCGCCAGCTCGATACCGTCGTCGATGTCGAGACCGTCCGACCCCGTGTAGTTCTCTTCGAGGTACTCCTGCAGGTCGCCACGGTTGGCGCCGATGGAGACGGCCTTCCACTCGTAGGGCGTTCCCGAGGGGTCGGTCTCGTAGAGACGGGGTTCGCCGTCTTCGATGCCGCCGATGAGGAGGGCGACGCCGAAGGGACGAGCGCCACCGACCTGCGTGTACTGCTGGATGTGGTCGGTGACTTCCTTCGTGAGCGCCTCGATGCCGATGGGTTCGCTGTAGCGGAGGTGGTTGACCTGCGCCTGTCGGCGAGCGAAGTCTATCAGCTGGCGTGCGTCAGCCACGTGGCCCGCGGAGGCGATGCCCGCGTGGTCGTCTGCCTTGTGAATTTTCTCGACGCTCGTCGGCTCCATCAGCGGCGAGCGGGAGCGTTTGTCCGCTGCGAGGACGACGCCGTCCTCCGTTCGGATGCCGATACTGGCTGTTCCTCGCTTGACTGCCTCTCGGGCGTATTCGACCTGATAGAGGCGGCCATCGGGCGAGAAGATCGTTATCCCACGGTCGTATGCCTGCTGTTGGGCTTGTCCCTGCATTGTATCACGTTGACTGTGACTCGAGATCGAGTTCGGTCGCGTTCACGACGCCTGCTACGTGGCGGGCCGCCGCGGTACCGTCGCGGCGCAATCCACGCCCACTGGCGGTCTCGAACACGACGTATCTCTCGGCCAAATTTCCGGGCCGGCGTCCTAAATACCTTTCCTGTTGAGACTGCGCCGTCGACTGCCGTATTAGCGTCCACGCTTATCAGTGTCGACAGTGCGCTCGACGGCCGGGAGCGAGGCGAACACGGGCGTCCAGCGCACGTCGGTTTCGATTTCCTCGGACACGTCGCTGGTGTCGTGCGTCGGCAGAGGGAAGCCGAACCCAACCCAGCACATTCATGACTCACGACTACCACCGAGAGGTATGTCGCTCAGCGACCGACAGTTCGAACAGTATCAGCGGGACGGCTACGTCGTCGTCGAGGACTTGCTCTCGGACGACGAGGTGGCCCGCGTCACCGACCGCATCCGCGAGTACGTCGCCGGCGACCGGACCGAGACGACGTTCAGTCGGATGCTCGAACCCGACATCGACCCCGACGAGTTCGACCACGAGGGCGACCCGGTTCGGAAGTTCGAGGGCGTCAGCATGGCCCGCGAAGACGACGTGTTCGCCGACCTCGCCCACCACGAGGGCATCCTCGAAGTCATCCAGCAGCTCCAGGGTCCGAACGTCGACCTCCTCCGGAGCGCCGCGATGCTCAAGCCGCCACAGGTCGGGAGCGAGAAGAAGTTCCACCAAGACGCCGCGTACTACCCGATTCAGCCCCGTGACCACGTAACCGTCTGGATTGCACTCGACGAGGCGACGACGGACAACGGTTGTATGCGCGTCGTGCCGGGCGCGCACACGGACGGCCTCATCGGCCACGAGGCCATCGAGTACGACACGGACATCGCCATCACGGAGCGTGACTACGACATCGACGATACCGTGGCCCTCCCGATGGAACCGGGGAGCGTCCTCTTCCAGCACTGTCTCCTGCCCCACTACACCGCGCCGAACACGACCGAGACGTGGCGGCGGGCGTTCATCCTCGCGTACATGCGGTCTCGGTCCCGCTTCACGGACGACGAACCGCCCGAGTGGGTCGACTCGTTGCACGTCGCCGGCGACGAGTTCCCCGGGTGCGTCTGAGACGGGGTAGTGGAACTCAGGCCGGAAATTCGCCGAGACGAGCCCTCAAATCTCCCGAAAACAGTCACATACCCCGTACGACGCCGCTCAGTCGAGATACGTCTCTTCGCAGGCGCGAATCGTTCCCGAGACGCCCCGGACCCAGACACCGACCGAGTCGCCGTCGATGTCGTGGACGCAGGCCAGCGCCGCCCGCGCCGGCCCCACCTCGCCGCGCCGCGCGCGGACGACGGCCTCGCCAGTCCCGTCCTCGAAATCGAATCGAAGGACTCGCAGGTCGGCATCGGCGCTTCCCGGGTCGCCGAGTAGGTTGCTGGCCGCGTACCACACCGCGCGCTGAAACGCGCTCCGCGAGAGGTCGGCCTCCGCTTCTAGCCCGACGGCGAGATAGCGCCAGTGCGGGCGGAGGTGTTTGGGGAGGTGCTTCACGACTCGTCCTCCTCGTATCGTCCGCGTTCGACGCCGGGGCTGACGTAGGACTCGGACTGCCGGTGGCGATTGCGCTCGGCGAGGGCGCCCCACTCGCGAAGCCCCGCACGAACCGTCTCGGGGTCGAAGCCGACGACTTCGCCGACGGCGACGAGTTCGCGCGGCGCTCGCAGGTCGAGATGGGAGTCCGGCGTCGCGCTGACGACGTAGGGTGCGTCGGCGTCGGCGACGAGTTCGCGGAGTTTCCGCAGGTCACGGAGCGCGCGAACGCGCTCCCCGCCTGTTGAGCGCAACACCGGGCCGAAGTCGAACTCGATGCGGACGCCGTTGGTCGCCGCCCGGTTGGCGAGGACGTGGTTCACGTCGCCGTCGCCGTCCATCGGGCGCGTGAGTACGTCGACGCGTTCGTTCTCGACGGCGAAGCGATTGAGGCGGTCGGTCCCGCCGCGGACGCAGACGAGCGTATGGTCCGGGCGCTCGCCGCCCACCGAACCACTCGCGCGTTCGGGGTCGGGGGCGACGATTTCGACGGCATCGACGACGTCGATGCCCGCGGACTCGCGGAGCGAGTCGTAGTCGGGCGTCGCCTCCCGCGCCCGAATCACGACGCCCTCGTAGCCCACGCGAGCCGCAGTCGTGGCGAATCGCGTCGCCGTGCTCGTCCCGTCGGGGTGGGCGTGGACCGCCTCGTACATGTGCCAACCCAAACCCCCGAGGCGCTTGGGGATTGCGCTTATCCCCGGAGCGCCGCGAGGGCGTCGGTCAGCGCCGTCGCCGCGCGCTCCACGTCGGCGACGCGGACGTACTCCCGGTCGGCGTGGGCGACGGGGCCCGTCTCGTCGGCGAGGACGCCCGGCCCGAAGACGACGGTGGGCGCGGGCGAGAAGTAGGACGCCTCAGTCGCGGCGGTAAATGGACGAACGTCGCCCGCGTCGCCGTCGGTGACGCCCGTCGCGGCCGCCGCGAGGTGACGCACCACCGGCGCGTCGGCGTCCGTCGCGAAGGCTTCGAGAAACGGCGTCGGGCGGTCGGTGAGCTCGAAGTCGACGCCCACGTCGGCATGCGTGGCGTCGTCGACGGTGGCTTCGAGCGAGTCGCGGAACCCCTCGGCCGATTCGGGGGGAACGCTCCGCCGGTCGACGGTGAGCGCACAGTCGGCCGGCACCTGATTCGTCACCTTGCCGCCCTCGACGACTGTCGGCGTCAGCGTCGCCGGGCCGAGGTCCGGGTGCGGGTCGCGCTCGGCGTCGAACTCCCGAATCGCCGCCAGCGCCCCCTCCGCGGCGGCGACGGCGTTGACGCCGGAGTCGGGGTCGGCGGCGTGGGCGTTCCGCCCCGAGAGGTGGAGCGTCCCCTCGAAGCGCCCCTTCGCGGCCGTACAGACGTCCAGCCCGGTCGGCTCGCCGACGACGTAGCAGTCGCCGTCGGTGTCGACATCCGGTAGGACGGTCACGTCGAGCGCCGCGGCGCCCGTCGAGTAGACTTCCTCGTCGGGCGTGACGGCGAGGGTGACCCGTCCCGAGCGGTCGGTGTCGACGGCGAAGAAGGCGGCAAGGAGCGCCGCGAGCGGTCCCTTCGCGTCACAGGAGCCACGGCCGCGAATCACGTCGCCGTCGCGCTCGTAGGGGATATGCGGCGAGACGGTGTCGATGTGGGTGTTGAGGACGATATGGGGCGACCCCTCGCCCCGCGTCGCGAGCGTGTTGCCCGCGTCGTCGACGAGTGGGTCCGCGCCGTTCGCTTCGAGCGTCTCCACGAGGAACTCACGCATTGCCGTCACGTCCTCGTGGGAGTCGATTGGGACCGCGGATTCAAGGAAGTCGACGGGGTCGAAGGCGTCGCTCACGCCTCGGGGACCTCCAGTTCGTCCTCGAACTCGTACTCGACCGGGCCGGTGAGCGTCGCCGGTTCGTCGTCGGGGACGACGATGACGAGGTCACCGCCCGGTGGCGACACCCGGACGGGGCCCTCGGTGTCGAGGCGGCCCGTCCGCTTCGCGGCGGCGACGATGGCCACCGCGCCCGTCCCGCAGGCCATCGTCTCGCCTTCGACGCCGCGCTCGAAGGTGCGCTGGCGGAAGGCCGCCGTCTGCCCGGGCGCCCCCTCGCGAGCGTCGTCGTCCAGACGCACGCGGGAGGCGAGGGTGACGTTCGCGCCCTCGGGGAACACGTCGGCGTGCCGGACCGGCGGCGCGACGTTGGGGAGGTCCACGTCGTCCACGTCGTCGACGAACGCGACGGCGTGGGGGACGCCGGTGTCGACGGCGGTGACAGTCAGTCCCTCGACGGACTCCTCAACGAGTTGGTTGCCGTGGTCGGGCACGAGGGGTACGTCGGTCGGGTCGAACGACGGGTGACCCATCTCGACGGTGACGCCCTCGCTCTGCACGACGGCGTGGCGGTCGCCCGCGGGCGTCTCGATGACGACTTCGCGCGCGCCGGTCGCCCGCGCCGCCCAGACGGCGGTGACGCGCGCGCCGTTGCCACACATCTCGGCGATAGAGCCGTCGGGTTGGACGAGCGTCATCGTCACCCGGACGGGCGTGGCCGACGAGTCGAGGTCCAAGAAGAGCACGCCGTCGGCCCCGGTTCGCTCGCCGCGCACGCCCGTCTCGCGGTCACAGTGGACGCGAGCGAAGGCCGCGCGGTCCGTCACCGGCGCGTCGGCGGGCAGGACGAGGAAGTCGTTGGCCGTCCCGTGGTACTTCTCGGCGGTGACGGTGCTCATCGGTCCACCTCCAGCGCGGTGAGGCCGGCGATGGTCTCGCGCTCGCGGGCGAGACGAACCTTGTCGCCGTCGAGTACGACCTCAGCGGGCCGGGGCCGCGAGTTGTACGTACTCGCCATCTCGTAGCCGTAGGCGCCCGCGTTGCCGATTGCGAGCAAGTCGTCGCGACGCGGGGCGGGCATCGGTCGCTCCTCGCAGAACAGGTCCGCCGTCTCGCAGACGGGGCCGGCGACGGTCACCGGCCGTTCCGGACGCTGGTCGGTCAGGTTTCGAATCGCGTGGTAGGCGTCGTACATCGCCGGCCGGAGCAACGTCGTCATGCCGGCGTCGACGCCGGCGACGACGGGCACGCTCCCGGTCGACCCCTCGTCGTCGACGGGCTTGACCGTGTTCACCCGCGTCAGGAGGACGCCCGCGTCGGCGACGACGTAGCGCCCGGGTTCGACCGCAAGCGTGGCGTCTACGGGGCCGAGTGCGTCCTTCGTCGCGTCGGCGACGGCGTCTAGGTCGAGCGGCGCGTCGGCCTCGCGGTAGGGGACGCCGAACCCGCCGCCGATGTCGACGAACTCCAGCGGGCCCACCGAGCGCGCCAGGTCGCCCATCCGCGAGACGAGCTCGCGGTGGGCCTCCAGGTCGTCGCCGCTGATGCCGCTACCGGCGTGGGCGTGAATCCCGACCACGTCGAAGTCGGCCCGCGCGTCGTCGACGAGGGCCGCCGCGCGGTCGTAGGGGACGCCGAACTTGGCGTGGCCGCCGGTCGTCACCTTCTCGTGATGGCCGGCGCCGACGCCGGGGTTGACCCGAATCGCGAGGCGGCCGTCGAAACCGCGCTCGCGGAGGCGCGTCACGGTATCCCGAGCACCGGCGACGATAGTCACCTCGGCACCGTCGCGCCAGCGGTCGAGAACGACGTCGAGGTCCTCGGCCGGCGGGTTGACCGCCGTGTACTGCACGCTGTCGTAGCCGGCGTCGAGGGCGCGCACCACCTCGCCGGCGGACGCACACTCGGCGCCGAGGCCGCTCTCGCGGACCGTCTCCAAGACGGCCCGGCCGGTGTGGGCCTTGACGGCGTAACGAACGTCGACGTCGTCGGTGTCGGCGTCGAAGGCCGCCCGGAGGCGGGTCGCGTTCTCGCGCACCCGGTCGAGGTCGGTCACGTAGAGCGGCGTGCCGTACTCGTCGGCGAGGTCGGCGAGGTCGGCAGCCGACCAGTCGGCGAGGCGTCGCACGGCCGGGCCGGCCGCCTGCGCGTTCATTCCCGGAGCGCCTCCTCCCGCTTCGTGGCGTCTCGGGTGTCGGCCTCGATGTCCATCGCGACCACCGCGGGCTTGTACGCGCCGCCCGCGAACAGGTCGTGGTCACCGATGGAGGACTCGACCATCCGGGTGAAGGCGCGGCGCTCCGGCGGCAGGTGACCGTAGATGACCTCCTCCTCGACGAGGTCGTACACCGGGATGCGCGGCGACAGGAGCGTGTTCTCGCCGACGACCGTGTTCTCGCCGACGACGAACCCGCTCGTGACCCGACAGCCGGCACCGAGCGAGACGCCGTCCTCGACGATGACTGGCGCGTCCTCGACGGGTTCGAGGACGCCGCCGATGAGCGTGTTGGCGCCGAGCTTGACGTTCTCGCCGATTTGGGCACAGGAGCCGACGGTGTCACAGGAGTCGACGAGGGTGCCGTCGCCGACGTGGGCACCGATGTTGACGAAGGAGGGACTCATCATGATGCAGTCGGCGCCGAGGTAGGCGCCGCGGCGGATGGTCGTTCCGTCGGGCGTGTTGCGCGTGCCCCGGTCGCCGAGGTCACCCGTCTCGCGCAGGGGCAGGACGTCGTGGTAGTCGACGCCGCCGTAGGAGCGTGCCTCCGTCGCGCGCAGGCCGAAGTTGAGCAGGATGCCCTGCTTCACCCATTCGTTGGCCTCCCACTCGTCGCCCTGCTTCTCGGCGGCGCGAATCTCGCCCGCCTCGAGAGCGTCGAGGAAGGCGTCGATAGTCGCCATGTCGTCGGTCGTCGCCGTCTCGGCGTCGACCGCGTCGTCGTCGTAGCGCTGCCACAGGTCGGATACGTCGGATTGGAGTGTCATACTGTGTCCTCGAAGTCGTACTCGCCGGCCGGGCGGCCGACGAGCCAGTCGGCGGCATCGAGCGCACCCTCGGCGAAGACGCCGCGGGACTCGGCTCGATGCGTGAGCGTCAGCACCTCGTGGTTCCCCGCAAGTAGTAGTTCGTGTTCGCCTCTGATGTCGCCGGCTCGGAGCGCGTGGACGCCCACCTCGTCACCCTCTCGGGGCTGGTCGCCCTCGCGGCCGTGCACGCGGTCAAAGTCGCCGCGAATCTCCTCGATGTCGTCGAGGATGTCGTTTGCCGTCCCCGAGGGAGCGTCTCGCTTGCGGTTGTGGTGGGTCTCCGAGAGCTCGATGTCGTAGTCGTCGAGCGCGGCGACGGCCTCCCGAATCACGTCCCGAAACGCCGTCATGGCGCGCGAGAAGTTCGGGGCTCGGAGTAGGGGAATCTCTCTGGCGGCGTCGGCGAGGAGTTCGAGTTGGGCGTCCGAGAAGCCGGTCGTCCCGACGACGGCGGCGACGCCCGCGTCGGCACAGGCCTCGACGTAGCGCGTGCTCGCGTCGGGGACGGTGAAATCCACCAGCACGTCGGGGTCGTGCTCTTCGAGGAGTCGCGGCAGGTCCCCCTCGTCCTCGACGGTGGTACCCGCGATGGGCGGGACGGACGTGCGGTTGACCGCGAAGGCGGCCGCCATGTCCTCGCGGTCGGCGACCGCTTCGAGCACCTCGCGACCCATCTGGCCGCCGGCGCCGGTGACGGCGACCGTTATCATGCCTCCACCTCCACGGGGTCGAGGTCGTCGAGGACGGCCGCCAAGTCGTCACGCAGGTCCTCGGAGAGGCGGGTGAGCGGGAGTCGGACGTTGCCCGGGCCGTCGCCGCGGATGGCCATCGCCTCGTTGACGGGAATCGGGTTCGTCTCCCAGAACAGCGCGCGCATCAGCGGACCGAGTTCGTGGTGGCGCTCGCGGGCGTGTTCGTAGTCGTCATCGAGCGCCGAGTGGACCATATCGACCGTCCGCTCGGGTTCGATATTGGCGACGACGCTGATGGTCCCCGTCCCACCGACCGAGAGGGTGGGGAGGATGAGGCCGTCGTCGCCGGCGAGGACGTGAAAGTCCTCGTCGCGGGTGCGTTCGACGACCTCGGACACCTGACTCAAGTCGCCGCTCGCGGCCTTGTACCCCAAGATGTTGGGATGGCTGGCGAGTTCGACCGCGGTGTCGACGGTGATGTTCTGGCCCGTCCGGCCGGGGACGTTGTAGACGATTTGGGGGAGGTCCACCTCGTCGGCGATGGTGCGGTAGTGGTCGACCATCCCGGCGGGTTCGGGCTTGTTGTAGTACGGCGAGATGAGGAGGAGGGCGTCGGCGCCCGCCTCGGCGGAGCGCCGGGAGAGTTCGAGCGCTTCGCGGGTGTTGTTCGACCCGGACCCGGCGATGATGGGCACTTCGTCGCCGACGGCGTCGATGACGGCTTCGACCACCTCGATGTGTTCGTCGTGGCTGAGCGTCGCGCTCTCGCCGGTCGACCCGACGGGCACGAGGCCGTCGACGCCGGCGTCAACGAGGCGGTGGGCGTCCTCGCGTAACGTTTCGAAATCGATGCTGCCGTCCTCGTGGAACGGCGTCGTCATGGCGGGATAGACCCCGCGGAACTCGGTGAGTGTCATGTGCTCTGATGGGGCGTCTGCGCTGTTAGTCGTGTCGGAACGATTCGGTCGGCAACCGCCCGAGACGGGGGCGCTACGCCCGCCACGAGCGAACTACCGACCGCGTTTCTTCAGGAAAGCGGCGGGGCCACGCGTCGCTGGCGAGCGACGAGCACCGACGGCGACGCGTGGGACGTTCACGGTCGTACACGGGTGGCCCTCGTTATTATACGTTTCGTCGTCGGCTAGCGTCACTCCGTTCGCTCGGCGGTGAGGAGGACACCGCCGAACAGGCAGAGGAAGACGACGCCAATCGGAATCGGCAGGCCGCCGAACCCCCGCGAGAGGAGGAGAGACGTCGCGCCCGCGAAGACGAGACCGGTGCCGAGAAGCAGGCCGCCGAGGAGGCGAACGGGGTCGACGGGCCACGACTCCGCCCACGCCTCGTCGCGGTAGTAGAGGACCGAGACGGCGAGCGCAACGACGAAGACGGCGGCGCCGGCGGCCCACACCTGATAGGCGAGTTCGATGGGTTGGCCCTCTTGGAAGGCAATCGCCGAGAGCGGGTCGGCGACGGCGACGCTGCGGGCAAGGGCGATGCCGAAGACGTATCGCACCTGCACCAGCGGGAAGCGAACGAACACCACCGACGCGCCGGACGCCGACGCGAACGAAACGTTCCACGGGATGAACGCGGACAGCCACGTCAAGAGGACGGCCAGTTCGCCGGCGTACTCGGACCGGACCCACATACGCGTGCCCGATGAGAGCCACCAGATAAAACCCATCGGCCGGCGCCGACAGACGGCGACCGCGCGGGGCGTTACGTTCATACCGCCTGAACTCAAAGGTGGTTATAAGGAATGAGGCGCGACCACTTCGAGTTGGAAGTACACAACGTCGACTGGGTGGAGTCGGGGGAGCCGCCAGCAGAGCCGCGCGTCGTCATCGACTTCACGGGGCCGGAGGACACACTGACCGAGCGACTGACGGGGGCCGACGGCGACTTGCTCGATGCCTCGGAGACGGACGTTGCCTTCCGACTCCAAGACCCACTCGACAGCCCGGACGCGGCAGGGGTCGTGAGCGTCACCGACCGCATCACCGGTGACTTCCTCCTCGAACTCAACGAAGACGCCGACGACGTGTTACAGTTCGTCCGCGCCGCCCGCGAGTACGGGCAGACGACCGACGACGGCGGACAGTACAGCGTCGTCATCCGCGTCGACGGCGACACCGTCGCCACCTACGAGAAGAGCACCTTCCTCGTCTACGACGCCAACGGGAGTCTGCTTCGCTCCAAGAGTCTGATCCCGTCGGGCGTCGAACTCTAGGCCGTGCGAACCGTCACCGACCGCATCAGCAATCCGTTCGGTATGGAACCGCCCTGTGAGCGGTTCGTCCCCGGCTACGGCGACGCCAACGCCCACTTTCACGTCGTCGGCGACCACCCCGGTGTCCACGGCGGGAGCGAGACGGGCGTCCCCTTCACCGACTGCGAGGCCGGCCACCGACTCCAGCGCGCGCTCCACGATGCCGGCCTCTTGGAGTCGACGGGCGACGAACCCAGCGTCGACTCGACGTACCTCTCCTATCTCCATACCTGCGTCCCCGATGGCGACCCGACTGAGGACGACTACGCCCGGATGGAGCCCTTTTTCGACGCGGAACTCCGCGCCATCGCCGCGCACGTCCTCCTCCCAGTGGGCGAACGAGCCACGCGACACGTACTCGAAACCTGCACGGCTCGCAACCCCGACGACGTCGACATCGACGCCCTCCATGCGACGGAAGTGCTCGGGAGTGGCTGGCTGGTGTTGCCGATTCGGGAGCCGACGGCGTGGGCGTCCGACGACGCGACGCAGTTGGTCGACGCCATCGACACTCTCCGTGCCACCGACTACCGCCGCGAGACGGACCTCGGCCGGTTCGTCGCCGGCAACGAACCGTATCTCGTTCGCTGAGTGGCTTTTCTCGACGCAGTCGCCGCTGGGTCCGTAGCGTCGGCTGGGTGCAGCGCTACGTACGACTATGTTGACGAGTATATGACTACTGATGGAGAGAATAGTGGCCGATATTATTCTTATCAACAGATTTTTTAACACATACGTAAACCTAGGAACCGACGCGGTCGGTGTTTGACCGAACGCGTCACGGCATCGAAGCACATTGCGAGTCAGGTGCTCCTCGCAGTGGCTTGGTCAGTCGGATGGCCACCACGTGTGGTCCCGTACGTTCTCCGTTCGGGGGACGCCATTTCGGCGTCGCCCGTTCGTTCGGAGCGGCCGACTGCCGTTTCTCGGCGTCGACAGACGAAACCTTGAAACGCGAACCACGGGTATCCAAGGGTATGGAACTGCGGGTCATCGAGAAGACGGACGAGGAACTGCGGATGGAGATTGCCGGGGAGGACCACACGTTCATGAACGTCCTGAAGGGGGCGTTGCTGGAGACGGCGGGCGTCGAAGCCGCCACCTACGACATGAACCCCGAACAGTCCGGTGGGCAGACCGACCCCATCCTCTCGGTCAAGACCGAGGACGGCACCGACCCACTCGACGCCGTCGGTGACGCGTCCCGACGCGTGCAGGACCTCGCGGACGACTTCACGGCCGCGTTCGACGCGGCGGCTTAGAGCCGAACCGGGACGCCTCGTTCGTCGAGATACTCCTTCACGTCGCGGATGCTGTACTCGTCGAAGTGGAAGATAGAGGCCGCGAGCGCCGCGTCCGCCCCCGCTTCGGTGAACACCTCGTAGGCGTCCTCCGGACCACCACACCCCGACGACGCGATGACTGGCGTCGAGACGTTCTCACAGACGGCGCGGGTGAGCGGAATGTCGTAGCCGTCCTTGGTGCCGTCGGCGTCGATGGAGTTGACGAAGAGCTCGCCGGCGCCGCGCGATTCGACCTCTCGCGCCCACTCGACGACGTCGACGCCGGTGCCCTCGCGTCCGCCCTTGATGGTGCATTCGAACCAGCAGGACTCGCCGTCCACCTGTTCGTAGTGTTCGCCCTGTTCATCGTAGCGCCGGCGCGCGTCGACGCTGATGACGATGCACTGACTGCCGAAGGCGGCGGCGCCCTCGTTCACCAGGTCGGGATTCTCGATGGCCGCGGTGTTGATCGATACCTTGTCCGCGCCCGCTCGGAGCGTCTCCTTGATGTCCTCACGGGTGCGGATGCCGCCGCCGACAGTGAGGGGGATGAACACCTCGTCGGCAATCTGTTCGACGACGTGGAGCATCGTCTCGCGCCCCTCGGCGCTGGCCGTGATGTCGAGGAAGACGAACTCGTCGGCGCCGGCCTGATTGTACTCTCGCGCCATCTCGACGGGGTCGCCCGTATACTCCAAGTCCTCGAAGTTGACGCCCGTGTAGACGGCGGCGTTGCCGTCGTCGTCGATGTCCACGTCGATACAGGGAATGATGCGCTTGGTTACGGCCATCCGTATCGCGAACTACGCCGGGGGCTGTCAAAAGGCGCCCGGTGTCGCCAATCAGGTGTGTTTTTGTAGCCCGACGCCGCAGGATGAGACATGGACGACCACGCTCACGACGACCACCACGAGGAAACGGGCCGCGTCACGTCGCCGATGCAGGACTTCACGGCCGGGCAGGCCGGTGTCGGCTTCGTCGTCCTCCTCGTCGGTCTCGCGGTGACGTTCGGTCTGCCGCTGGTGTTCTGAGACTCACTCACTTCTGTCGCACGAACCCGTAGCCGAGCAGCGCCGCCAGCACCAGCAGTCCAATCGCCGTTTCCGGCGTCGACTGGAAGGAGAGTCCGAGCAACAGGAGGAAGTTAGCGGTCAACAGGACGAGCGCGGCGTCGAGGCGCTTGCGGAGGGCGTCGTCGGTCACGCCCCTATTGTCACGCCAGCGCGGTAAAGTGGTGGCGCCGACTACGCCAGTTCGCGGTCGATGACGTCGCGCAGGTCACGGATGGCCGCCGCGTCCCGCACGAGTTCGTCGTCGCCGACCGACAGCGAGAGCGTCGCGTCCGCCGTCGCCGTTCCGAGTTCGCGAACGGGCACGTCGCCGGCGGCGTCGCGCACCGCGTCGGGGTCCGTCGTCTCGACGACGACGCGGCCGGGCGTCTCGTCGAACAGGGCGGTGACGCTCTCGACGCTCACCTCGACGCCCGCGTCCTCGACCATCTCCGCGAGCGTCACGGCGAGGCCGCCGTGGCTCACGTCGTGAGTCGCGAGCGTCGAGTCGAGGGCGGCCACGTCGCGGACCGCCTCGACGGCCGCCGCCGGGTCCGCGGGCAGGTCCGGGAAACGGTCGCTGCCACCCGCCGCCGCGAGATACGTCGACCCGCCGAGCGCGTCGCCGCGCGCGCCGACTTCCAGCAGCGTCCCCTCGCCCGAGACGGACAGGGGCGGAGCGTCGTAGCCCTCGCGGACGCCGATCATCGCCAGCGTCGGCGTCGGTGGGATGGGGCCGGCGACAGAGTCGTTGTACAGCGAGACGTTGCCACCGACGACGGGCACCGAGAGGTCGCGGCACATGTCCGCGAGGCCGTCGACGATGGCGCCGAAGCCGCCGTAGACGTCCGGCTTCTCCGGGTTGCCGCCGTTGAGGCAGTCGACCGCCGCGTGGGGCGTCGCGCCCTTGGCCGCGATGTTGGTCGCGTTCTCCAGCGCCACGCCGCGTGCGCCGTCGTAGGGGGCGGCGTCGGTCCACGCCGGAATCGCCCCCGCCGAGAGCGCGAGGCCGGTGCCGGCCTCCCGAATCGCGAGGATGGCGGCGTCGTCGCCGGGGCGGCGGGCCGTCCGCGTGCCCACCTCGTGGTCGTACTGCCGGTAGACCCACGCCTTGCTCGCCGTGTTCGGACTCCCGATGACCGAGTCGAAGGCCGTCTCGAGGTCGGCGTCGGGGAGGTCCCGGCTCGGTTGCGTGGGTTCGTCCATGTCGAGGTCGTTCATCGGCGCGCCCTCGGCGAGGAAGTGGGCGGGAACGTTGACGACTGTCTCGCCCTCGAAGGTACAGACGTAGTTGCCCTCGCGCACCTCGCCGATGACCGAACAGCCGAGGTCGTAGCGCTCGGCGATGTCGCGGACGCGGTCCACATCCTCGGGTCGGACCTCGTAACACATCCGCTCCTGAGACTCAGCGAGCAGGATTTCGAGCGGGGACATGTTGGGTTCGCGCTGGTGGACGCGGTCGAGTTCGATTTCGGCGCCGAGACCGCCCTTGGCGACGAGTTCGCTGGAGGCGCCGCCGAGGCCGGCAGCACCGAGGTCGCGGGCCGCCCGAATCAGGTCCTCGTCGATGAGCGCCTCGTTGGCCTCGATGAGGAGTTTCTCCGTGTAGGGGTCGCCCACCTGTACCGCGGGGCGGTCCTCGGTCTCGGCGTCTTCGCTCAGGTCCTCGCTGGCGAAGGAGGCGCCGCCCAGGCCGTCGCGGCCGGTGGCGTTGCCGACGAGCATCAGTTTGTTGCCCGGCGTCTTGGCCTCGGCCGTGACGAGTCGGTCCGACGAGACGAGGCCGACGCAGGCGACGTTCACCAGCGGGTTGCCCTCGTAGTCGTCGTGGAACTCGACGCTCCCGCCGACGGTCGGGACGCCGATGGCGTTGCCGTAGTCGGCGATGCCCTCAACGACGCCCTCGAAGAGATAGCGGGAGTGCTCGCGGTCGAAGCCGCCGAAGTAGAGCGAGTCCGTGAGACCGATGGGGTAGGCGCCCATCGAGAGGATGTCGCGGACGATACCGCCGACGCCCGTCGCCGCGCCGTCGTAGGGGTCGACGTAGGACGGGTGGTTGTGGCTCTCGATACCCATGGCGACATACGTCTCCTCGCCGTCTGTGGCGTGCGTTGGAAGGGAGACGACGGCAGCGTCGTCGCCGGGACCGACGACGACCTGTTCCGCCTCGCTATCGAAGGCCGACAGGAGTGGGCGCGACGACCGATACGCACAGTGTTCGCTCCAGAGGTTCTCGAAGAGTGCCGCCTCGGCGGGCGTGGGGTCCCGCCCGAGTTCGGCGGTGACGAGGTCGTGGTCCGGATCGGACAGGCTCATTCACCTCCGTCTTTCGCGCTGTGGAGGTAATGTCTTTCCATTAGCCTGCCGCGTATCGGCGCGCTTTTTACCGCCCGCATCGACACGTCGCGTGTGTTATCGGTCGAGCTGCACACGCACTCGTCGCTGTCGCACGACGGGCGGGACCCGGTCGAGCATCTGCTCGAACAGGCGGAATCGGTCGGGCTTGACGCCATCGCCGTTACCGACCACGACGAAATCGACGCCAGCCTCGACGCGGTCGAACAGGCCCCCGAGTACGGCCTGATTGGTATTCCCGGCATGGAAATCACCACCGCCGTCGGACACGTCCTCGCCCTCGGCGTGCGCGAGGCCGTCCCCGCGGGCCTCTCCTTCGAGGCGACGCTCGACCAAATCCACGAGCAGGGCGGCATCGCCGTCGTCCCCCACCCGTTCCAATCCTCGCGCCACGGCGTCGCGCCCCACATCTCGCGGGCGACGCTCGCGAGCGCGGACGCCATCGAAGTGTACAACTCCCGACTCCTCACCGGGCGCTCGAACCGCAAGGCGGAGCGCTTCGCCATCGCCAACGACCTCCCCATGACCGCCGGGAGCGACGCCCACATCGCCGAGATGGTCGGGCAGGCGGTCACCGAAGTCGACGCGACGGACCACTCCGCAGCGGGCATCCTTGACGCCATCGCCGAGGGCCGAACCAGCGTCGTCGGCCGCCGGACCCCGTGGCGAATCAGCTTCCGACAGGCCGCTGGCGGCGTGAAACGCCGCGTCATCAGAGCGGTGAACGAGTGGCTGTGATTCGCGGCACCGACGCCGAGACGGTCCGCCGCGCGCTCGACTCGGGCGACCCGCTCCCCGGAACGAACGGGTTCGCCGGCGCGCTGGACGGGGCGCTCGTCCGCGACGTGCTCGGGCGCCAGCCGATTTTCGGCACGCCCGACGACTGGGGGTTCGCGCCGAGCGACGTCGACGCCGCGGACCCGACACCCGTGCCCGCCGGACACGTCCGCGAGGCCGACGGGACGGACCGCCGCGTCTGGTCGCTGCCCGACCCACCCGCCGCGAGCGACGATGCGACGGCCATCGCCGACCTTCGCGCCGCCATCGACGACTCGCTGTCTCGGCTCGACCCCGAGAGACTGGCCGTCGCCTTCTCCGGCGGCGTCGACTCCGCGCTCGTCGCCGCCGGCGTCCCCGATGCACTCTGTTACGTCGTCGGGTTTCCCGACGCCCACGACGTGGCAGCAGCCCGGAGCGCCGCCGAAGCGATGGACCGTGACCTCCGGGTCGTCGAACTGACTCACGACGACTTGGAGCGAGCCGTCCCCGAGGTGGTCGCGGCGACGGGGCGGACGAATCCGATGGACGTCTGCATCGCGCTCCCGCTCTATCTAGTGGCCGAGCGCGCCGCCGCCGACGGCGCCGACCGCCTCGCACTCGGGCAGGGCGCCGACGAACTGTTCGGCGGGTACGCGAAGGTGGTCGACCCCGCAGACGATGACCGCGTGGACGCGACGACAGTCCGCGGCGCGACTCGCGAGGTAATCGCGAGCCTCCCCGCCCAACTCGAACGCGACGTGCTCGCGCTCCGAGCGGCGGGCGTCGAACCGGTGACGCCGCTCCTCGCGGACGGTGTCGTTGAGGCCGCACTCCCCCTTCCGGAACACCTCCTCGCCACCGACGACGAACGGAAAGTGGGGTTGCGCCGCGCCGCCCGCGAGTGGCTCCCGTCGTCGGTCGTCGAGACGGACAAAAAAGCAGTTCAGTACGGCAGTCTGGTCTCGCGCGAACTCGACCGCCTCGCGCGGCAAGCGGGTTTCAAGCGGCGGATGGACGACCACCTCGGGCAGTACGTCCGCTCGCTCGTCTAGTCCGCGGCCGCAATCGCTTCCAGTCCCAGTTCGCGCACGTCTGGGTCTACGTCGGCCTCGCGGAGTGCCGGCGGGTCGTACCACGCCCACGCCTCTGCGTCGGGTTCGCCGGGCGCGGGGTCGATAGCTCGATTCTCGGCAGTCGCGTAGAAGACGTGGTCGACGTGTTGGTGGCCCACCTCGCCGTCACAGACGTTCACGTCCGCGAGCATCAGGTGTCGCGGACGCGGGATGGCGCGCGCCGTCTCCGAGCGCACGTCGTCGTAGTCGGTCAGCAGTGTCGGCTCCAGTCCCGTCTCCTCGCACGCCTCGCGGAGCGCCGCCTCGTGTGGGAGTTCGCCTCTGTCGACGTGGCCGCCGGGCGGCAGACGGATGCCGAGTCGTGGATGTTCGTGGAGCGCGACGGCGCCGCCTTCGACGACGTACACCGTCGCGGTGAAATGTCGCGTCGTCTCCATAGAGAGGGGGTCGAACCCCGTGCGTATCGGTGTTGCGACGCGTACCTTTTTGCCGGCTGACACGGATATTTCAACAGGTGCCCTCCGACAGTGACACACGTACACATCACAGACGACTATCTCGACCGGACGATACCCGTCGATTCGACGGTTGGGACGATAGAAATCGACCTCTCTGGTGACGACGTGCGAATCGTGCTTCCGCCCGACGCGCCCGTGAACATCGAGCGCGAATAGCCGAGAATTAGGGAACCTGTAGCTGCTCTTCAGCTTCGAGGAGTTCGTGGTACCGGTTCCGGATGGTCACTTCGCTGATGTTGGCGACATCGCTCACTTCGCTCTGCGTCACCTTCTCGTTGGTGAGGAGGGCGGCGGCGTAGATGGCGGCGGCGGCGAGGCCGACGGGGCTCTTGCCGCTGTGGACGCCCTGGTCTTTGGCCGTCTTCAACAGGTCGCGAGCGCGGCGCTCGGACTCGTCGGAGAGGTCGAGTTCGGAGGCAAAGCGAGGAACGTACTGCTCGGGGTCGGCCGGCTGAATTTCGAGGCCGAGTTCGCGGACGACGTAGCGGTACGTTCGCGCAATCTCGTCTTTCTCGACGCGAGAGACGGTCGCGATTTCGTCGAGCGAGCGGGGCGTGCCCGCCTGTCGGGCCGCGGCGTAGAGTGCGCTCGTGGCGACGCCCTCGATGGAGCGGCCGGGGAGTAGGTCGTCGGCAAGGGCACGGCGGTAGATGACACTCGCCGTCTCGCGGACGTTCTCGGGCAGGCCGAGTGCGGAGGCCATCCGATCGATTTCGCCGAGCGCCTGCTTCAGGTTGCGCTCTTTGGAGTCTCGGGTGCGGAAACGCTCGTTCCAGGTGCGCAGACGCTGCATCTTCTCGCGCTGTCGCGAGGAGAGCGTCTTGCCGTAGGCGTCTTTGTCCTGCCAGCCGATGTTCGTCGACAGCCCCTTGTCGTGCATCATCTGGGTCGTCGGGGCGCCGACGCGGGACTTCTGGTCTTTCTCCTTGGAGTCGAAGGCGCGCCACTCGGGCCCGTGGTCGATTTCGTCCTCTTCGACCACCAGGCCGCAGTCGGCACACACCGTCTCTCCGTGTTCGGTGTCCGTGGTGAGTTGCCCGCCACACTCGGGGCAATGCAACTGTTCACTGCTGTCGGTACTCTCGGATTCGTCCTCGCTCTCGCGCGCGCGTGAGCGCTCGGTCGTGTAACCGCGTACGCTATCGGTCATTGGGTATCAGTGAGCAAAACGGCTCTATACAGAACGTAATTCAGCGCATACATTTAAGTCTGTTGGAGTACAGTGGCCATTTCTTCGGCACTTCTCGCGCGGACGACCGGGGATTGATAACTGCTCGTCGTTACGATATAAACGACATGCACGAGAATGAAACGACGATTCCTATCACCCTCATCAGCGGTCCGCTCGGCGCCGGCAAGACGACGCTCGTCAACCGCCTGCTGAACGACCCGGGAGACAGACGCATCGCCGTCGTGGTCAACGACATGGGCGAGGTGAACATCGACGCCGAACTCTTGGAACAGGAGAGCGAGGACGGCGTCATCGACCTCTCGAACGGCTGTATCTGCTGTCGGCTGCAGGACGACCTCGTCACCGAAGTCACCCGCCTCGCCGAGGAGCGGTCGTTCGATTACCTCGTCGTCGAAGCCTCCGGTATCAGCGAACCGATGCCGATAGCCAAGACGCTCACCGTCGGCACGGAGTCGGGGCAGCTCCCCGACCGATTCCGCCTCGACACCACCGTCTCCGTCGTCGACGCCTACGGGTTCTGGAAGGCGTTCGACCCCTCGGCGTCGCTGCCCGAGACGGCGCCGACGCCCGACCGCCCACTCGCGGAGGTGCTCGTCGACCAAATCGAGTTCTGTGACGTGCTCCTGTTGAACAAGTGCGACATGGTCCCCGACGACGAACTCGCGGCCGTCGAGGAGTCCATTCGCGAACTCCAGCCACGCGCCGAACTCTATCGGACGACCTACTCCGAAATCGACCCGTCGGCCGTCCTCGGAACAGGGCGATTCGACTTCGAAGCGACGAAGCGACAGCAAGGCTGGAAACAGGCGCTCGCGGCGGCGGAGGGGGCCGACCACGACGACGGTCACGACCACGAGGGCGGTCACGACCACGGCGAGCAGTCGGCCGCCGCCGCCCACGGCGTCGAGTCGTTCGTCTACCGACGAGACCGACCGTTCCACTCGGAGCGATTCGACGCGTGGCTCGACGACTGGGAGGGCGACGTGGTCCGCATGAAGGGGTTCGCGTGGGTCGCGAGTCGCCCCGACGAGGTCCTCGGCGTCAGTCAGGCCGGACCGGCCGTGCAGGCGGGCCCCATCGGCGAGTGGGGCGACGACGACCCCGCCACGCGTCTCGTCGTCATCAGTCGTGACCTCGACGCCGACGCGGTCACGGCGGCGCTCGACGAGTGTTTGGCGACCGAAAAAGAGCGCGCGGCGTCGGCGCCGACCGACCCCTTCCCGCGAGAGGCCTAGGCGCCGAGGCCGATGTCGTCGCGGAGGTCGTCCCACGACTCGTGAAAGCCGTAGGTCGACGCTGAGTCGGCCTGCATCGCCGTCTGGTAGGTGTCGTCGTACGTGAGTAAGTCCGTCCAGCCGTCGTGTTGTCGATAGCTACAGTACTGGCACATGGGAGGTGGTTCGCGTGGAGTGGTAATAGGCGTGTCGCGGAGGGAGTCAGCGGGGCGGCGCGGCTACGGTTCGAGGAGAACCTTCGTCACGCCTTCCTCGCGGTTGTCGAAGGCCTCGTACATCTCCGGCGCGTCTTCGAGATCGACGCGGTGGGAGACGACCCAACTCGGGTCGGCACGACCGGAGATAATCATGTCGCGGAGCTCGCGGTTGTACTCCTTGACGTTACACTGACCGGTGCCGAGCGCCTGCCCCTTCTCGAAGAGGAGGCCGAAGTCGATACCGATGCGGCCCTGTGCGTTCATCTCGTCCGGCGCACCGGGGTCTTCCGGCACGTAGAGGCCCGGAATCCCGAGTTCGCCGGTCGGCTTGACCGTCCGAATCAGGTTGTTGATGACGACCGCAGGGTTCTCGCGAGCGGGGTCGTACGCGTCGCCGCTGCCTTCTTTGTCGGGGTCGACGGCCTGGTAGCCGACGGCGTCGACGCCCTTGTCCACGCCGCCGCCGTGAATCTCCTTAATCTGCTCGACGGGGTCGCCCTCTTCGAAGTTGATGGGCGTCGCGTCGCAGTGTTCCTCGGCGAGTTCGAGTCGACTCGGGACGCGGTCGACGATGTAGATTTCGGAGGCGCCCTTGAGCTTCGCGCTGTAGGCGGCCATCAGGCCGACCGGACCGGCGCCGTAGACGGCGACCGAATCGCCGGCTTCGAGGTTGGCGAGTTCGACGCCGTGCCATCCGGTGGGGAAGATGTCCGCGAGGAGCGCGAAAGAGTCCTCGTGTTCGGTTCCCTTCGGGAGCTTCAGCGCGTTGAAGTCCGCGTAGGGGATGCGGAGCTTCTCCGCCTGTCCGCCCTGATACGGACCCATGGCGACGTAGCCGTACGCACCGCCGGCGAAGCCGGGGTTGACGTTCGTACAGAAGCCTGTGTAGCCCTTCTCACAGTTCTCACAGTGTCCACAGGCGACGTTGAACGGCGCGACGACGCGGTCACCGACTTCGAGGCTCGAGACGGCCTCGCCGACTTCCTCGACGATGCCCATGTTCTCGTGCCCGAAGACGATGCCCGGTTCGGCGGCCGTCCGCCCCTCGTACATGTGAAGGTCGGAGCCACAGATACACGTCGTCGTAATGTCGATGACGACGTCGTTCGGGTGCTGAATCTCGGGTTCCTCAACATCCTCGACAGCTACCTCGTGGGGGCCTCGGTAGACGACTGCGTTCATGGACATCAGTGCGCCACCTCGGTCACGTCACCACGAATGGATTCCCAGTGTTCGACACCCGCTTCGGCGACTTCCATGTCCTGCGAGACGGCGCCGCCGGAGACGCCGAACGCACCGACGACGTCGCCCTCGTCGTTCAGGAGCGGATAACCGCCGCCGAAGATGACGATGCGTCCCTCGTCAGTGGTCTGGAGACCGTAGAGGGAGTTCCCGGGCTCGGACGGCTCAGCGAGTTCGTGCGTCGGCATGTCCAGCGCGGCCGAGGTGTAGGCTTTGTTTCGCGAAATCGAGACGGACGCGAGCCACGCGTCGTCCATCCGATGCTGTGCGATGAGGTTGCCCTCGCTGTTGGTGACTGCGATTACCATCGGGTTGTCGATCTCTTCGGCCTTCTCCTTGGCCGCTTCAATCAACTTCGTTGCCGTGTCGAGTGTGATAGATTGAACCATTACACTCACACAGTGGGTGCCAACAGTGATAAACATTTGCCTTTACGTACACACTTCCGCGAAATTCGAACCTGATGGAATCGAGGTGCTTGCTTAATCTGTCATTATATCTCTCTTGACGACGTTATTCTCCGCATACAGTATTTTGGAATCGGTGTATCGACACCCGCAAACACCATTAACAATCATTCTCAAAGTAATCAAAACCAATTACAAATTGTTCGCAGACAGAACCGGCAGTACACCCGCTATCACCCTCAATTTTGGCAGGCCTAAACAAATGTGGAGGGAGTTGTAGATTCCGAACGGCTAGTAGGCAACCGTAATTCGATAGACTGGGCCACGGCTGTTCGACGTGAGTAAACGGCGCGGGGCGGGGTGGTACAGCTACAGATCGAAGTGTTCCGCGGCCGTCTCCATGTCCTTGTCGCCCCGCCCGGAGAGGTTCACGAGAATGGTGTCGTGGTCGCCCGCCTCCGCCAGTTCGATGGCGAGCGCGACGCCGTGACTCGATTCGAGCGCCGGGATGATGCCCTCCGTCTCGGAGAGTTCGCGGAAGGCGGCGAGCGCTTCGTCGTCGCTGACGGCGGTGTAGGTGGCTCGACCGACCGACTGGAACATGGCGTGTTCGGGGCCAACACCGGGGTAGTCGAGCCCTGCCGACACCGAGTGAACCTCCGTATCATCGTCGATGACGCGCGTCTTCATGCCGTGGATGACCTCGTCTTCACCCTCGGCGAGTGGTGCGGCGTGGCGGCCGGAGCCTTCGCCCTCGCCGCCGCCTTCGGCGCCGTAGAAGGCCACGTGATCGTCGCGGAAGGGGTGGAACAGGCCGATGGCGTTCGACCCGCCGCCGACGCAGGCCACCGCGGCGTCGGGGAGTTCACCGAGGCGGTCGAGGGTCTGCTCGCGCGCCTCCTCGCCGATGACCGACTGAAAGTCGCGGACCATCCGCGGGAAGGGGTCGGGGCCGACGACGCTCCCAACGAGGTAGTGGGTGTCCTCGATGTTCTCGGCCATGTCTTCGAGGGCGGCGTCGACGGCGTCGGCGAGGCCCGCGCCGCCGCGCGTCACTTCGTTGACCGTCGCGCCCATCAGCCGCATCCGGAAGACGTTCATCTTCTGGCGCTCCACGTCCTTTTTCCCCATGTAAATCTCCGTGTCGAGGTTGAGGAGCGCACCCGCCATCGCCGTCGCCGTGCCGTGCTGGCCGGCGCCGGTTTCGGCGATGAGGCGGTCCTTGCCCGCTCGCTTCGCGAGAAGGGCCTGCCCGAGCGTGTTGTTTATCTTGTGGGCGCCGCCGTGGAGCAAGTCCTCGCGCTTGAGGTAGATGTCGGCGCCGTAGCGCTCGCTCAGGTTGCGGGCGTGATAGATGGGCGTCGGGCGCCCGGCGAACGTCTCCAGCAGGTCGCGCAGGTCCGACTGGAACTCCTCGGTCGTCGCGACTTCGTCGTACGCGTTCGCGAGGTGTTTGAGGGGCTCTTCGAGTGCTTCGGGGACGTGACGGCCACCGTAGCCGCCGAAGGTTCCGTCGACCATCGGCGGAGCGTGGTTGCCCGAGTCACATAAGCGCTACTGGCCGTCGCCAGCGGCGGGACCGAAACCCTTAGTGCCGGCCCGGCAGTGCCCAGAGACATGAGCGAGACGCCGGTCGACCCCGACGAGGTACGCCACGTGGCCGACCTCGCGCGGATCGACCTCGACGAGGAGGAGGTGGACCGCTTCGCCGTGCAGTTCGCCGACATTCTCTCCTACTTCGACGCCCTCGACGACGTGCCCGAGGTGGACGCCGAGGCCGACCTGGTGAACGTCATGCGCCCCGACGAGGTGCGCGAGGGTCTGTCACAGGAGGAGGCGCTCCAGAACGCCCCGGAAACCGAGGACGGCTACTTCAAGGGACCGAGCGTCTCATGAGCCACGACGCGTTCATCACCGAGACGGACATCAAGGGCGCCGACGACGGCCCCCTCGCGGACCGCACCGTCGCCGTCAAGGACAACATCTCGACGGCAGGCGTCCGGACCACCTGTGGCTCCGAGATGCTCGCCGACTACGTGCCGCCGTACGACGCGACGGTCGTCGAACGCCTGAAAGACGCGGGCGCGACCATCGTCGGCAAGACCAACATGGACGAGTTCGGGATGGGGACGACGACGGAGACGTCGGCGTTCGGCCCGACCAAGAACCCCGTCGACGAGTCCCGAGTGCCCGGCGGGTCCTCCGGCGGGAGCGCCGCCGCCGTCGCCGCCGGCGAGGCCGACATCGCCCTCGGCAGCGACACCGGTGGCTCCGTCCGCTGTCCCGCCGCGTTCTGCGGCGTCGTCGGCATCAAGCCGACGTACGGACTGGTCTCCCGGTACGGACTGGTCGCCTACGCCAACTCGCTGGAACAGATCGGCCCGCTGGCGTCCACCGTCGAGGGCGCCGCCGAGGCCCTCGACGTCATCGCCGGCCCCGACGAACGCGACGCCACGACGCGCGAGGCGGGCGCCGACACCGACTACGCGAGCGCCGCTGACGGCGACGTAGACGGCCTCACCATCGGCGTCCCGACGGAACTGGTCGAGGGCGCCGACGAACGCGTCGTCGAAACGTTCGAGGCCGCCCTCGACGACCTGGAGTCACAGGGCGCCGAGGTCAAGGACGTGAGCCTCCCCGCCGTCGAGCGCGCGGTGCAGGCGTACTACGTCATCGCGATGTCCGAGGCGTCGTCGAACCTCGCGCGCTTCGACGGCGTGCGCTACGGCCCCGACACCGACGCCGAGGGCAACTGGAACGAATCCTTCGCGGCGGTCCGCGAGGAGGGCTTCGGCGACGAGGTCAAGCGCCGCGTCCTCCTCGGGACGTACGCGCTCTCCGCCGGATATCACGACAAGTACTACGCGAAGGCACAGGACGCCCGCGCGTGGCTCAAACAGGAGTTCGACGACGCGCTCAGCGAGGCGGACGTGCTCGCGTCGCCGACGATGCCCGTGCTCCCCTTCGAACTCGGCGAGAGCCTCGACGACCCGCTCCAGCTCTACCTCGCCGACGCCAACACGGTGCCGGTCAATCTCGCCAACCTGCCCGCCATCTCCGTGCCAGCGGGCGAAGCCGACGGCCTGCCCGTCGGCCTGCAGCTGATCGGCCCCGCGTTCGGCGAACGCGAGATCATTCGCGCGGCGAGCGCGCTGGAGTGAGGACGGGCCGACGACCGTACTGAGGCGACAGTTTTTCTTTTCGACCTGTGCGACGTGTCCACAGATGTATATCGTCATCGTCGGCGCCGGCGACATCGGCACGCCGCTGATCGAAGTCGCCACGAGCGGCGGCAACGAGGTGGTCGTCGTCGAACACGACGAAGAGCGCGCCGAACGCGCCGCTCACTACGACTGTCTGGTCATCAACGACGACGCGACGGTCAAGGAGACGCTCGTCGACGCGGGCGCCGACCGGGCCGACGCGCTCATCTCGACGACGGACCGCGACGCGGTCAACATCATGGTCTGCCTGCTGAGTCAGGAACTCGAGGTGCCGAACGTCGTCTCGGTTGTCCACAATCCCGAGCACATGAGCCTGTTCGAGCGAGTGGGCGTCAACACGATGCAGAACCCGCAGCGACTCATCGCCGAGTACCTGTATCGCGCCGTTGAGCGCCCCTCCATCGTCGACTACATGCAGGTCGGCGAGGAAGCGGAGGTGTTCGAAATCGACGTGGACGCGGGCGCGCCCATGGCGGGCACGACGATTTCCGAAGCCGCGCAGGCGGGCTTGCTCGACGACGACCTCTTCATCGTCGCCATCGAGCGCCCGGACGCGGAGTCGCCAGTCGTCCCCCGCGGGAGCACGACGATTCGCGCCGGTGACAGGCTGACGGTCTACGCCGCGGCGGGCGTGACCGACGGCGTCACGTCGGCGTTCGACACCGGGGACGAGTGATGCCCCGGCGTCGCACCGTCGCCGGCGTCCCCGCCGACCTCGCGACCATCGCCCGAGACGTGGGGTCGCTCCTGGTGATGCAGGCGGCGCTGATGGCGCTCTCGGTGGGCGTGGCGTTGCTCGCCCGCGAGTACTACGCGGCAGAGGCGTTCCTGTTCGCCGCGGCGGTGACGGCCGGCGTCGGCGTCGCGGCCCGCCGTCGCTTCGCCGCCGCCCCCGAGCCACGACTCAAACACGGCATGGTCGTGGCGGCGTCCGGGTGGTTCTGTACGGCCGTCTTCGGCGCCCTCCCCTTCTTCCTGACCGCGACGATGACGCCACAGGCCGTCGCCTCGGGGTTCGTTCCCGCCGGCGCCGACTACGCGGCGTCGAGTCTCTACGTCTTTCGTGACCCCGTCCACGCTCTTTTCGAGAGCATGAGCGGGTGGACCGGGAGCGGTCTCACGATGGCCGTCCACGAACCGTCGCTCCCGCGGACGATTCAGTGGTGGCGGTCGCTCATCCAGTACGTCGGCGGGGTGGGTGTCATCGTGCTGACGGTGACGATTCTCTCCCGGCCCGGAAGCGGGAGTTACGCCCTCTACCGGAGTGAGACGCGAGAGGAACGCATCCACCCGAGCATCGTCTCGACGGTGCGGACGGTCTGGAAGCTCTTCCTCGGCTACACGCTGCTCTCTATCGTGGCGCTCTTTCTCGCCATCCGCGCGAGCGACTACGGGTCCTCGCTCCCGCTCTGGCAGGCGGGCTGGCAGGCACTCAACCACGCGATGACGGGGCTGTCGACCGGCGGATTCAGCGTCACCGACAACTCCATCGCCACCTACGATTCGCCGCTCATCGAGACGGTGTTGCTGCCCGTGATGACTCTCGGCGCCATCGCCTTCCCCGTCCACTACGCCGTCCTCGGAGACCGAGACGTGCGCCAGCTCTGGACCGACATCCAGACCCGGTGGCTGTTCGTCCTCCTCGTCGTCGGCGCCATCGCGCTGTCGGTTCAGAACGCTGTCACGCTCCCGACGGGCGCGTTCACCGGGACGGCGAACTACGCCAGTCTCCGCTCGCTTGGCATCGCGGCGCCAGTCGTGGACGCGATTCGCGACTCGACCTTCCAGTTCGTCAGCGCCCTCTCGTGTACGGGGTTCCAGTCGTCGCCCATCGATCGCTGGGCCGCGGGCGGGAAACTGCTCGTCGCGGGCGCGATGACGCTCGGTGGAGCGGCGGGGTCGACGGTCGGCGGCCTGAAAATCATCCGCGGCTACACCATCGTCCGCGGCATCAAGTGGCAGTTCTCGCGGGTGTTCCTGCCGTCGAACGCCGTGGTGAACGCACGCATCGGCGACCGACTCCTCGACCGCGAGACGATGGAACGAGAGTTCAGCGAGGCGGCCATCGTCTCCCTGCTGTGGCTACTCTTTCTCGCCGCGAGTAGCCTCCTCCTCGTCAACGTCGCCGGACCGGAGTTTACCTACGCCGACGCGCTCTTCGAGGTGGCGAGTGCACAGGGGAACGTCGGCCTCTCGACGGGTATCACCGGGCCGACGATGCCCGTCGTCGCCGAGGGAGCCTTCGTCGTCAATATGTGGATCGGACGGCTGGAAATCATTCCAGTGCTCGTCTTCGTTCGGTCGATGCTCTACGGCCTGAATCCGTGACGGCCGAAGAGGGTGTCACACGCGAGAGGCGTCCCGGTCCGACTCTTGGCACGTTCCCCCCGGAAGCGCGCCACGTTAGTCGGCCGGACGACGAACGCCGTCCCGGCGCCGAACCGGGTCGCCCATCTCCATTGCGACCGGGTGCAGATATAACGGTATGGCCCGAATTCTCACTCGCGATACTCGGGGGTCAGTCGAGGTCGCGGTCGCGAACACCCTCGCGGACGCGGTCCGCACGCTTGCGGACTCGATTGACGTAGCGGTCGATCTTCTCGGGCTTCAGTCCGTAGAACGACGCGACCCACAGCTGGTCCGCGTACGACTGCGTCAGGAAATACGCGACGAGGGTGTCGCGGCCAGCCTGGATGATGGTCGGCGGGATGCCCCGGTCGCCGACATCCACCTCGTCGAAGCCGTTGACGTCGAAGAAGACGTCGGCGTAGAGGGTCGCGGCCTCGGGGTCCTCGAAGACAGCCCCCACGTGGTCGGGGGCTTCGAATCGGTAGACCGTCTCGTCGTCGGCCGTCGCCTCGGCGATGCGAACGTCGAGGACGTACTCGCGATACGTCGATTCCGTGCCGTCGATGGCGTCGTGTGCGTGTGAGGACATGGTGTGTTAGCGCTGTCGCCAGCGGGCGCCGCCGAGCAGGAGCGCGATGGCGACGACCACGAGCGGTGTCGGGAAGGTTCCGAATCCGGAGGTCGGTGCAGGGGTGTCGGTGGGGCCCGCGTCGGTCCCGTCGGCCGTCGAGGCGTCGGACTGGCTCGACTGACCGCCGTTCGAGGCGTCGGTGGAGCCGGCGTCTGCGGTGGGCGTCGTCGCGCCGTCGGACACCGTCACGGTCCCGGACTGCGTGGCCGGTTCGAAGGCGTTCCCGGTGTCGGCGTCGAACTGCCGGGGCGTGACCGAGAGGGTCGCCTCGCCCGGTTCGGCGCCGGCGATTTCGACCGTCGCCAGCGTCACGTTCGTCGCCCCGGGTTCGACGGCGCCCTCCATGTCGGCCGCTTCAAGGGTGGCCGTCGTCCCGTCTGAGCCAATCTGTGGCTCGGTCGTCAGCCCGAAGCGGTCGGGATAGCTCGCGGACTGGATGCGGGCCGTCCCGGGCGTCTCGACGGTGATATCGAGGTAGTACCCCGCCAGGCCGTTCGGGGCGTTCGTGAGGACGATGCCGACCGTCGCCGTGCCGTCCGCCGTCGCCGTGGCGTCGGTGACGACGACGGTTGGTTGGTCGCTCTGTGCCGCGGCGGTCCCCGTCGCCGCCACCGCCCCGAGGAGGGCGAGCGCCACCAGCGCGACTGCAGTCGCGACGCGTCGCTGGCGAGCGTCGGCGAGTATCGAACGTGGACTCAGTGTGGAACGAATGCGTCGAATCATTGTGTTAAATAAGGTGGCGGTGGGGCCGAGCGCGGTCGGTCGGTGACCGACGAGCGCTCGCCGTGACTGACCCGCTACCGCCGTCGGATCAGTTGACCTCTCCGTAGAGGTCGACGATGTCGTCGAAGTCGAGGCGGCCGTTCTCGTTGAAGTCGTAGGCCGACTTGTTCATCGTCACGCTGTCGGCGTCGAAGTTGTCGAAGAGGATTTCGATGTCCTCGTAGTCGAGGCGGCCGTTGCCGTTGAGGTCCTCGTAGAACCCGTCGCCGTCGGGGTCGGTCGGGGCACTTCCGCCCGTGACCGTCGGCGGACCGGTGACGAGCACTCCCGACCGCGCCTCGGTGTCGATGGCGTTGCCGTCCTCGTTGTCGAGGCTCTCCACCTCGACCTGCAGGTCCGTCGTCCCCGTATCGACGCCGCGGACCGTCAGCGTGGCGAGCGGAATCTTCCGCCCGCCGCTCTGAATCGCTCGGTCCGTGTCCGCGACGCGAATCGTCACGCTCGACCCGTCGGTACTGGCCGAGCTCTCGGTCAGGCCGAGGTTCTCGGGGAACTCGACGCCCGTGATGGTGGCCACGTCCGGGTTGGTGACCGACACCGTGAGTTCGCCGCCGGAGAAGCCGGTCGGCAGCGCCGAGGCGGTGAGTTCGACCTCGCCCGTCTGGCCGTAGCCGACGGCCATCGAGTCGACGTCGAGCATGACGTTCGGCTGGAAGACGTAGAGGCCGTCGTTGGGGTACGAGCGGGCCGGGCCGCCGAAGCCGTCTTCACAACAGATCACGCGCCCGTCGCGCATCGTGTAGACGTTGTCGATGTTGCGGAGGGCGTCGTCGGCATCCTCCGGCCCGTCGGTGAAGTCCGGCCCCGTGATGACCGGTTCGAGCGTCGAGACGTTGTAGTTGGGTTCGAGCTCCGCGCGGTAGACGACGCCGCCGTCGACGCGGTCCATCTGGATATCGCCCTCGTCGTTTGCCAGGTCGTCGTTGAACTCGGAGATGCCGAAGTAGACGAGGTCACCGGGCTGGGAGTCGTCGACGCTGTCGACACCCTCGGCCTTGTTGAACTCGATGGAGGCGCCGATCTCTTTGGCCGCGGCGCGCGTCTCGAGGAAGGGAACACGGCGGAGTTCCTCATCGACGCCGTCCGGGCCGTTGGCCTCGTACTGCTCGGCCCATCGGACGATTTCCTCGTTGGTGATGTAGTTCTGGTTGCCGTTCTCGATGACTTCGAGGTCGGCTTCCTTCAGCGCCGCCGCGGGATCGTTCTGCCAGCTGGTCTCGGCGTGGGTTTCGAGGTAGTCGACCTGCGTCACGTCGTCGTACTCGGCGATCCAGGATTCGACCTCGCCGTTGGTGGCGTGGCCGAGTTCGATCCACTCGATTTCGAGCGGGGTCTGGGCCGGGGAGTTGCGCTGGCCTGCCTCGCTGGCGTTGGCCGCGTCGTTCGTGATTTTCGGCGCGTAGAGCGTGCCCGCGATGTCGTCGGTGTCGTCGTAGCTGTCGATTGGCTCGTCGGCGACGAACTTGTAGATACCCTTGCTGTCGCCGTCGGCACAGCTGTAGACGGTCTTGCGGTCGCCTTGGATATCGGGGGATTCCCACGCGCTCCGACCCATCACCCAGTACTTGATCGGGTCGGGTGTCTCGGCGGCCGGTTGTCGGATATCGACGTGGTAGCCGTAGCGGTAGGGGTTCGGGTAGACGTCGTCGATGGGCGTCGTGGCGAGGTTGTCCTCACCGCTCTGGTCGGACGGTTCCGCGCCGAGGTGGTACGCGAGGAACTCGACCCCGGTGAGTGCCCAGTACCCCTGCGGACTCCAGTTGGTGTCGACGTCGCCGTCGTCGGCGTAGGTGTCGATGGCACCGGAAATCTCGGTCGGGTTCGGGCGGTTCCAGAACTGACAGCCACCCACGAGCCCCTCACCGCTCCCGTTCTCGACGATGTCGCCGACCGTGTTGGTGAGTGAGACACGGGTGTGGGCGTAGTTCTCCTCGGAGGAAATCATCGTCTCCCACGGGCTGAGGTCGCCGTAGCAGTTGATGCGCGTGCCGCCGATATCGCGGAACGACGACGTGTTCGTCAGGTTCATCGCGTCGTCTAGGTCGGCGCTCCACTCGCCCTCCCCGTCCTGACTGATGAAGACCCGCGAGATGCACCCGGGGCTGTTCTCCCAGTTGGTGAAGAGATACCCCTCGGTGCCCTCGTCGTTCGTGGGAACGAACTGGTTGCAGTCGGGGTTCGTCGCCGCCCCGCCGTACTGCGTGCCCGCGAAGGTGTCCTGTGTGATGTCGGTGCCGTCCGGCGTCTGCGTCACGCCGAGGCGCGCCTCGCCGCCCCGAATCGGCTCGCGCCCTTGGAACAGAATCTCGTAGTCGCCGGATTCGGACCGAATCTGTCGCTGTTTGGCTTCGGTGTCCGGAATCCCGACTTCGGTGAAGTCGTCGTTGGACCCGTCGAAAGAGAACTGGAAGCCGCTGAAGTAACCGACTGCCGCCCGGCCGAATGGCTCCGGATTCTCGCCCTCGGGGTGCTGGAGGCTGTACAGGAACGAGCCGTCGTCGAAGACGAACGGACCCGTCACCTCGGCACCGAACGCCGTCGTCGAGAACCGCTTGAGTTCCCCCTTGACGCTCGGCGCGCCCGGCGTGTCCGTCTCTGCTACTTCCTCTGCGCTCGCGACCCCGGAGACGCTAGCCCCGAGTGCCGCGGCGACTGACGTCGCCATCAAGCTGCGTCGAGTTAGATCGACCATGCGGGTAATCCGCGAGTGAGAGGTACAAAGACAGTTTATATTTTTGATATATTTGTGAAAGAAAATTGTCGTTCGCGGAGTGTGCTGGTGTCTCCCACAACAGAATTCGAGAGAGATACGGATATCTCTACAAACCTCGCTCCCCACCCGCTCGCCGGCAAACGAGCGGTCGCATTTGGGTGTATCCAAATCTGGAGGATAAACGTACCCCGCCAATTTTCAGCGCTGATTCTCGGCTACTGGCGCCAGTATTCGGGCGTCAGGACGACCAACACCGGTAGGATTTCCAGCCGTCCAATCCACATCAGGACGATCATGAAGAGCTTCGCCGGTGACGAGAAGTCGAGATAACTCCCCATCGGTCCCACGAGACCGAATCCCGGCCCGACGTTGCCGAGGGTCGCGGCGACGGCGCTCATGACTTCGAGCACCGACAGCGAGAGGTCCATCCGGGCCGCGTCGAGGAAGAGCAGCGCCGTCGCAACGAAAAACAGCACGAAGTACAGGAGCGTAAAGGCGTAGACACCACGGATGGCCCGCTCGTCGACCGTCCGGCCGGCGAGTCTGACCGGGCGCACGGCCTCGGGGTGTGCCGTCGTGAACAGTTCCCGCCGAATCGACTTCAGGATGATATACCACCGAACGACCTTGATACCCCCACCGGTGGACCCGGCGGACCCACCGATGAACATCCCGAAGAGGAGGAGATACTGCGCCGACGGTCCCCACGCGTTGAAGTCGATACTGGCGTACCCGGTCGTGGTCACTAGCGAGACGACCTGAAACGCCGCGTGTCTGAGCGACGGTTCGACGTGGCCGACGAGTGTCGCCCGAATACCGTCGAGGTAGGCGGCGTCGTACGTCCCGCCCGCGGGAACGGCCGTCGAAATTCCGTGCCCGACGAACAGAACCGCCGCCACTAGCCCTGTGAGGACGGCCATCGCACCGACGTAGAATCGGAACTCGGAGTCGCCGGGAAGCCGTTTCGGGTCGCCCGTCAGCGCGTGCCAAAACAGGGCGAAGTTGGTCCCCGCGACGACCATGAAGGGGATGATGAGCCACTGGACGGCGGCGGAGAACGCCTCGATGCTCCGCGCCTCGGGCGAGAATCCGCCGGTCGGGAGCGTCGTCAACCCGTGGGCGACGGCGTTGTACACGCCCATCCCGGGCGCCATCCCCGCGCGGTGGAGTCCGTAGAGCAACACGATTTCGAGGACGGTGAATCCCAGATACGCAACCCAGAGCGCCCGCGCCGTCTCCGCGATTCGCGGCGTGAGTTTCTCGATGCCCGGCCCCGGCGCTTCCGCGTCCATCAACTGCGCCCCGCCGACCGAGAGCTCCGGCAGAATCGCCACCGCGAGGACGACGATACCCATCCCGCCGAGCCACTGGGTGAGCTGTCGCCAGAGCATGATGCCGTGGCCGTGGGCGTCGAGCGAAATCTGCCCGAGGACGGTCGCCCCCGTCGTCGTGAATCCGCTCATACTCTCGAACAGCGCGTTCGCGGGATGAGCGAGCGTCGAGTCCGGCGCCGTCGCCGGGGCGAGACCCGGGAGGCCGTGTGCCTCGACCAGATACGGGAGCGCGCCGATGACCGACACCGCCAGCCACGTCACCGCGACCATCAGAAAGCCTTCGCGCGCGCCGATGTCGGGTTCGGGACGGAGCCGTTCCAGCCACCAGCCGACCGTGATGGTCACCGCGATGGTTGCGAGAAACGGCGCGACGGACTCGCCGTAGGCGACTGCCACGGCGAGCGGGAGCGCCAGCGGTACGGAGAGGTGTTTGAGGACGCTCCCGACGAGGCTCAGACTCGCCCGGTAATCGACACGAATCGCCATCGAGTCTGTCAAGCGTTGACCAGCGGAGCGGCTTTAACCTGCTGATGTCACAGCAACGGCGTCGCCTCGTCGGCCACGCTCGTGTCGAGGAAGACGACGACGTGGTCGCCGGGTTGGATGACCGTATCGCCACGGGGCGTGACGAACTCGTCGTCGCGGGTGATGGCGCCGATGACGACGCCGTCGGGCAGGTCGTGGACCGACTCGTGAATCGGTCGGCCGGCGAGGACGCTCTCGGCGTCGATTTCGACCTCCATCACCTCGGCGCGGTCGCTCTCGATGATGGCGATGTTCTCGGCGCCGCCCTCGCGGGTGAAGCGCGTAATCTCCTCGGCCACCACCTCGCGCGGATTGACCGCCACGTCGACGCCAACCGTCTCGAAGAGGTCGACATACGCGGCCGTGTCGATGATCGCCACCGTCCGGTCGACGCCCAAGCGCCGCGCCAAAAGCGAGACGAGCAGGTTCTTCTCGTCGGAGTCGAGGGCGGCGATGACGAAGTCCGCGTCGCCGATGTGCTCGCGTTCGAGGAAGTCCATGTCCGTCGCGTCGTTCTGCATGACCACGGCCTTCGGGAGCTCCTCGGCGAGAAGCCGGGCACGGTCCGGGTCCTGTTCTATCAGGCGCGGTTTGAAGCCCCGGTCGCCGAGGAGGCGGGCGACGTGATAGCCGATTTCGCTCCCGCCAATGATGACGACTTCCTCCGCCGTGCCCGGCGGTTCGTCCGGGGCGATACTGGTCGCGAACCCGCGGACTGCGCCCGGGCTGCCGATTACTACTACCCGGTCGTGTTCGTGCAGCACCGACCCCCCACGCGCGAGTTCGAGCTCGTCGTCGCGGAGGATGGCGGCGAAGGTGAGCTGTTCGAACCGGTCAGCCTCCGCAACGGTCTGGTCGGTGACGGGACTCCCCGGCGGAATCTCGAACTCCGCCATCTGGACGCTCCCGCCGGCGAAGGAGTCCACGTCGCGCGCGGCGGGGATGCCGACGACGCGGACGATGGATTCGGCGGCCAGCAGGTTCGTACAGACGATGAAGTCGATGCCGAACGCGCGCTCGGAGCGCTCCCACGTCCGGAGGTACTCCGTGTTCTTCACGCGTGCGACGGTGAAAGCGTCGCTCACGGCGCGTGTCGTCGCACAGATGACGATGTTCGTCTCGTCGTCGTCGGTGCTGGCGATGACCATGTCGGCCTCGTCGACGCCCGCCTCCTCCAGCGACGACAGCGACGTGCCGTCGCCCTGGACGGCGAGGACGTCGAGCGAGTACGTCAGTTCCTCGACCCGGTCGCCGTCTCGGTCCATCACGACGATGTCGTGCGAGTCGGCGAGGTCGGCGGCGATGCTCGACCCGACCTGTCCCGCGCCGACGATGATTATGTGCACACTGGACCGCCCCCGGGAGTGACCATGCCCCTACGTGCTCACGCTTGCGGTTTCACGATTTCGCTTCGCGGAGTCACACCGACTCCGGCTCCTCGTGGACGACGAGGTCGACCTCCCGGCGGCGCCCTTCGAGGTCGGCGACGATGCGTTCGACGACCTGTTCGGCCTCCGAAACCAGCACGGGTTTCACCTTCTCGACCACCCAATCGAGCGAGACGAACCGCGGCAAATCGAGCATCCCACCGCTCGCGGAATCGGCGTCGAACTCGACTTCAAGGTGGACCCGACAGGCCGGGCCGTCGCCGGGGACGCCCGCAGGCACCGAGTCGAGCGGTTCGACCCGCCACCGACCGCGGGCGTCCACGTCCTCGGTCACGCGCCAGTCGAGGCTGGAGGGCGGGTCGGCCTCGATCACCTCGGTGTGGGCGGTGTAGGACAGCTTCCACCACGCGAAGCGCAACTGGTATTCGGTGCCCGGCGACCCGTCGCCCCTCGCGGTCACGTCCGTCAGATGCTCCGAGTAGCGCGCGTATCGCGGGAAGTCGACGAGGAAGTCGTACACCTCCTCGGGCGGGAGGCAGACGACCGTACTGACGTGGATTCGGTCCACGGCGGGTGGTCGGCCCGAATCGTGGTAAGCGTTCCGCGCCTACTCGAGTGGTTCGCCGCAGTACTCGCAGGCGTCGTCCGCCGCGGTCCGCGACCCACAGTGGGGGCAGTTCACGCGCTCCGGGCCGTCGGCCGACTTCTCGTCGTCGCCGCGGAGCGACGTGATTCCGAGGGCGGCGATGCCGAGGAAGGCGGCGAGAAACCACCCCAACGGTCCGAGCGTGAGGAGGACGAACCCGACGACGACGGCCGGAATCCCGAGGAGGGCGTACAGCATGAGCTCTGATTCGCGGGTCACGGCCGGTGTGACACCCGCCACGTCAAAACACGTTTCGGAGACTTCGACGCGGATTGTACGCATCCACCCGCGCTTAAGGCCCTCGGCGCGGAAGGGCGGACGAATGCTGGCAGACACCAACGTCGCCCTCGGCGTCACGGGGAGCATCGCGGCGGTGACGACGGTGGAACTCGCCCACGAGTTGCGGCGGGCGGGCGCGACCGTTCGAGCCGTCACGACCCCGAGCGCCGAGCGCATCGTCCACCCGTGGGCGCTCCAGTTCGCCACCGAGCACGCCCCCGTCACGGAAATCACGGGCGCGGTCGAACACGTCGACCTCTGCGGGCGAGACGGGTGGGCCGACGTGCTACTCGTCGCGCCCGCGACGGCGAACACCGTGGGCAAAATCGCCGCCGCCGTCGACGACACGCCGGTGACGACCTGTGCGACGACGGCGCTTGGCGCCGACGTCCCCGTCGTCGTCGCGCCCGCGATGCACGAACCCATGTACGACCACCCGGGCGTGTTGGAGGCCATCGACCGCGTCGAGTCGTGGGGCGTCGACTTCGTCGACCCGCGAATCGAGGAGGGGAAAGCGAAGATAGCGAGCGAGGAAGCCATCGTCACCGAGACGGCGCGCGCGACGGCGCCCGCGACGCTCGACGGCCGTCACGTCGTCGTCACCAGCGGTGCGACGACGGAGTCGGTCGACCCGATTCGGACGCTCTCGAACCGCGCGTCGGGGCGGACGGGCCGCGCCGTCGCCCGCGCCTGCTACGTCCGCGGCGCGGACGTGACACTCGTCCACGACGGCCCGGACGTGCCCTACGCCGACGTGCGGCGCGTCGAGAGCGCGGCGGAGATGCGCGACGCCGCGACGGCCGCCGTCGAAGACGCAGACGCCCTCGTCTCCGCCGCCGCCATCGGCGACTTCACCGTCGAGACGGCGTCGGAGAAGATACGCTCCGGTGAGTCGCTGACGCTCACGCTCGAACCGACGCCGAAACTCCTCGATACGGTTCGCGAGGCCCACCCCGACCTCACGATGGTGGGGTTCAAAGCCGAGACCAGCGGCGACGACGACGCAATGGTGGAACGCGCGCGCTCGCTCCGCGACCGGGTGGACCTCGCCTTCGTCGTCGCCAACGACGCGACGGTGATGGGCGACGACGAGACGCGGGCGCTGGTCGTCGGGGAGACGACGGAGACGTACGCCGGACCGAAGGCGGGACTCGGGGCGCGCGTCGCGGACGACCTCGCCGCCGAACTCGACTGACTGTGCGCCACTCCGGCAGCGATACACGGTATAGCAATAGTTATCAAACCGGAACCGAAGGGTACGAAGTGATACGTATGAACGGGGGAGCCACTGCTCGGGTCGCCGGAGGTCGACCACCGGATGGAGGCTGAACACCCCGGGGACGTCCTCGTGCCCGTCGGCGACTCGGAGACGCTGCGGCGGACGGTCGCTCACGCCGTCGAACGCGCCCACGACTCGTCGGCCGACGCCGACGAACCCGTGACGATACACTTCGTCTATCCCGCGCGGTGGCGCATCTTCGAGACGGACCCCGCGGCCGTCGCCGCCGCCGAGACGCTCCTCGACCGAGTCGTCGCTTGGGCGGAGGAGGACCTCGACGAACTGGTCGGCGAGGACGAACCACGCACCGTCACCGTGAAATCGGCGACCGTCGGGACGAACGAGTACGTCTTCAGTCCCGCCGACTTCGCGGACGTGGTCAGTCGCTACGCCGAGCACAACGACGTGAGAGAAATCGTCGTCGACCCCTCGTTCCGCCCCGGGGGAAGCGTCCCGCTCCTCCGGTCGTTCGAGGAGGAACTCGCGCGCCGCGGCTTCGACGTACTCGAAGCGCCGGTGACGCGACAGACGCGACGCCGCCTGCCCTTTACCGCCATCGGACTGCCGTCGTTCGCGTTCGTGTTCGTCGTCACCTTCCTGTTTTACATCGCGCTCGGCGGGTGGCACCTGACGGACGGCTACGAAGTGCTGACGGGCGCCGTCACCGCGGGCGCCGTCACGCTGACGCTCGCTCGCGTCGCGCTCAAGGGTGACCTGCCCCGCCTGCGGGTCGTCGGCGTCACGCTCGGCCGAATCGCACTCTACACGCCCATCCTGCTCTGGGAGATTGCGAAGGCGAACGTCTCCCTCGCGTACGTGGTGTTGCATCCCAGTCTCCCCATCGACCCGCGCACCGTCGAATTCGACGCCGCGGTGTGGGGTGACCTCCCCGTCACCACGCTCGCGAACTCCATCACGCTGACGCCGGGGACGCTGACAATCGACGTGAGCCGGCAGCACTTCCACGTCCACGCGCTGATTCCCGACGCGGAAGACGACCTGCTCGAAGGCAAGCTCGAACGCTTCGTCCGCTTCGTCTTCTACGGCCGGGAGTCGGCGCGCATCGCGTCGCCCCGCGAACGACTCGCCCGAGACGAGGACACCACGGAGGGTGAGACCTAATGTTGCCCGTACCCCTCGCCGCGGGCGGCGGCAGCGAGGTAGCCGTCTCGTCGACGCTGTCGACGATTCTCCTCCTCGCCGCGGGCGCGTTCGCCACCTTCGCCGTCGTGTTGCTGTACCGGGTCGTCCGCGGCCCGACCACGCAGGACCGCATCGTCGCCATCAACGTGGTGGGGACGAACACGGTCATCGTCATCGCGCTGGTGAGCGTCGCCTTCGGCGAGTACGGCTACCTGGACGTGGCGCTCGTCTACGCCCTGCTCAACTTCGTCATGAGCATCGCCGTCTCGAAGTTCACCGTCGAGTGGGGTGGCGTCATATGACGCCGCTGGAGACGCTCGCTGCGGTGTTGGTCGTCGTCGGCACCTTCTTCGGGTTCGTCGCGACGGTCGGCATCATCCGGCTGCCTGACCTCTACTCGCGGCTCCACGCCGCCTCGAAGAGCGACACCCTGGGGTCGGTGCTCTCGCTCGCGGGCATTGCGCTCGTCCTGGGACTCGGCACCGAGTCGCTGAAGCTCGTCTTCCTGCTCGTCTTCCTGTTCGTGACGAGTCCGACCGCGGCCCACGCCATCGCCCGGGCCGCGAAAGAGCAGGAGGTCGAACCGGCGGGCGACGAGTTGGAGGGCGAGGAATGAGCGCCGAGTTCCTCGTCGCTGCCGTCCTCGTGTTCATGGTCGGCAGCGCGCTGGCCGCGGCGCTCCTTCGTGACGTGGTCGCCAGCATCGTCGCCTTCGCGGGGTACAGCTTCGGCGTCGCCGTCCTCTGGTCGTTCCTCCGCGCGCCCGACGTGGCGCTCACCGAGGCAGCGGTCGGCGCGGGCATCACCACCGTCCTCTTCTTGCTCACCATCGCGCGAACCACCGTCTCGCGCTCGGAGCGCTTCGAGGGCGTCAGCCTCCGGTCCGGACTGGCTGTCGTCGCCATCGTCGTCACCGTCGGCGCGACGGTGCCGGCGCTCCCGGCGATGGGCGCCGGCGGGACGCCGGTCCTCGGCGGCGAGGTGAGCCAGTACTACCTCGACAACGCCTACGACCAGACGGGCGTGACCAACGTCGTGACCGCCATCCTCGTCGGCTACCGCGGGTTCGACACCCTCGGCGAGGCGGCAGTCGTCTTCGCCGCCGGCATCGCGATGTTGCTCGTGCTCCGGCAGGAGGAATTCGTATGAGCGAACGAGATGACCAATCCGACGACGAACTGGAAGGCCAGCTCTCCCGCCCCGGCGAGGAGCGCCCGCCCTACGTCGAGAGCACCATCATCATGACGACCGTTCGGGTGATTGCCCCCTTCGTGCTCACCCTCGGCCTGTTCGTGATGTTCCACGGTGCGAGCTCCGCGGGTGGCGGCTTCCAGGGCGGCGTCATCGCCGCGACGACAGTCGTCATGCTCGGGTTCGCGTACGGTATCGAACCCATCGCGGCCTATCTTCGAAACGAACAGCTCGCGGCGCTCGTCCTCGGCGGCCTCGGGACTTTCCTTCTCGTGGGCTTCGGCTCCTACGCCTTCGGCGGGACGTTCCTCGAATTCACGCTCTACCCGATTCACCATGGCAGCAAATACAGCATCGAACTCGTCGAACTCGGTATCGGGGTCGTCGTCTCCGGGGTCATCACCGGCCTCTTCTTCCTGTTGGGGACGGGCCTCGACAGCGCGTACGACGCCACCGAACCGGGGGAGGAGGACCGCTGAATGATAGAACTACTGACGACGAAGTACACGTACCTCGTCGTGGTCGCCCTGTTGGCCATCGGCGCGTACGTCATGATAGAGAGCGACAACTTCGTGAAGAAGATAATCGGCCTGAACGTCTTCCAGACGGGCATCTTCGTGTTCTTCATCTCGTCGGCGTTCCGCACCGGCGGCGAGTCGCCCGTCGTCCAGAGCGGCGGTGGTGGCGGCCCCTTCGTCTCGCCGCTTCCGCACGTCCTCATCCTGACGGCCATCGTCGTCGGGGTGAGCCTGACCGCCGTCGCCCTCGGCCTCGTCATCCGCATCTACGGGAGTTACGGCACGGTCAACGAGGACACCCTCGCGGAGGTGCGAGCCGATGACTGACGCGTTCGTCCCGCTGTTGGTCACCGTCCCGATGCTCGGCGCGGTGCTCGCCGTCGCCACCGGGTTGGCGAGCGAGCGCGGCCCGCCCGCCGTCGCCGGCGGCACGCTCGCCGTCCAGACGGTCCTCGCCGTGTGGATCGGCACCGACGCCATCGCCAACGGCCCGCTCTCGACCGAGGTGGGCGGGTTCGTCGCGCCCTACGGTATCGAACTCGTCGTCGACGGCCTGTCGGCGGTGGTCGTCACCCTCGTCGCCGTCGTCTCTCTCACCATCCTCGTGTACGCGATTCGGGACGACCCCAGCGGGACGCCGTTCTACACGGAGTACCTGCTGTTGGTCACCGGGCTGTCGGGGATGGCCGTCACCGGCGACGTGTTCAACCTCTACGTCTTCCTCGAAATCTCGGGGCTGGCGACGTACGCCCTCGTCGCGAGCGCCGGCACCGGACGGTCGGCCGTCTCGGCGCTCAAGTACCTCATGTTCGGCACCGTCGCCGCGTCGCTCTACCTGCTCGGCGTGGGCTACGCCCTCGTCGCGACGGGGACGCTCAACATGGCCGACCTGTCGGTCAAGCTCGCGGAGGCAGGCTACGACTCGACGCTCGTGCTCGCCTCCTTCGGCTTCATCGTCGTCGGCCTCGCGACCAAGACGGCGCTGTTCCCGCTCCACACGTGGCAACCCGACGCGTACAACGACGCCCCGGACAGCGTGAGTGCGCTCATCGCCGCGCTCGTCTCGACGGTTGCCGGCTACGCACTCCTGCGACTCGTCTACACCGTCTACACGCCCGCCTTCTTCGAGGCGGTGCCCGTCGCGCGGACGGCACTCATCGTCTTCGCGTGCGTGAGCATCGTCGTCGGGAGCGTCCTCGCCGTCGCCCAGTCGGAAATCAAGCGGATGCTCGCGTACTCCTCCGTCTCGCAGTACGGCCTCGTCGTCGTCGGCCTCGCCATCGGCACGCGCGCCGCCGTCTTCGGCGCTATCGTCCACCTCGTCGGGCACGCGATTATGAAGGGTGGGCTGTTCGTCACTGCGGGCACCGTCGACGACGTGCTCGGCGCGAAGACGGTCGACGAGTACGCCGGCCTCGCCGACCGCTACCCCGTGCTCGGGGGCGCGAGCGCCGTCCTCATGCTCGCGATGGTGGGCATCCCGCCCGCCGTCGGCTTCGCCGGCAAGTGGTATATCGCCCTCGGCGCGGTGCAGGCCGGGGCGTGGCCCGTCGCCGTCGTCATCTTCGGGTCGACGCTCCTGACGCTCGCGTACTTCGCACGCGTCATCGAGCGGATGTACGTCGCGCCGGCGACGGCGCGCGACGTGGCCGCGGCGGACGGCGGCTTAGGCGATGACCTCCTCCCGACGACACCCCCGCGGAGCCTCGTCGCCCTCGTCGTGGGCGCAGCCGTCGTCGCCATCGTCCTCGGCCTCGCCGTCACCGACCTCCAGACAATCCTCGAACCGACCCTCGATAGCCTCCTCTCGCCATGACAGAAATCGCCTCACTCAGACCGGCGCTCCCAATCGCCATCGCGGCGCTCGCCATCGTACCGATTCTCGCCTCTCGCAGGCGGCCGAACCTCCGCGAGGCGTGGACGGTGCTCGCGGCGGCGAGTGCGTTCGTCGTCGTCGCCAGCATGCTTCCCGGCGCCATTGCCGGGACGACGCGGGTCGCCTCCTTTGGCTTCCTCGTCGCTGGTGTCGAACTCTCCTTGCAGGCCGACCCGCTCGGCCTCCTCTTCGCCACCGTCGCGAGCCTCCTCTGGCTCGTCACCAGCTTCTACAGCATCGGCTACATGCGGGGCCTCTCCGAACACGCCCAGACGCGCTACTTCGCGTCGTTCGCCGCGAGCGTCGCCGCCGCTCTCGGCGTCGCCTTCGCCTCCAACCTCGTCACGCTGTTCGTCTTCTACGAACTCCTGACGGTGGCGACGTACCCGCTCGTCACCCACGACGAGACGCCCGAAGCGCGGGCCGCCGGTCGGAAGTACCTCACTTACACCTTCGGCGGCGGCGTGGCCGTCCTCGCGGGCACCGTCATGGTCGCCACGATGGCCGGCACGACGTCGTTCACCGCCGGCGGCATCGCCGGCCTCGCCACCGCCGACCCGATGCTCGCGCGGGCGGCGTTCACCCTCCTCATCGTCGGCTTCGGCGTGAAGGCGGCGCTCATGCCGCTTCACTCGTGGCTCCCCGACGCGATGGTGGCGCCGACGCCCGTCTCCGGTCTGCTCCACGCCGTCGCCGTCGTCAAGAGCGGTATCTTCGGCATCGCGCGCGTCGTCCTCGACGTGTACGGCGTCGACCTGACTGGCTCGCTCGGGATGGGGCTTCCCCTGGCCGTCGTCGCCGCCGCGACGCTGCTCATCGCGAGCATCATCGCGCTCCGACAGGACAACCTCAAGCGCCGCTTGGCGTACTCGACGGTGTCGCAGCTCTCCTACATCGTCCTCGGCATCGCCATCCTCGACCCGCACTCTATCGTCGGCGGCCTCCTCCACATCCCCGCTCACGCGTTCATGAAGCTCACCCTCTTTTTCACCGCGGGCGCCATCCACGTCGAGACCCACACCGACGACATCAGCGAGATGGCGGGCATCGGCAAGCGGATGCCGCTGACGATGCTCGCGTTCGGCGTCGCCGCCGCGGGCATGGCCGGTATTCCGCTGGTCGCCGGCTTCGTCAGCAAGTGGTATCTCCTCATCGGGAGCGTGGACGCCGGACAGGCCGTCTTCGCCGTCATCCTTCTCCTCTCGGGCATCCTCAACATCGCGTACTTCTGGCCCGTGTTCTATCAGGCGTTCTTCGAGAGCGAGGACGCCGCCGACGCCAAGCCGCTCATCGAGTTCTCGCTCGGCGGCGAGGAGCGCTCTATCCTGCCCAAGCACGACGACCACGACACGGGCGCGGTGACCGACGGCGGACACGGTGAAGCGGACGAACACGACGGCCATCACGGCGGCCCGCCGGCCGACGGCTGGGAGCGTCGTGGGTGGCGCGGCGGCGAGAGCACGTGGTTCATGCTCGGCCCGATTCTCGCGGCCATGACGGGGGCCGTCGTCCTCGGCGTGATTCCGCGGACGGCGGTGTTCCTCCGACTCATCGAGGTCATCGTTGCGGCGGCGACGGGGGTGCACGTCTGATGGCTGGTCCGCTCACCGCGCTCCCGCCCGGCATCCTCGTCCTCGCGGCGGCGATGGCGACGGGACTCGCCGGCCGTCGCCTCGGCCACCTGCTCGGCGCTCTCACGACGGCGCTGGTCACCGTCTGGATTTGGGTCGCTCCCGCGGGCACCCACCTCTCGGGCCAGCTGTTCGGCTTCGACGCCGTCTTCTTCATGGTCGACCCCTTCTCGCGGGTCGTCGGCCTCGTCTTCGCCTTCATCGCCACCGTCGCCGTCACCTACTCGTGGGCGACGGAGGCGAACAACCACCAGACGGCGTACGCGCTCACCTACGTCGGGTCGAGTCTGGGCGCCGTCTTCGCCGGCGACTGGCTGACCATGGCCGTCTGGCTCGAAGCCATGGCCGTCACGAGCACGATTCTCGTCTGGCACTACGGCGGGAAAGCCATCCGTGCGGGCTTCCGATACGCGCTCCTCCACGGCATTGGCGGGAGCCTCGTCCTCGCGGCGGTGGCGTGGCACTACGTCGAGGTGGGGTCGTTCCTCCTGAGCGCCGCACCCGGCGGCATGGCGGGGACGATTCCGCAGGTGCTCATGGCCATCGGCATCGGCGTCAACGTGGGCTTCATCGGCCTGCACGCGTGGCTGCCCGACACCTATCCGCGGCCCCACATCGCGGCGAGTGTCTTCCTCTGTGTCTACACGACCAAGACGGGCGTCTACGTTATGTACCGCGCGTTCCCCGAGGGCAACCTCTGGGTGGCATACATGGGTGGCGCGATGGCCGTCTTCGGCGCCGGTGCCGCCCTCCTCCAGAACGACATGCGCCGCCTGCTCTCCTATCACATCCAGTCGCAGGTCGGCTACATGGTCGCGGGGGTTGGCATCGGCACCGCCCTCGCCACCGCGGGGGCGTTCGGCCACGTCTTCAATCACATCCTCTACAAGAGCCTGCTGTTCATGACGGCGGGCGCCGTCGTCTACCAGACGGGCGAGGAGAACCTGAAACACCTCGGCGGACTGGCGCGGAAGATGCCCGTCACCGCCGCGGCGTTCACCATCGCGGCGCTGGCCATCGCCGGCTTCCCCGGCTTCAACGGCTTCGTCAGCAAGGGGATGGTCATCGGCGCCGCCCACCACGAACACCTCGACGCGCTCTGGTATCTCCTCCTCCTCGGCGGCGTCGGCACCTTCCTCTCGTTCATCAAGTTCGGCTACTACGCCTTCCTCCACGGGCCGTACGAGGGCGAGGCGTCGGTGTCGCAGGCACCCCGAATCCAGCAGGTTGCGATGGGCTCCGTGGCCGTCCTGCTGGTCTTCTTCGGTGTCGTCCCCGACGCCCTCTTCGCCATCCTGCCGCTTGAGGGCGCCTACGAATTCCACACGTTCACCCTCGGCCACGTGGGTGAGGGACTCGCGCTGGCGGCGGCGGGCGTCGTCGGCTTCGTCGTCCTCAAGAAGCCGCTGTCGAAAGTCGGGCGCGTCCCCGACATCGACGCGGTGTACAACCCGCTGGCCTTCTACGGCACGCGGGCCGTCGTCCACGCCGTGACGGAGACGTACGCGGCAGTCGACCGCGCCGTCGTCGGCGTCGTCGAGCGTGCGATAGCCTTCCGCGCCGACCCGACCGAACTCTCGCGGCTGCGGGCGAACATCGGGAGCAGCATCTTCATCCTGATGGTCGTCCTCGCGGGTGTGTTGGCGTGGCTCGGCGTGGTGTGAGGCGTCTCGGCAACGGGCGCCCTGTATCTTTTTGTCGGCCGAGCGACTGATATTCGGTTATGGGAGTTCGTGGGTGGGGGAGCGACGGACGCGCACAGAGCGAGGCGACCGGTGCCCTCCTCCTCGTCGCACTCACCATCATCATCGCCGGGACGCTCGGCGTGTTCGTCCTCGACATCGGGCAGAACGTCGAGGCGACGCCGCAGTCGTCGTTCGACACCGACTTCGACGACTCGACGGTGACGATAACGTACCGCGGCGGCAGCACCATCCCCACCGACGAGACGCTGGAGACGCTGGTGAGTTCGGGATTGCTCACCGGCGACGGCTGGGAGTCCGTCGACGGCCCCATCACCACTGGCACGAGCATCACGCTCACCCACGAGAACGAGAGTGGGGCGACACAGTCTTGGAACGGCGAGACAGTCCGCGTCGTGTGGACGAGCGCCGACGGCGGCACGACGACGGTGTTGGTGCGGACGCAGGCGCCGAGATGACGAATCGCCAGATTTTATTCCAGACACCGGATACGGCTGGCATGGACCAGTTGCGGCAGTCCCTCCTCGATGCGCCGATCATCGAGAAAGGGGATTACGAATACTTCGTTCACCCCGTCAGCGACGGGGTGCCGATGCTTCGTCCCGAACTCCTGCGAGAAATCGTCATCAAAATCATCCGCAAGGCGGACCTCGAAGACGTGGACAAAATCGTCACGCCGGCGGCGATGGGCATCCACATCTCGACCGCCGTCTCGCTGATGACCGACATCCCGTTGGTCGTCATTCGAAAGCGCCAGTACGGCCTCGACGGCGAGGTGTCGCTCGCGGCCCAGACCGGCTACTCCGAGAGCGAGATGTACATCAACGACGTGGAGGCGGGCGACCGAGTGCTCGTCCTCGACGACGTGCTCTCGACGGGCGGGACGATGAAGGCGATTCTCGACGCTCTCGAACACATCGGCGCCGAGGTGACCGACGTGGTGGCGGTCATCAAGAAGTCCGGCCCGAACGAACTCGACGACGCTGGCTACAGCGTCAAGACGCTCATCAACGTCACCGTCGAGGACGGCGAAGTCATCATCACCGACTCGCACGGCGACGGATAGTCGCCGCCCGCCGCGCCGTCACCGCGATATGCTGGCGGCGTCGGGCGATTCTTGCCTGACCGATGGGTATTAGTGGGCACCGCCGTAGTGACATGGTATGCCGTCTGGTAACGACCGCCGAAGCGATTCGGGCACGGCGGGTCGTCGGGGACGACGGAGGCGGGACGTGTTGCGGCTCCTCGGGGCGACGGGTGTCGCCGGCCTCGCCGGCTGTTCGGGGGGCGGGAGCGGCGGTGAGTCGACGACGGACCGGAGCGTCCAGGGCACGTACGTTTCGGCGTCCAGCGTCGACGCGCAGTCGCTCAACTGGTTGACCATCGCCGACTCCACGTCTGGGTCGTACGTCACCGCCACACTCGACGGGATGTGGGCGATCAAACCCAACCGGGAAATCTTCCCGCTCTGGGCCGACTACTCCACCGACGACGGACGCGTCTACGAAATCGAACTCCGCGAGAACCTCGAATGGGGCGCTGGCTACGGGCAGATGACCGCCGAGGACTGGGTCTACATGATTAAAAACGTCTTCCAGGCCCAACCCAATTGGAGCGGCTACCCCAACGCCGACTCGTGGTTCCGGATGAACCCCGACTCCGGCCAGCGCGAACCCATCCCCGTTGAGCAGACGGGCACACGGACGTTCGAAATCCAGCTGTTCGAGGTGGACCCCTCGTTCCCGTTCAAGCCAGTCCTGTGGCGACAGCTGTGCATCCCCAAGGGCATCCTGGAGAAGTACGTCCCCGACCAGGACACCGAGGGACTCCAGCAGGACGAGGAACTCAACACGCTGGCGTACACGGGGAATCTGGGACCGTACACGTACGACTCGTGGGAACGGTCGGCCCGCTACACCGTCACCCGCAACGACGACTACTACCTGCACGACGTGGACGGGATTCCCGAGCGATTCCGGGAAGCGCCGTACTTCGACGAACAGGTCCTCAGAGTCATCAGCGAGGAGAGTACGCGCCTCGGTGCGCTGGAATCAGGCGAAGTCGATTCGGCGGGCATCCCACCGGACAAGGCGACGCGGTTCGAGAACCTCCCGAACGTCAACGTCAACGTCGCCCCGCAACCGTTCGCACAGATTCTGGTCTACAACATGCGGGCGAACGGTTGGGAACCGTTCCGCTCGAAGGCCGTCCGGCGGGCCCTCGCGTTCGCCGTCGACAAGGAGACAGTGATTCAGAACGTCCTGCGGGGCTACGGACAGGTCGCCCAGACCATGCAGCCCCAGTGGTCACAGTGGTACGACGACAGCGAGGTGGAGGAGTTCGGCGTCGGCGACCGGTACGGCCCCGAAGCGACGCGCACCCGTCTCGAATCCGCTCTCTCCGATACCGAATACGCCTACGACGGCGAGCGACTCGTCGACGGGTCGGGTGAACAGGTGTCACTCTCGATATACTACGACTCCGGACAACCGACCGAGGGAACCGTTGCCGAGTTCGTCGCCCAAGAGTTCGGCGAGAACGCCGGCATCGACGTCCAACCACAGGCCATCTCCACGTCGACGTTCCAGAGCAACTACGTGGAGACGTCGCCCCCGGAGGGGACCGACCCCGAGTGGAGCGCGGGCGTGTTCAACGGCGGTCCGCGCGACGTTGCCACCAGTGCCGAACCGTGGGATATGTCCATCAACCTCCAGTTCAACACGTATCCGTTCACGCCCGCCTCCAGCAAGGGCTTCTTCGAGAAGCGAGGCGGCATCAACTTCTACGGCTACTACCCCGACGCGGACATCGCGTCGCTGTACGAACAGGCGTCGGCGACGACGGACGAAGAGCGCCGGAAAGAGCTGTTCGGGCGGGCGTTCGGCCTCATCAGCGAGGAACAACCCTTCGGCTTCCTCACGATGCCCTCGGAAGTGACGGGCTACGCCGACAACGTCCGGGGCTACGCCGACGAGTTCAACACGGTGTGGGACTCTCAAACATGGTACTTCGCGTGAGCGGGGGTCGAGGCGACCGGTGAGTATGCGCTGGTACGTGGTTCGGCGGGTGCTGTGGTCGGTCGTCGCCACGTTTCTCATCCTCTCGACTACGTGGGGGTTGCTCGCGATTACGCCGAACCCGGCGGCCGAGCAGATGCAGTTCCAAGCGGCGTCAAGCGGGGGGTCCGCCGAAGCCGCGGAGGAGGCCTTCGAAGCACGGCGTGGCCTCGACCGCTCGCCGTGGGCGCGCTACCGCGAGTACATGGTCAACATGGCGACGCTCAACTGGGGGTGGTCACAGAGTCGCTCCCAGCCAGTCAGCACCGCCATCGCCAGCGCACTCCCCTACACGGCCATCTACTCCATCCCGACGACGATTCTCTCGATTCTGCTCGGACTCTCCATCGGCCTCTACTCGGCCACGAACCAGTACACGAAGACGGACTACGCCGCAACCTTCGTCGCCTTCTTCGGCTACGCCATCCCCAACTTCTGGTTCGCCATCATCCTCCTCCTCGTCTTTGGCGTCCAGCTGGGCTGGTTCCCGGTGGTGTTCGACTCCGACGTGCCCTTCCTGAGCCTCGCGATGGCGCGGCAACTCGTCTTGCCCGTCATCGTGTTGGTGACGGGCACCATCGCGGGCATCATGCGGTATTCGCGAGCGGAGGCGCTGGAGTACGTCGAGAGCGAGTTCGTCAAGACGGCGAAATCCAAGGGCGCGAGCGAGTTCCGCATCCTCACGCGACACATCCTGCGCCCGGCGGCGGTGCCGCTGATGACCATCCTCGTCGGCGACATCCTCGGCATCTTCCTCGCGGCGTCGTACCTCGTGGAAGTCGTCTTCGGTATCCCCGGGCTGGGCCAGCTCTCGTACAACGCCATCCTCGCACAGGACACGTCGCTCGTGTTGGGGACGACGCTCATCTTCACGTTCGTCTCGGTTATCGGCAACCTGATACAGGACGTGGCCTACACCGTGTTGGACCCGCGAATCGACTACGGTGATCGCTGATGAGCGAGGACACCTTCGAATCCATCGACTGGTCGGAGACGGATACTCGGCTGGCGACGCTCTCGCGACGCGACTGGGCGGCGGCGTTGACGGGTCTCGCACTCGTCGCCGCCTTCTGCTACGACTACCTCGTCTTGCCCGCGAACCGGCCGACGATTACCGTACCCGTCGAGTGGAACGTCACGCAACTCGACTGGCTGTTCGTGGCGACGCTACTCGCACTCGGCTTCTACGCCATCGTCCCGCTCTGTACGAACCGGCGACTGACTGCCTACTACTGGCGCGAATTTCGGAAGAACCGGATGGCGGTGGTGGGCCTCGTCTACCTGCTCGTCGTCTTCTGCATCGGCGTCATCGGGCCGCTCGTCCTCGAGAAGCCGACGCTCGCGCTCGAACAAGCCTACCAGCCGCCGGCCTTCACGAGCGTGGATTCGACGGTGCCCGTGAACTGTATCGGGTCCGTCGTCGACGGGCGGTGTCAGGGGACGATGGCCCACCCCCTCGGCACCACGGGCGACGGGAAGGACATCCTCGTTCTCGTCGTCTACGGGATGCAGGTGAGCATGAAGGTCGGTCTCATCTCCACCCTGCTGGTCATCACCATCGGGACGACGGTAGGCACCGTCGCCGCCTACGGCGGCGGACTGGTCGACGAACTCCTGATGCGCTACGTCGACATCCAACTCGTCTTCCCCGCCTTCTTCCTCTATCTCTTGCTCACCTACCTCTTCGGCGGAAGCCTGTTCATGTTCATCGTCATCTTCGGACTGACGGGTTGGGGGTCGATTGCGCGACTCGTCCGCTCGGAGGCGCTCCAGCGCGCCGAGGAGGCGTACATCACCGCCGCCCGAGGTGCCGGCGGCGGGACGCTCTACATCATCCGCCGGCATCTCGTGCCGAACGTCTCGAACAGCGTCATCACCGCCGCGACGCTGCTCATTCCGGGCTTCATCCTCTTCGAGGCGTCGCTCTCCTTCCTCTCGCTGGGCGACCCGACCGTCCCCTCGTGGGGGCAGGTCATCGCCACCGGGCGGAGCGACCTCTCGACGGCGTGGTGGGTGTCGACGTTCCCCGGCGTGTTCCTCTTTACGACCATCCTCGCGTTCAACTTCATGGGCGACGCGCTCCGTGACGCGCTCGACCCCCGACAGGAGACATGACCGAGCCACTACTCTCGATCCGTGACCTGCGCACCGTCTTTCACACCGACGAGGGACTCGTCCGCGCCGTCGACGGCGTCAGTTTCGACGTCGACCGCGGCGAGACGGTCTGTCTCGTCGGCGAGTCCGGGAGCGGCAAGACCGTCACCGGCGAGTCAATCACCCGACTCATCCGGACGCCGCCCGGCGAGATTGCGGGCGGCGAAATCGTCTTCGACGGGCGGGACCTGACGACGCTCTCCGACGCCGAACTCCGCTCGCTCCGCGGCGACCGCATCGCGCACGTCTTCCAGAACCCACAGGGGGCGCTCAACCCCGTCTACACCGTCGGCTGGCAAATCGTCGAAGCGATTCGCCTCCACGAGGACGTGGACGAACCCACCGCTCGGTCGCGGGCCATCGACCTCCTCGACCGCGTGGGGATTCCGGAGGCGACCCGGCGATTCGACGACTACCCACACGAGTTCTCGGGCGGGATGAAACAGCGCGTCTCGCTGGCGATGGCGCTCGCCACCAGTCCCGACCTTCTCATCGCGGACGAACCCACGACGGCGCTCGACGTGACCATCCAGAACCAGATTCTCGACCTCCTCCGCGAACTCCAAGACGAGTTCGACATGAGCATCCTGCTCATCACCCACGACCTCGGCGTCGTCGCGGAAGTCGCGGACCGCGTGGTCGTGATGTACGCCGGGAAGGTGATGGAACGCGGCGGCGTCTTCGACGTGTTCGAGCGGCCGTCCCATCCCTACACCCGCGCCCTCTTGGAGTGTCTGCCGGGGCGCGGCGAGGGCGCCGCCATCGGCGGGACGCTCCCGCCGGCGACGGACCCGCCCGACGGCTGTCGGTTCCACCCCCGGTGTTCGTACGCCGTCGACGCGTGCTCGGAGGGCGAGCAACCGCCCGCCTGTGCGGCCGACGACGACCCCGACCACGTCGTCTCCTGTGTCCACTACGAACCCGGCGGCGACCCCTCGGTGGTTCGGGACGACCGGGAGACGCGCCTGACCGACGGGGGCGGGGAGGGCCAGTCGTGACCCGACCGCTCCTCGACGTGGAGGGGTTGACGAAACATTACCCGGTGACCGAGGGCGTCCTCCGGAAAGAGGTGGGTCGCGTCCGCGCCGTCGACGGCATCAGTTTCACCGTCGACCGGGGGGAGACGCTCGGTCTCGTCGGCGAGTCGGGGTGTGGCAAGTCGACGGCGGCGAGGGCGACGCTCCGACTCGAAGAACCGACCGACGGGCACGTCGTCTTCGACGGCGAGGACGTGACCGACTACGACAACCGGGCGCTGACGCGCTTTCGCCGCCGGGCGCAGATGGTGTTTCAGGACCCCACGTCGAGTTTCGACCCGCGGATGAGCATCGGCGAGTCAGTCGCCGAACCCCTGCAAATCCACGGCGTGCGCGACCGGGAGCGACGGCGGCGCATCGTCGCGGACCTCCTCGACCGCGTCGGCCTCGACGCCGCGGACGTGGACCGCTACCCCCACGAGCTCTCCGGCGGGCAGAAACAGCGCGTGGGACTGGCGCGTGCGCTGGTCTGTAACCCCGACCTGATAGTCGCCGACGAACCCGTGAGCGCGTTGGACGTGAGCGTGCAGGCGGACATCCTCGACCTCATCGACCGCCTCCAGCAGTCGTTCGGACTCGCACTCGTCGTCATCAGTCACGACCTCGGCGTCGTCCGCGAAGTCTGTGACCGAGTGGCGGTGATGTACCTCGGCGAAATCGTCGAGACGGCGCCGACCGAGGAGCTCTTCGAGGACCCGCGCCACCCCTACACCCGCGCGCTCTTGGGGTCGACGCCGGTGGCCGACCCCCGCCGTCGAGGGCAGGGTACGACGCTCACGGGCGACGTGCCGAGTCCGTCCGACCCGCCGCCGGGGTGTCGGTTCCACACTCGCTGCCCCGAGGTAATTCCCGACGAGGACTACGACCTCGATAGCGAGACGTGGCGAGCGGTGCTTGATTTCCGCCTGCGAGTGCTCGCCGACGGCGTCGATATCGAGGCCGCCCGGACGTACGCGGCGGCGGACGACGACCCCGCGGCCGCCGACCCCGACGCGGTTCGGGCCGCAATTCGCGAGGAGTTCGGCGTGCCCGCGACGCTGTCGGACGGAAAGGCGGAGGCGGCCGTGGCGGATGCCCTCGACAGCCTGGTCGCGGACGACGTGGACGGGGCCGCCGACCGCCTCGCCGACGCCTTCCCGACCGTGTGTCGGCGCGAGCGTCCCGACCTCGCCCCGGCAACGGGGGCGGTCGACAGCGAGACGTGGGCGGCAATCAAGCGGCTTCGCGTGTGGGTCGCGACGCGCGTCGACGCCGGCGAGGCGACGGTGCGCGACCACCTCGAACGGCGGTGTGCGAACGAGGCTGACCGCGCCGGCGAGGTGGACCGACTGGCGGTTCGGGCGGCCTTCCGACTCCCCGACCCGATATCGGACGGCGACGCCGAGCGTGCGGTGGGCGACGCCATCGACGCCTTGCTCGCCGGGCAGGCGGGCGCCGCCGCCGACGAACTCTACGAGGCGTTCGGCGGGGTCAGGGAGCGCGCCTGCCACCTCGAAGACTAGTCGATCAGGAACGCTGGTTCGTCGATGTTCTCGCTCCGGCACTCGGGGCAGTTCGAGGGTTCGTTGATCGGGTCGTCGAAGCCGTCGAAGCCACAGTCCCGACAGGTGGGCGGCGAGACCAGCATCTCCTCGTCGTCGCCGATGGACTGCGAGACGTGGTGCAGGTGGTCGTAGACGGCAGACCGGGCCGTTCCGACCTGGGTCGAGAGTTCGCTCGCCGTCGCCGGTCCCTCGCGAAGCACCTCGGCGATGCGTTCCCGTGTCGTCGACTCCATGCCGGACGTTGCGCGGGCGGCGACAAATCCCTTGCCACCCCGCCGGATACAAAAAGAACTTAGCGCTGTGGTCGGTCGGGTGGGGTATGAAGGCTATCGTCCTGGCGGGAGGGTATGCGACTCGCCTCTGGCCAATCACCAAACATCGGCCCAAGATGTTCCTCCCTGTCGGGGAGTCAACCGTCATCGACACCGTCTTCGAGGACCTGGAAGCGGACGACCGTATCTCTGAAGTCTACGTCAGCACGAACGAGCGATTTGCCGACGAGTTCGCCACCTATCTCGACGACAGCGGATTCGAGAAGCCGACGCTCTCCGTCGAGGACACGAGGGGCGAAGACGAGAAGTTCGGCGTCGTCGGTGCGCTCGCACAGCTCATCGACCGCGAGAACGTCGACGAGGACCTCGTCGTCATCGCCGGTGACAACCTCATCAGTTTCGACGTGGCGGAGTTCGTCGACTTCTTCGAAGCCAAGGAGACCCCCACGCTGGCCGCGTACGACGTGGGCTCGAAAGACCGGGCGCGGTCGTACGGCCTCGTCGACCTCGACGGCGACCGCGTCGTCGACTTTCAGGAGAAACCCGACGACCCGAAGAGTACGCTCGTCTCCATCGCCTGCTACGCGTTCCCGGCGGAGACGCTACCGCTCTTCGACGAGTATCTCGACGCGGGCGAGAACCCCGACGAACCGGGGTGGTTCATCCAGTGGATTCAGTCCCGACAGCCCGTCCACGCCTTTACCTTCGACGGCGCGTGGTTCGACATCGGGACGCCGGAGAGTTACCTCGACGCCGTCGCGTGGCACCTCGACGGCGACGTGCGCGTCCACCCGGACGCGACGGTCACCGACAGCGAACTCCACGGCAACGTCCACGTGATGGACGGCGCAGAGGTGGAGAACTCGACGCTCGAACGCACCGTTGTCTTCCCGAACGCGACCATCCGCGACGCGGACGTGCGCCGGTCGATCATCGACGAGGAGACGCGCGTCGAGAACCTCGACCTCGCGGACGCACTCATCGGCGCCCACTCGACGATGACGAACGGCGATTAACCCAAGCGAGCGTCCGTAATTCTGAGGTGGCCCCGCGACCCCTCCCACACTCGTTCCCACTCGAGTTCGATGGGGCGGGCCATGTGCGGTGCGTCGGTCACCAGTGTCTCGAACTCTCCGCCCTCGCCGAGGGGATGGACGCCGTACGTGTCGTTGAGGTCGACCAACTCCGCGAGCGCGTCGGCGTCGAGACGCCGCCCCAGCCACGATTCGTCGAGGCCCGCGGCGGCGACTTGGACGATGCGAATCTCGAAGCCAGCGTCGAGCATCTCCTCCGCGAGCGTCACGGGGTCGCGCTGCCACAGGGGGGCGTAGAGGTCGACGCCCAGTCGGTCGCACATGGCTTCGATGCGACTGGTCTGGAACTCGCTCTCGACGGCGCCGGCGGTGACGCCGGTGAGGCCGTCGGCGGCGAGTTCGCGAAGCGCGGCCTCCAGCGGTTCGAGTTCGGCGTCGCCCTGTGCGCTCGCGTCCGTCGCGGCTTCGGCGCCCAAGTCGTCGGGCGTGATTTCGAGGAGGTCGATGCCGATGCTCTCGGCGGCGAGAGAGGCGAGATTCGTCGCCGGGACGTGGTACATGTAGGAGTCGTCGCCGGGGTGGACCGTCACCAGTCGCGTCACGTCCCGCCCCGATTCGAGCGCGCGATACAGCGCCCACGAGGAGTCCTTGCCGCCGGAAAAGAGGCTGACCCAGTCGTCGCTCATGGGGACGCTACGACGGGGAGAAGGTTAGAGGCTGTGTTTCTCTCGGAATTCGCTCCGAGACAGCGTGGTAAGAGTGGCTACCGACTGCTTACATGTAGCCCAGGTCGCGGAGGCGCTCCATCAGGTCCTCCTTGTCCTGGGCACGGCCGGCGCGTTCGGTCGTGTTCTCGATGTCCTGAAGCCACGCGGGCTCTTCGTCGGATTTCTCGGTGCTGACTTCGCTGCCGAGCGAGCGGAAGCCGGCGAAGTACTTCGGGCTGACGGGGATGTCGTCCTGCGTCAGGCCGTTGGGCAGGTCCTCGGCGCTCTGGGGCACGTAGCCCTCATCCGGGAAGCCCTCGACGGTGTCGGGGACGACGTAGTTCCAGAAGGCGTCCCACACGTCGCGCTCCGCGAACTGGAGAATCGGCTGAATGCGGTCGTGGGGCGGGTAGATGTCGGGGTCGTGGCGCGGGCTGAAGAACGTCTCGTCAGCGCGAGCCTCCTGTTCGTCCCAGCGGACGCCGGAGATGACGCCGTCGATGTCGTACTCTTCGAGCGCATCGTTGAGCGCGACGGTCTTCAGCAGGTGGTTGCCGACGTAGGTGTCGAGCAGGAACGGGAAGGTGTCGTCCTCGTACTCGAGGATGTTGCGGACGTGGTGCTGGTTGTGCTCGGAGAGCTCCGAAATCGGAATCTCGTCGCCGGGCGTGAGGCCGTTGGCCTCGACGTACTCGCCCACGTCCTCGTTGCGGGCGTAGATGACGTCGAGGTCCCACTTCTCGGCCCAGTGGTCCACGAAGTCGTGGATGGCGTCGAAGTGCTGGTAGTGGTCGATGAACACCGCGGGCGGCGTCTCGAGGTCGAACTGCTCGGCGACTTCCTTGATGAAGTAGAGGGTGAGCGTCGAGTCCTTGCCGCCCGTCCACATGACGGCAGGGTTCTCGTACTGCTCCAGCCCGATGCGGGTGACTTCGATTGCCTTCTCGATTTTGTCTTCGAGCGTCGGATAGTCGTCCGGCGACTCGCCCTCGCCGTCCGTGTAGTCGACGTCGAGGTAATCTGGGAACTCGCTCATCGTGTAATTACATGTAATTACCGACCGTAAAGTGCCTTTTGACATGCGACGCAGTTGCGACTATCGCTGACAGCGCCGGGTTCTCGACTGCGGTCGCTCGGGACGAAGTATCGAAGCCGTCGGGAGACGCGAAAAATCGAGCGGGTGGACTACTCGTCGTCCTCGTCTTTCATCTCGTCGAGACGGCCGACCAAGTCGTCGGTCGACGCGTCCGTTTCGAACGAGACAGTGCCCTCGTGGTCGTTCTCTCGAACGCTGACTCCCTCGCTGTCGTCGTCTGCGTCTACCTCTTGGTTCTTCTGCTCGGATTCGTCGTAGCTCCCAAAGCCCATACGCTACCCTCGGCGGGGGACGGATTAAAGGGTCCGATGTGGAATCAGCGGGAGGGATTCGATAGCGGTGAGAGAAAACTACTCGCTACGGCAGTCGCGGCGGCCGTTGGTGGCGTCGTCAGTCCGAGATGAACTGATTGTCCCGCCAGTCGACGCCGTTTTTCTCGGCCTGTGACTGGCTGGGGTTCTCGACGACTTCGACCGACGCGGGTCGGTCTTCGCCCTCAACGATGCGCGTCGCTCCGAGTTCGTCGTCCTCCTCGACGATAGCTGTGAGCGTCCCCTTCTCGGACATCCGCGCGATGTCTCGCAGGACGAGGAACATCGGGTACTGGAGCGCGGTGTTCTGGAGCACCGTCTCGCGGTCGCCCTTGAAGCAGGCGAACTCGACGAGTTCGGACGGAATCTCCTCTTCTTCCTCCTGCCACGGCCCGCCGGCACGAGGTGGCTCTTCCTCGTACACCCGCGTCTCGGTGACGCTGGCTTTCAGCTGAGCCGTCGGCGTGTACTTGCTCAGGTTCTCGTCCTCGGCGACGGCCTTGAGGATGAGCGTGTTGTTGCGTCGGGTGAGGTTGACGTCTGCAATTTCCGGTGGGAGGTCCGGGTCCTCCTCGAAGTAGTCTTGCACGTCTTCGAGTGGCAGTTCGAGTGTCGAATGGAGTCGATATACGCGGCCTGACATAGTTTGTTCTCGGCGAGGTGGCACCGCTACGCCCGTCTACTCCTTAGTAGGGGGCGTGTGCTTATATGACCTGCTGTTCGCCTTGGGTGTCGAACACGTCTCACTCGACGGTGAGCTTGGCTTCGAGTTCGCCCCGTTCGTCGAGTTCGGCGAGGATGTCGCTCCCGCCGATGAACTCGCCGTCGACGAACGTCTGCGGTGTCGTCTCCCACCCGCTGTGGGCTTCGAGGGCGTCGCGGAACTCGTCCACCGCCGGCAACACGTCGACCGTTTCGAAGTCCTCGACGTACTGGCTGATGAGTTCGAGGGCGCGCTGAGAGTAGCCACACTGGGGCATGAGGCGGTTGCCCTTCATGAACAGCACCACGTCGTTGTCCTCGATAGCGGCGTCGACTCGCTCTTGGACGGTATCGGCGTCGAGGTCGCTCCCGGGTTGGAACGTCATACCAACACGTACGACACGACGGGTGAAAGGGGTTGCGCACCGCCGTCGGTCAGCGGCGTTACTCGGTCGCCAACTCCGACGCGCGCCCGACGTAGCCCGCGGGCGTCAGCGCGCGGAGTTCCTCACGGACCGACTCGTCGACGTCCAAGTCATCGAACAGGGCACGGAAGTCGTCGAGGGTCACGCGCTGGCCTCGGGTGAGCTCTTTCACGCGCTCGTAGGCCTCGGTGTCGCCCTCGCGACGGAGGATGGTCTGGACCGCCTCGCCGATGATTTCGGGCGTCGACTCCAGTTCCTCGCGCATCACCTGCTCGTTCGGCACGATTTTCTCTAAGCCCGCCTCGGTCTTGCGGTAGGCGATGAGACAGTGGCCGAGCGCCGCGCCCATGTTCCGCTTGACGGTGGAGTCCGAGAGGTCACGCTGGAGTCGAGAGGTGGTGACGTAGTCGGCGAGGAAGGTCAGGTCGGAGTTGGCCTTCGAGAGGTTGCCCTCGCTGTTCTCGAAGTCGATGGGGTTGACCTTGTGGGGCATCGTCGACGACCCCGTCTCGCCCTCGACGGCGCGCTGGCCGAGATAGCGGTCGGAGACGTAGAGCCACGCGTCCCGGTCCAAATCGAGGAGGACGTTGTTGACGCCGCGGAGGGCGTCGAAGAGCGCCGCGATGTCGTCACAGGGGTTGACCTGCGTCGCGAGGGGCGTGTGGTCCAACCCCAGTCCCGTCACGAACTCGCGAGCGAAGGCGGGCCAGTCCACGTCCGGATAGGCGGCGTCGTGAGCGGCGTAGGTGCCCGAGGCGCCCGCGAGTTTGCCCGCGAGGCCATCGGCGGCGTCGCGAACCCGACCCAGCGTCTGCCCGAGGCGGGCGGCGACGACGGCCATCTCCTTGCCGAAGGTGGTCGGCGTCGCCGGTTGGCCGTGGGTGCGGGCGAGCATCGGCGTGTCGCGGTAGTCGCGGGCGAGCGAAGCGAGTTGGTCACGCACGTCTTCCAGCGCGGGGACGAGTACGTCCTCCACGGCGGGTTTGAGGAGGAGGCGGTGCGCGAGGTTGTTCACGTCCTCGCTGGTCAGGCCGAAGTGAATCCACGGGTAGAGCGACTCGTCGGTTCGCGTCCGCAGGAAGTACTCCACGGCCTTCACGTCGTGATTCGTGGCGGAATAGCCCTCGGCACCCTCGGTTTCGAGACGCTTGACGAGGCGGGCGTCCTCGGCGTCGAACGACTCGTAGCAGTCCCGAAGCGCCGCGGGGTCGTCGACGGTGACTGGCGTCGCGTCGAGGTCGGCCAGCGCGAGCAAGTATTCGACTTCGACGCGGACGCGGGCGCGCATGAGTGCCGACTCGCTGGCGTAGGGCACCAGCGGTTCGGTGTAGCGAGCGTAGCGCCCGTCGAGCGGCGAGACGGCCGCGAGCGGGTCGCTCCGTGGTAAATCGGTCATACTGCGCTGTGGCCGTGGGTGACGCAAAAACGTGCCGGTCGGCTCGGAGCGACGGGCGCGCCCACGAGAGTCGGAACTGTTTTTCCCTCGCGCGGACCTCCCACGACCATGCTCCGAATCGCGGGTCTCGCCGGCAATCGCGGACGGAACCTGATGCACATCGCGGACATGGCACCCGGCGGCGCCGAGGTGGCAGTGGTCCTGACGGATGACGAATCGGCACCGGCGCTCTCGGCGGCAGCCGACCGAGGGATTCCGACGGAAGTTGTCGAGCGCGGCGACGAGGAATCGCACGCCGACCACGAGGAACGCGTCCTCGCCCACCTCGACGACTACGAGTTCGACCTGGTCTGTCTCGACGGCTACATGCGCGTCCTCTCGGGCGACTGCCTCGACGCCCTGCCGACCGTGTTGAATATCCATCCCTCGCTCCTGCCCGCCTTCCGCGGCGAGGACGCCCACCAGCAGGCACTCGACGCCGGCGTCCGGACCACGGGCTGTACCGTCCACGTCGCCACCGAGGAACTCGACGCCGGCCCCATCGTCACGCAGGAGGCGGTGCCGGTCCACGAGGGCGACGACGCCGACGACCTGAAAGAGCGCGTCCTCTACCGGGCGGAGTTCAAGGCGTATCCGCGCGCCGTCCGCTGGTTCGCCGAGGACCGCGTCACCGTCGACGACGACGGCGTCACTGTCGAGGGCGACGAGGCAGGCCAGTTCCCTGCCCGGCGCGTCGTCTCCGACGACCGGAGTCGGACGCTTCGCTACGGCGAGAACCCCCACCAGGACGCGGCGCTCTACGCCGACGCCGCGAGCGACGCCGCGAGCGTCGTCCACGCCGACCAGTTGAACGAGGGCGCGAAGGCGCTGTCGTACAACAACTACAACGACGCCGACGCCGCGCTCGACCTGGTCCGCGAGTTCGACGACCCCGCGGCGGCGGTCATCAAACACACCAACCCGGCGGGGTGTGCGACGGCCGACTCGCTGGCCGACGCCTACGCCGACGCCCTCTCGACGGACGAGATGAGCGCCTTCGGCGGCATCGTGGCGCTCAACCGCACCTGCGACGCCGACACCGCGTCGGCCATCGTCGAGTCGTTCAAGGAAGTCGTCGTCGCGCCGGGCTACACCGACGGCGCCCTCGACGTCCTCACCGAGAAGGACAACCTCCGCGTCCTCGACGTGGGCGAACTGAGCGGGGACCGCGGCGCACTGACGGAGAAACCGCTCACCGGCGGCCGACTCGTCCAAGAGCGCGACGACTGGGTGCCGACGCGCGACGACCTCGAAATCGTCACGGAGCGTGCGCCGACCGACGAGGAAATCGAGACGATGCTGTTCGCGTGGCGGACGCTCAAACACGTCAAGTCCAACGGCATCCTGTTCGCGACGGGCACGGAGACGGTGGGCGTCGGCATGGGACAGGTCAGCCGCGTCGACGCCGTGCGACTCGCGGCGATGAAAGCCGAGGAACACGCCGAGGGCAAGTCCGCGGAGGGTGCAGTGATGGCCTCGGACGCCTTCTTCCCGTTCCCGGACGGCATCGAGGAGGCGGCGAAGTCGGGCATCGCCGCCGTGATTCAGCCGGGCGGCTCCGTCAACGACGAGGACGTCATCGCCGCTGCCGACGAACACGACATGGCGATGGCCTTCACCGGCAAGCGGACGTTCCGACACGACTGAGCACCCCGTCGCGGAAGGGAACCTGCAGACAATTACCGCATCCGTCTAGCCCAGCAGTAGTTCTGGTGTCGTCAGGATGAGAACGATGAGCACGGCGGGGACGCCAACCGCCAGTATTCGCAGTACGCCCACTAGGCGGCGCCGATTCGGTGGCAGCGATTCGGCGACGCCAGAGCACGCGAACGAGATGCCTAAGAAGAGAAATAGGTGTGAGGCGCCGAGTACGAGGCCGAAGTACAGCCACCCGAGCAGCGAGAGAGCCGAGAAGAGCAAGAAGAGGTATCCCTTCCGCTGTCCGTCCGGTTCGCGAAACAGTATCTGTGAGAGTCTGTCCACACGCGCCCCCAGAGGAGCCACCTCGTAAACTGTTTGGATGGCTGAAACGTGGGTCACAGTCTCGCGTCGGAACCGTCGTCCAACAGGTCGTGCGAGTCCCCGTTCTCCGCCCCGTTCAACAACGTTTAAGCGCGACTCGGCACCACGACCGGGTATGACGATAACCGTCCCCGGACCGACGCTCGGCGTCGTCGGCGGTGGCCAACTCGGCCGGATGATAGCCGAGGCGGCCGCGCCACTCGGCGTCGAGGTAATCGTTCTCGACCCGACGCCGGACTGTCCGGCCGCACCGGTCGCTCGCGACCAAATCGTCGGCGACTTCGACGACCCGGAGGCAATCGGCCGACTGGCCGAGCGCACCGACGCGCTCACCTACGAAATCGAGCTCGCGGACCCGGACCACCTCGCGAGTGCGAGCGAGGACGCGGACGTGCCGGTCCACCCGACGCCCGAGACGCTCCGGACGATTCAGGACAAGTTCGCGGAGAAGGAGATGCTCTCGGCGGCCGATATTCCGGTTCCCGACTACCGCCGCGTCGACTCGGTGGCAGACCTCGAAGCCGCCGTCGAGGAGTTCGGCGCCGTCATGCTGAAGGCGCGCCACGGTGGCTACGACGGCCGGGGGAATATCCCCGTCCACTCGGTCGACGAAGCCGAAGACGCGATTCGGGAAGTCGGGTCGCTCGACGACCCGAACGCTCTCGCGGAGACGTTCGTCGACTTCGAGCGCGAAGTCTCGGTCATCGGCGTGCAGGGCGCCGACGAGGTGCGGACCTTCCCCGTCGGCGAGAACGTTCACGAGGAGGAGATTCTCCGCGAGACTATCGTCCCGGCGCGGATGAGCACGGCGACGGCGGAGCGCGCCCAGACCGTCGCCCGCGAAGTGCTCGACGCCCTCGACGGCCGGGGCGTGTTCGGCATCGAACTGTTCGAGACGCCCGACAGCGAGATTCTGGTGAACGAAATCGCGCCCCGCCCCCACAACTCCGGGCACTGGAGCATCGAGGGCGCGGTCACCTCGCAGTTCGAACAGCACGCCCGCGCGGTGCTCGGGTGGCCACTCGGCTCGACCAAACAGCGCGCGCCGACGGTGAGCGCGAACATCCTCGGCACCGTCGACGAGACGCAACCGGCGGAAGTCGCCGGCATCGAGAACGTCCTCAAGAGTGAGGCGGCCCACCTCCACTGGTACGGCAAAGAGCAGGTGTACCCGCTGCGAAAGATGGGCCACATCACGGCGACGGCGGAGGACGGCGGCGACGTGACCGACCTGCTGGAATCGACACGCGAACTGCGCGACAGCCTCACCTTCCAATGAGCGACGGCATCGACTCCCTCATCGACGAACTGCACGCACAGGCCGATGACCCAGCCCCGAGCGAGGAGACGCCCGAGGTGGGCATCATCATGGGGTCCGACTCGGACCTCGACGTGATGGCGGGCGCGTACGACGCCCTCCGCGAACTCGGGTTCGCCGAGCAGACGGAGTACGACGACCCGACGGAGGCACGCTTCACCTTCGAGAGCTACGTCGTCTCGGCCCACCGGACGCCGGACCTGATGTACGCCTACGGCGAGACGGCGGCCGACCGGGGACTAGATGTTATCGTCGCGGGCGCGGGCGGGAAGTCCGCCGACCTGCCGAACATGACGGCGTCTATCGCCTATCCGCTTCCGGTCATCGGCGTCCCCGTTCAGGAGAAGTCGGTGGATTCGGTCATCGGCATGCCGACGGGCGCGCCTATCGTCGCCGTCGACGCGGGGAAATCGTACAACGCGGCGCTGTCGGCCGTCCAGATTCTCGGGCGCGAACACGACGAACTGGTCGACCGATTGGAAGCCGAACACGCAGAGTTGCGGGCGGGCGTCGCCGACGTGTCGCAATCGCTGCACGACCACGGTATCGACGGGTTCCGCGAGCGACGAGAGTGAGAATCCCGCCCGGCGCGACAGGGCGTGAATCGGCAGAATACGGGCGTTATACCCCCGCAAATCGTGACGAGGCATAAATCAACGCTTATGGGGGTGGCCTCCTAACCGCCGAGACGACAGGAACTCAGGTATGAATGAGTGGATAGCAATCGGTGCACTCGGCGTCGTCGGTGTCGGCATCCCCATCGGTATGATGGTGGTGTCCGCGCTTCTCCGACCGTCAATCACCGAACAAGGAAAGACCGTCATCTACGAGAGTGGTGAGGTCCCGACGGGAACGGCGCACGTCCAGTTCAACATCCAGTACTACATGGTCGCGCTGCTGTTCCTCGTCTTCGACGTCGAGACCGTCCTGATCTTCCCGTGGACCCTGATCTATCGGTCCGCGCTGGAGAACGGGGCGACTCTCGGCCAGACCCTCGTGCCGATGCTGGTGTTCATCGGGGTTCTCGTCGTCGGTCTCGTCTGGGCCTGGCGGAACGGCGCGGTCGAGTGGGTCAAGAGTCCGCGTGCGAACCGTCGTAAAACGGAGCGTCAATCATGAGTAGTGAACAGGAACGATTCGTCACCGACACACGGCAGGTAGGAAACGAGACACGCGACGCCCGTCTCGGGGCGTCGGGAACCGACAACCGGTTCAACTCAAAACTTCGCGAGGCGTTCGGCTCGTCGCCGTTCATCCTCACGAAGTTCGACCGATTCATGGAGTGGGTGCGTGGCTCCTCGATGTTCATGCTACAGTTCGGCATCGCTTGCTGTAGCATCGAGATGATGCACACGTACGCTGTCAAACACGACCTCGACCGCTTCGGGGCCGGCGTCCCGCGCGCGTCGCCGCGACAGGCGGACGTCATCATCGTCCCGGGGACCATCGTCTCGAAGTTCGCCCCGCGGATGAAGCGGGTCTACGACCAGATGCCCGAACCCAAGTTCGTCGTCAGCATGGGGTCGTGTACCATCTCCGGCGGGCCGTTCCAGGAGGGGTACAACGTCGTGAAGGGGGCCGAGGAGGTCATCCCGGTCGACATCCACGTCCCCGGCTGTCCGCCGCGGCCGGAGGCGCTCATCTACGGCGTCGCCAAGCTGCAAGAGCGCATCGCCAACGGCGAGAGTTCGCCGGTGACGGTCAAGCCGTACGAACTCGAGAAGTTCAGCGACCTCGAACGCGACGAAGTTGTCGACAAGCTGTCCGACGAGATAGACGAAGACGACCTCGTTATGCGTTATAACTGGGCCGATTCACCATGAGTCTCGAAGAATCCCAGCCGGACACCGTCGAGTCCGCACAGACGACCGCCGAGGAAATCGAGTCGCTCATCGGCGAGTACGTCCTCGACCGAGACGACCACCTCAACGCGCCGGGCTTCGTCGTCCGCCCCGACGAGGTACAGGACGTGCTCTTCCGCCTGCGCGACGAGGCGGGGTACGACCACCTCTCCTGTGTCACCGCACAGGAGTACGAGGACCGCTACGAGTCTATCTACCATCTGAAAAAGTACGACGACCCGACCGACGAGGTGAGCGTCGTCGTCCCGACGCCGACGGACGACCCCGTGAGCGAGTCCGCGGAACCCGTCTACCGCACCGCCGACTGGCACGAACGGGAGGCCTACGACCTCGTCGGCATCGAGTACGACGATCATCCGGACCTGCGTCGCATCCTCCTCCCCGAGACGTGGCAGGGCCACCCGCTCGGGCAGGATTACGACCAGGACCGCCCGCAGATCGTCCCCCTGCGTGAACACGCCAACCCGCTGCAGGAGGACCACAAGAGCGACGCGGGCGACACGATGTTCCTGAACATCGGCCCGCACCACCCGGCGACTCACGGCGTCCTCCACCTCAAGACCGTCCTCGACGGCGAGCAGGTGGTCGACGTGGAGTCCGACATCGGCTACCTCCACCGCTGCGAGGAGCAGATCTGTCAGCAGGGCACCTACCGCTACCAGATCATGCCGTACCCGGACCGCTGGGACTACATCTCGGCGGGCCTGCTCAACGAGTGGGCGTACGCCCGCGTTGCGGAGGACCTCGCGGACATCGAGGTGCCGGAGTACGCACAGATCATCCGGACGATGGGCGCCGAACTCTGCCGCATCGCGGCGCACATGCTCGCGGTCGGTACCTTCGCGCTCGACGTGTACGGCGACTTCACCGCCATCTTCATGTACGCCGTCCGGGACCGCGAGAAGACACAGAACATCCTCGAAGAGCTGACCGGCCAGCGCCTGATGTTCAACTACTTCCGACTCGGTGGTGTGGTCTGGGACCTGCCCGAACCGCGCGAGGACTTCTTCGAAATGGTCCGTGACTTCCTCGACGACCTTCCGGAGGCCCTCGAGGAGTACCACGACCTCATCTCGGCGAACGAGATTCTGCAGGCCCGGACCGTCGACACGGGCGTCCTGCCGCCGGAAGTCGCCAAGAGCTACGGCGCGACGGGCCCCGTCGCTCGCGGGTCGGGCATCGACTACGACCTGCGCCGTGACGACCCCTACGGCTACTACGACGAACTCGACTGGGACGTGTGCGTCGAGGACGGCTGTGACAACTACAGCCGCCTGCTCGTCCGCCTGCGCGAAGTCGAGGAGTCGGCGAAGATCATCGAGCAGTGTGTCGACCTGCTCGAAGATTGGCCGGAAGACGAGCGCAACATCCAGTCGAACGTGCCGCGGACCATCCGGCCGGACGACGACACGGAGGTCTACCGCGCCGTCGAAGGGGCGAAAGGCGAACTCGGCATCTACGTGCGAGCGGACGGGACGGAGAAACCGGCGCGGTTCAAGATTCGAAGCCCGTGTTTCTCCAACCTCCAGACGCTCCCCGAGATGTCGAACGGCGAGTACATCCCGGACTTGGTCGCGGCGCTCGGCAGCCTCGACATCGTCCTCGGTGAGGTGGATCGCTGATGGAACCGGTGGTCCTGCAGTCGGGGACAGCGACACCGACGGGCACCGCGAACGCCAGCGCGGCGGGACCGGTGACGACACTCCCCGAAACCATCTCCGGCGCGCTCGGACTCTCCGGCACCGTCGGTGACCTGGTGGGCGGACTCATCGGCGCCTTCCTCATCGCCAACATCATGCTGGCGATGACGGCGGTGGCCGGACCGTGGGCCAAACGAAAGATTACGGCGGCGTTCACGGACCGCATCGCGGTCAACCGAATCGGGCCGTTCGGCCTGCTCATCATCGTCGCCGACGCCGTCCGTCTGCTCTCGAAAGAGCTCATCATCCCCGACGGCGTCGACCGGCCGGCGTGGGACATCGCACCCATCATCCTGCCGTTCTCGGCGCTGCTCGGCTTCGCGGTCATTCCGCTCGGGAGTGGCCTCCAGTTGGCCGACCCCGAGACGGGCATCGTGTTCGCGTTCGCGGCTGGCTCCATCGCGTCGCTCGGTCTCGTGATGGCCGGCTACGCCTCGAACAACAAGTACTCGCTGCTGGGGTCGCTGCGCTCCATCGCGCAGAACCTCGCTTACGAGATTCCGCTCGTCGTCACGGCAGCGTCGGTCATCATCTTCGCCGGCACGTTCCGGACGAGCGAAATCGTCGCTGCACAGACGGAGACGCTCGTGACGGTGGCCGGCATCGCCATTCCGGGCTGGTACGCGTTCGTCAACCCGTTCGCGTTCGTCCTGTTCGTGATAGCGAACCTGGCCGAAATCGGTCGGAACCCCTTCGACATCCCGGAGGCACCGACCGAAATCGTCGCCGGGTACCAGACCGAGTACTCCAGCGTCTACTTCGTGCTGTTCTACCTCGGGGAGTTCATCCACATCTTCCTGGGCGGCGCGCTGATCGCCGTCCTCTTCCTCGGCGGCCCGGCGGGACCGGTCCTGCCCGGGTTCGTCTGGATGGTCATCAAGATGTGGGCGTTCTTCCTGTTCACGCAGTGGGCCCGCTCCGCGGTCCCGCGCGTGCGCATCGACCAGTTGATAGAAATCGGTTGGAAGGGGATGCTCGTGCTCTCCTTCGCTAACCTCGTCCTCACGGCAATCCTCGTGGGAGTGATCGCGTAATGATTGGAATTCTCAAAGGCATGGCGACGACGATGAAGCACGCACTGGACGGCAAGACGTTCACCGTCGAGTACCCGGACGTGGCCCCGGAGGTCAGTCCCCGGTTCCGCGGCGTCCACAAGTTCAGCCAGGAGCGCTGTATCTGGTGCCGACAGTGCGAAAACGTCTGTCCGAACGACACGATTCAGATCGTGCAGGACGACAAGCGCAACGGCGAGCAGTACAACCTGCACATCGGACAGTGCATCTACTGCCGGCTCTGCGAGGAGGTGTGTCCCGTCGACGCCATCCTCCTCACGCAGAACTTCGAGTTCACCGCCGACACCAAGGACGACTTCGTCTACAACAAAGAGCAGCTGAAGAACGTCCCGTGGTACAAGGGCATCGACCCCTTGGAGTCCCGCAATCCCGACCGGAGCGCGTGGATTGGCGAGGGCGACGGCGAAATCGACTACCAGTAACAGGCGAGCCGGCACTGCGCCGTCTCGAAACGTTCAAAGGAATACCTCAAACAAACTCAAGCAATGGTGTATGAAACGATCGCGTTCGTGCTGTTCGCCCTCGTAACGGTGGGCTGCAGCCTGGGCGTCGTCCTCGTCGAGGACGTGTGGCACTCCGCACTCCTCCTAGGTGGCGCCCTGATGAGCGTCGCGGTGCATTACGTGATGTTACAGGCGGAGTTTCTCGCCGCCATGCAGATCCTCGTCTACGTGGGCGGGGTGCTCATCCTCATCACGTTCGCCGTGATGCTCACCAAATCGACCTCGGCATCGGCATCAACAACGGAGGTGCGTGAGACATGACGACGAAACCCGAGCTCCGAACCGGAGCGAACCTGCTGCCCGGACTCGTGGCAGTCGCGCTGTTCGTCGTCATGGCGGCCGCCATCCTTCGGGCTTCGTTCGGCGACCCACAGGGGTTCGCGGCCGACGCTCCAATTACCGCGAGCATCGGCTACGCGATGTTCAACCTCGACATGGGCGCGGTGCCCGGCGAGAGCTTCCTCGTCGCCTTCGAAATCATCGACGCAGTCCTCGTCGCCGCGCTGGTGGCGGCGGTGATGCTCGCCCGGCGCGAGGAGAGCGGCGATATGGTCGCGCTCCTGGCCGACGGCGGCCGGGAGGTCCGTGACCGACTCCGCGAGGGCGACGACCCGCACAGTTCGGACGCACCCGAACAGGGAGGTGAGCGCTGATGGTGCCCGTTCAGTGGTACCTGCTGCTCGCCGCCGCGGTGTTCTGCATCGGCCTGTTCGGCATCCTGACCCGGAAGAACGCACTCCTGTTCCTGATGTCGGTCGAGCTCATGTTGAACGCAGCCAATATCAACCTCGTCGCCTTCTCGGCGTACTGGGGCAACGTGACGGGGCAGACGTTCAGTCTGTTCACGATGGCGCTCGCCGCCGCGGAAGTCGCGGTCGGTATCGGCATCATCCTCGTCCTGTATCGCAACTTCGAAGACGTGGACGTGACCGCTGCAACGGAGATGAGGTGGTAAGATGGCTGGCGCATTCGACTTCGCACCCGTCATCGTCCTCCTCCCGTTCCTCTCGTTCGTCGTCTCGCTGGCGGCCGGGAAGTACCTGCCCAAGGGCGGCGCGTTCGGCGGCATCGCTGCCACCGCGGGGTCGCTCGCCGTCTCGGCGTGGGTGTTCCTGACCGTCAGCCAAGGCAACGTCTACAACGAGACGCTCTACACGTGGGTCGCGGGCGGGGAGACGAGTCTCTCCTTCGGCCTCCTGCTCGACCCGCTGGCGGCGATGATGCTGCTCATCGTCTGTCTGGTCTCGATGCTGGTTCACGTCTTTAGCCTCGGGTACATGAACGACGAGGGCGAGACGGGCCTGCCGCGCTACTACGCCGGGCTTGGCCTCTTCACCGCCTCCATGCTCGGGTTCGTCGTCGCCGACAACCTGCTCATGGCGTTCATGTTCTTCGAGCTGGTCGGGCTCTGTTCGTATCTCCTCATCGGCTTCTGGTTCCGACAGGACGGCCCGCCGAGCGCCGCGAAGAAGGCGTTCCTCGTCACCCGCTTCGGTGACTACTTCTTCCTCGTCGGCGTCGTCGCCGTCTTCGCCACCTTCGGCACCGCGAAGTTCGCGGGCGAAGGGGCGTTCCCGGTGCTCGCCGAGGAGGCACTCCACGGCAGCGCCGAGGCGGTCCGGACGTTCGGCTTCGCCCCCGAGACGTGGTTCACTATCGTCGGCCTCCTGATTCTCGGCGGCGTCGTCGGCAAGTCCGCGCAGTTCCCACTGCACACGTGGCTGCCCGACGCGATGGAGGGTCCGACGCCCGTCTCCGCACTCATCCACGCCGCGACGATGGTCGCCGCTGGTGTCTATCTCGTCGCGCGGATGTACGGTTTCTACGCGCTGTCGCCCACCGCACTCGGCATCATCGCCTTGGTCGGTGGCTTCACCGCGCTCTTCGCCGCGACGATGGGCGTCGTCAAGAAAGAAATCAAGCAGGTGCTCGCCTACTCCACCATCTCGCAGTACGGCTACATGATGCTGGGACTCGGCGCCGGCGGCTACGTCGCCGCGAGCTTCCACCTGCTGACCCACGCCTTCTTCAAGGCGCTGCTTTTCCTCGGTGCTGGCTCGGTCATCATCGCCATGCACCACGACGAGAACATGTGGAACATGGGTGGCCTGAAAGACCGGATGCCCGTCACCTACTACACGTTCCTCTCGGGGTCGCTCGCGCTCGCGGGCATCGTCCCCTTCGCGGGCTTCTGGTCGAAAGACGAGGTGCTCTACGAGGCGCTCGTTCACGGCCTCGGTGGCTCGCCGCTCCTGCTTGCGGGCTACGCGATGGGGCTGGTGGCCGTCTTCTTCACCGGCTTCTACACCTTCCGGATGGTGTTCCTCACCTTCCACGGGGAACCGCGAAGCGAGACTGCCCGCGACCCGCACGGCGTGCGCTGGAACGTGAAGGGGCCGCTGGTCGTCCTCGGGATTCTCGCCGCGACGATTGGCTTCGTCAACATGGTGCCGGTCCAGGACCTGACGGGGATTCACCTCGAATACCTGCACGACTGGCTGGCCCACGGTGAGATTTCGGCGCTCACCGCCGAACACTACAGCGAACTGCTCCACGACTACGCCCACTACACGTCTGCCGATGTGGCGTCCTACGTCGCGGGCGCGGTATCGCTCGCTCTCGCCCTCGCGGGCGCGGGCGCCGCACACGTCCTCTACAACGTCCCGGACCCCGACGAGCATACCGAAAAGCTCGGCGCGGTCAAGACGCTGTGGTACAACAACTACTACCAGGACGAGTACCAGGTCTGGATCGCCCAGTCGCTCGTCCTGCCAATCGCTCGCGTGGCGGACACGTTCGACCAAGGCGTCGTCGACGGCGTCGTCAACGGCGTCTCCAGCGTGAGCCTGTTCGCCGGCAGTCGCATCCGACGCATCCAGACTGGTGTCGTGACTAACTACGCCGTCCTCCTCTCCCTCGGGCTGACGGCGTTGCTCGTCGTCTTCGGACTCGTTGGGGGGTGGTTCGCATGATTATTGAAGCGCTGATAGCCGTCACGTTCGCCGCCTCGATGGCCGTGTTGCTGGCGCCCGACCGGGTCGCCGGCCGGCTCGCGGCGGCGCTGAGTCTGCTCCCCGTCGTGGGGAGCCTCTACATGTGGAGTCGCTTCGACGCGTCGGGCAACGCCCTCACGGGCGGCTCGATAGCGTTCGAGACGATGGTGCCGTGGCTGGAACTGGGCGGCTACACGCTCAACTGGCACGTTGGCGTCGACGGCATCGCCCTGCCGCTGGTCGTGTTGACGACGGTGCTCACGACGCTGGCAATCGTCAGCGCGTGGACGCCCATCGACGACCGCCAGTCGCAGTTCTACGGCCTCATGCTGTTCATGGAGGCGAACCTGCTGGGCGTGTTCACCGCGCTCGACTTCTTCGTCTGGTTCGTCTTCTGGGAGGCCGTCCTCCTGCCGATGTACTTCCTCATCGGCGTCTGGGGCGGCCCGCGTCGGAAGTACGCCGCCATCAAGTTCTTCGTCTACACCAACATCGCGTCGCTCGCGATGTTCATCGGCTTCATCGCGCTGGTGTTCGGGCTCGGCGATTCGGTGTCGACGCTCGACATGCCGGCCATCGCACAGGCGCTCCGGGCGGGTGAACTCGGCGGCCTCCACGGCATCTCCGCCGGGACGCTTCGCTCGGTCGCCTTTATCGCGATGTTCCTCGGCTTCGCGGTGAAGGTGCCCATCGTCCCCTTCCACACGTGGCTGCCGGACGCCCACGTGGAGGCGCCGTCGCCGGTGTCGGTGATGCTGGCGGGCGTCCTCCTGAAGATGGGGACGTACGCCCTGCTCCGGTTCAACTTCACGATGCTGCCCCAGACGGCCGTGCAGTTCGCGGTGCCGATTGCGCTGATTGCCGTGATCAGCGTCATCTACGGCGCGATGCTCGCACTGGCCCAACAGGACCTCAAGCGCATCGTCGCGTACTCCTCCGTCTCCTCGATGGGCTACGTCATCCTCGGACTGATAGCGTACACCGTCTACGGCGTCGGTGGCGCCACTTTCCAGATGATCGCCCACGGCCTCATCTCGGGGCTGATGTTCATGTCGGTCGGCGTCATCTACAACACGACCCACACGCGCATGGTGGGCGACATGTCCGGGATGGCCGACCGGATGCCCGTCACGGTGGGCATCCTCATCGCCGGCGCGTTCGGCTACATGGGCCTGCCCCTGATGGCCGGCTTCGCTGGCGAGTTCTTCATCTTCAAGGGCGCCTTCGAGTCGACGGTCACCGGCGCGATGCCGCTGTTCACGGCGGCCGCGATGTTCGGTATCGTCGTCGTCGCGGGCTACCTGCTCTTCGCGATGCAGCGGACGCTCTTCGGGGCGTTCCGCCTCGAAACCGACTACGAGGTGGGTCCGGCGGCACTCCACCAGACGGTGCCGCTGGCCATCCTCCTCGTGACTATCATCGCCCTCGGCGTCGCGCCCGACATCTTCTTCGGGATGATTCGTGACGCCGTTGCGCCGCTCCTCGAATTCGGAGGTGAGCTCTAGTGACACCACTACAGATCCAACTGCCGACCTGGACCGCCGTCGCACCGACGCTCCTGCTCGGGCTGACGGCGCTCGTCCTGTTGCTCGTCGACAGCATCGACCCTGACTCGACCCGCCCGGGACTGCTCGCGGGTATCTCGGCGCTGGGAAGCGTCGCGACGCTTGCCGTCGCTGGGTGGTTCCTGCTTGCGGGCACCGGTCAGGATGGCGGCGCCATCGAACTCTACGGTGGCTCGCTCATCGTCGACGGGCTGAGCCTCTTCTTCACCGTCGTCTTCGCCAGCGTCGCCGCGCTGGTGTCGATAGCGAGTTACGACTACCTGCGCGACCGGACGTACCAGGCGGAGTTCTACGCGCTGGTGATGCTCGCGGCGACCGGGATGAGCCTCATGGCATCGTCGGGGTCGCTCGCGACGGTGTTCGTCAGCCTCGAACTCGCCTCGCTCCCCTCGTACGCGCTCGTGGCCTTCCTCAAGAAGAACCGCGGGAGCGTCGAGGCGGGGCTGAAATACTTCCTCGTCGGCGCCGTCTCCTCGGCGGTGTTCGCGTTCGGTATCTCGCTCGTCTACGCCGTCACGGGCTCGCTCCTCCTCTCGGAAGTGGCGAGTTCCATCGGCTCGGCGGGTGACCTCGTCGGCGTCGCGGGCGTGGGCGTGCTGATGATTGCGGGCGGCTTCGCGTACAAGACTGCCTCCGTGCCCTTCCACTTCTGGGCGCCGGAGGCCTACGAGGGCGCACCCGCTCCCATCAGCGCCTTCCTCTCCTCGGCGTCGAAGGCGGCCGGCTTCGCCGTCGCCTTCCGCGTGTTCGCGGTGGCCTTCCCCATCGAATCGGTCGTGCCGATGGGCATCGACTGGCCGCTGCTCTTTGCCGTCCTCGCCGTCGTCACGATGACGCTCGGCAACTTCGCGGCGGCGACCCAGGAGAACGTCAAGCGGATGCTGGCGTACTCCTCCGTGGGACACGCCGGCTACGCGCTCATCGGCCTCGCGGCCCTGTCGAGCGGCGGGCCGAACGGTGACGTGATGGGCGCGAGCATGGCCCACCTGTTCGTCTACGGCTTCATGAACACCGGCGCCTTCCTGTTCATCGCGATGGTCGAGCGCTGGGAGGTCGGTCGGACGTTCGAGGACTACCAGGGCCTCGCGACGCAGGCGCCGATGGCCTGCGTGGCGATGACCGTGTTCATGTTCTCGCTCGCCGGCCTGCCGCCGTTCGGTGGCTTCCTCTCGAAGTACGCCCTGTTCTACTCGGCGATTCAGGGTGGCTTCTGGTGGCTCGCCGCCGTCGGCGCCATCAACAGCGCGCTGTCGCTGTTCTACTACTCCCGCGTCGTGAAGGCGATGTGGATAGAGGACCCGGCAGACTCGCTCGACCTGGGCACGACGCCGCTGGGCATCTACGTGGCTGTCCTCGCGGCCGCCGTCGGCACGCTCCTGCTCCTGCCGGCGTTCGGTCCGGTCGTCGAGACAGCACAGAGCGCCGCGACGGCGCTGTTCGCGTAGGCGACTCCCCTTTTCTCACTCCGTGACGGTAGGGTTTTGAGTGCCGGGCGTAAGAGACGGGTATGGTGAGGCGGCTCGTGCTCGGCTGTGGCCGCGCGGGCGAAACCGTCGCCGGCGTCGTCTCGACGTGGGGGGGAGACCTCCACGCCGTCATCCCGAGTGAGAGTCGAATCGAGAGCATCGAGGGCGTCGCGGACGTAACACGCGGCGACCCCGCAGACCCCGACACGTACCCCGACGACGTCGACGTAGTGTTGGTCCTCGGCGACGACGCGGCCGAGAACCTCGCGGCGGCACGGCAGGCCCGCGAGACGTTCCCGGACGCCCTGATAGTCGCCTGCAGCGGCGGGCCAGCGTCCGAATCGCCGAGCGCCCTCGGCGACGTGGCCGACCGCGTCGTCGACACGGAGCGACTCCTGACCGAGCACCTCCTCGACCTGTCGACCGGCGAGAGTGCCAGTCGCGTCTACCGACTGCTGCACGTCCTCCGCGACATCGACGGCCGGCTCGCGGTCGTCATGCACGACAACCCCGACCCGGACGCCATCGCCTCGGCGCTCGCGCTCGCGCACATCGCACAGACGGTCGGTGTCGAGGCCGACGCGTGTTACTTCGGCGATATCTCCCATCAGGAGAACCGTGCGCTGGTGAACCTGCTGGAACTCGACCTTCGGAACATCGAGGACCCGGAAGCCATCGACGAGTACGCGGGCATCGCCCTCGTCGACCACTCGCGGCCCGGCGTCAACGACGGCCTCGACCCGGACACCGAAGTGGACGTGGTCATCGACCACCATCCGCCGCGGGCCCCGGTCGAGGCCCGCTACGTCGACCTGCGGAGCGACGTGGGAGCGACGAGCACGCTCCTCGCCTCGCATCTGGAGCGGCTGGGCCTCACGCCGGACCGAACGGTGGCGACGGCGCTCCTCTACGGTATCCGGGTCGACACACGGGACTTCACCCGAGAAGTCTCCGAATCCGACTTCGAGGCGGCGGCGTTCGTCCTCCCCCACGTCGACGAGTCGGTGCTCGACCGTGTCGAGGAGCCCAGCATGGGGCCGGAGGTGTTCGAGACGCTGGCGGCGGCGATTCGCAACCGAGAGGTCCGGGGCGACGTCCTCACGAGCGGAGTCGGGCGGATCACCGACCGGGACGCACTCGCACAGGCTGCCGACCGACTGCTCGACATGGAGGGGGTCAGCATCACCGTCGTCCACGGGTTCATGGACGAGACCATCTACGTCTCCGGGCGAGCCCGGGGGACAGATATCGACCTCGGAGAGGCGTTGCGCGACGCCCTCGGAACGATTGGAAGCGCCGGCGGCCACGCCGACATGGCGGGCGCACAGATACCGCTGGGCATCCTCGGCGCCGTCGAAGAGGCGTCGACGGAGTCGCTGGCGAACGTCGTCGACGACGTGATTGCAGGTCGACTGTTCGAGGTGCTGGAGGATCCGCCGAGTTCCCCGAACAAGGGCACCGACGCCGACACGATTGCGTTCGAGTTCCCGTTGGCCGAGCCCGAATCGGAGTAGCGACAGTCGAACACCCTTTTGAGTGCTGGCGTCGTAGGACTCGACAATGGCCGCGAACGCGATAGTCGAAGACTACATGACGCGCGACGTGGCGACGGTGTCCCCGGACGACACCGTCGCCGAGGTGGCGCGTCGAATCGTCGAGAGCGATGGTCACACCGGGTTCCCGGTGACCGACGGCCGGCAGGTCAAGGGCTTCATCAGCGCGCGTGACTTGCTGAAGGCCGACGACGGCGCGCGTATCTTCACCGTGATGTCCGACGACCCGGTCGTTGCGCATCCGGACATGAAGATCAACGACGCCGCGCGGGTCATCCTCCGGTCGGGCATCCAGAAGCTCCCAGTCGTCGACGACGCGGGCAAGCTCGTCGGCATAATCTCGAACACGGACGTCATCCGCAGTCAAATCGAGCGTGCAACCCCCGAGAAGGTCCACAAGCTGATGCACACGCTCGAAGACATCCACGACATCGAGGTCGAAGAGGAGCGCCGACAGGTCGACCTCTCGAAACTGACGCCCACCCAGTCGCGGGTGTACGCCGACGAGTTACAGGGCCGGAGTTACGAACTCGAACACGGCTTGGCCGAACCGCTCGTCGTCATCGACAACGGCGGCCAACTCCTCCTCGCGGACGGCCACCACCGCGTCATGGCCGCGAGCCGCCTCGATATCGACGAGATGGACGCCTACATCATCGTCATCGACGAGGCGAACGACCTCGAACTCGGGATGCAACGCACTGCCGAGAAGGAGGGACTCGACTCCATCGCGGATATCGACGTGGTCGACTACGCGCGCCACCCACTCATCGAGACGACCGAACGACTCCAAGAGCCGGACCGCTAGCTCGGCGTCTCCTGCGACTCGTCGTCGGTCGCGGTGCCGTCTATCGACTGGCTCTCGTCCGAAGCGTCGTTCTCGCTGTCACCGTCCTCACCGCCGCTGTCGTCGTCTCCGTTTTCGCCGTCGCCGCCATCATCGTCGCCGTCCTCACCGTCGTCGTCGACGCCCACCAAGTCGAGGTCGGAGTCAAGCAGCCCCAGCACCGACAGCGAGTAGTAGCGGACGAAGGCGAGTGCGGGCGCCTGCGCGAGGAGGCTGATGACGAAGAGCGCGGCGACGAAAAGGGCGATGAACACGGCGACGATGACCCAGCCAGCGGCGTGGACGCCCGCCGCGGAGGCGGCGAAAAACAGGATGCCGCCGACGATGGCGAAGGGGATGGCGAGCACGATGGCCGCGACGAGGACGGCGATAGAGACGGCGAGGCTCACGGCGATGCCGAGGACGAACTTCGCGACGACGTAGAGGCCGACCTGCTTCCACTCGGCGCGAAGCGTCGGCCAGATGCGCCGCCAGCCGTCGAGGACGCCCCGATTTTCGGTGAGCATCGTCGGGACGACGAAGTCGGTCGTCAGGCCCAGCGCGACGCTACTGACGAGGCCGACGATGGCGAACAGCGCCATGAGCGGCAAGACGAGGGCGAACAGCGCCGCCGAGATGCTGAATCCGAGACCGAACACCGCTATCAAAGGGATGGCTATCAAGAGCAGGCTCACGAGTCCGACGAGGATGCGGAATCCGAACAGACGGAGGCCCGGGCGGAAGTGCTCGCGAAAGGACGCGCGTATGGACAGGTCGCGGTCACGCAGGCCGGCGACGAGGACGAACTCCATTACAGCACCCACGAGGTTCCAGAGGAGAATCAGCCCGACGGCGAGGACGACGAGGGCAACGACGATGGCGAGCACCGACGACTCGGGGAGCGACGGCGCGACGTTCGGCGGTGCGCCACCCCCGCCTCCGCCACCACCGCCGCCGGAGGGGAGATTGAAGTTACCGCTGCCGGTCGGGAGGCCGCCGCCGATGCCGACGAACAGGGCAATCAGGGCGAGACGGAGCCACCGCCCCCGGTCGATGGGGCGAAGGAAGTCTTCTGTCGCATCGCGGGCCGTACTGAGGGCCGCGAACGCATACCAGGAGGGCATACGCGCCACGTCACACCCATATGACAAAAATAGCGGTGGTCGAACAACACGTCCAGAGACACGCGACGGGACTTTATCCGCGGGCGCGCACGGAGCGGACATGACACCGTTCGAACGGCGGACGCGCCGCGCGCAGGAACGCCTCCGTGCGGCGGACGCCGACGCCTTGGTCTGTGCGCCCGGGCGAGACTGCCAGTATCTCGCGGACGTCGAGAGCGAACAGAGCGACCGCTTGCAACTGCTCGTCGTGCCCGCGGAGGACGACCCGACGTTCGTGGTGCCGGCGCTCGACGCCGGCCCGATTCGGGCGGCGACGTGGGTCGACGACGTGCGAACGTGGGACGATGACGACGGCCCGGGGACGGCACTCGACCCCCTGCTATCGTCGCTCGACCCGTCGCGACTCCTCGTCTCCGAACGGATGTGGGCGCGGTTCGTCCTTGACCTACAGGAGCGATGCCCGGAGGCGAGCCTCGGCCTCGCGGGCGACGTACTCGACCCGCTTCGGATGCGAAAAGACGAGACGGAGCGGGAGGCACTCCGGGCCGCCGCCGAAGTGGCGGACGCGGCGATGCGGGACGTGCGCGCCCTCGGCGACGAGGCCGTGGGGCAGACGGAAGCCGACCTCGCGGCGTTCGTCGCCGAGCGACTGGACGCCCACGGCGGCGAGGAGACGGCCTTCGACACCATCGTCGCGTCGGGGCCGAACGGCGCCGACCCGCACCACGCGAGCGGGGACCGGGAGATTCGCGCCGGCGACTCGGTCGTGTTCGACTTCGGGACGCGCGTCGACGGCTACGTGAGCGACCAGACGCGGACCGTCGTCTTCGACGGCGACCCCGACCCCGAGTTCGAGACGGTCCACGACGTGGTGCGAGAGGCACAGGCGGCGGGCGTGGCGGCCGTCGAACCCGGCGTGACGACGGACGCCGTCGACCGGGCGGCGCGCGAGGTGATAGACGCGGCGGGCTACGGCGAGGCGTTCGTCCACCGGACGGGCCACGGCGTCGGCCTCGACGTCCACGAGGCGCCGTCGGTCGTCGCGGGCGACGGCACGACGCTCGAACCGGGGATGGCCTTCAGCGTCGAACCGGGCGTCTACCTGCCCGACCGCTTCGGCGTCCGCATCGAGGACGTGGTGCTGGTCACCGAGGACGGCGCAGAGCGTCTCAACCGGACGGACCGCGGCTGGCGGTGTTGAGCGAAGCGTCGAGGTTTAGGCCGACCAAATATATCGGGAATATGATAATACTTAACCGCGTTCGCGGCGTCGAATCGGCCGATGGCGTTGCTCGAGAACGTCGCGTTCGTCTTCGTCGCGGGGTTGATAACGGCGCTCGCGACGGGGTTGGGGGCGATTCCGTTCTTCCTCGTCGACGACGTGGGTGACCGCTGGAACGTGGTGCTGTGGGGCTTTGCCTCCGGCATCATGGTGTCGGCGTCGGTGTTCGGCCTCGTCTTCGAGGGACTGGCGGCCGCCGAGTCACCGCTCGAAATCGTGCCGGGCCTCGTCGCGGGCGTCGTCCTCGTCGTCGTCGCCCACGAAATCATCGAGGGCTACGAGGTGAATCCGAGACAGTACGCAGAGGCCGACTTCCGCAAACTCCTTCTCATCCTCGGAGTGTTGACCGTCCACAGCTTTCCCGAGGGTGTCGCCGTCGGCGTCGCCTTCGCCGACTTGGGCCTCCAGACGGTCGACTCTGCGATTCCGATTTTCGGACTGACCGTCCCCCTCCTCGCCGTGTTCATGACCGTCGCCATCTCGATTCACAACGTGCCCGAGGGCGTCGCCATCTCGATTCCGCTCCGCACGCTCGGCGTCTCGGAGTGGAAGATGGTCTGGTGGGCGGTGTTCTCAAGTCTCCCGCAGCCCATCGGCGCAGTCGTCGCGTTCCTGTTCGTCCGCCTCGCCCGCGAGTTCCTGCCGGCCGGCTTTGGCTTCGCCGCCGGGGCGATGATCTATCTCGTCGTCTCGGAGTTCATCCCCGAGGCACTCAGCATCGGGTCGGGACTGCCCGGGGGCGGAAAACGCGAACTCGTCGGCGGCATCGCCGCCGGCGTCGCGGCGATGGTACCGCTCCTATTCGTTTAGTGGTCGTGGCCCGTCGCCTCGCCGAAGGTCATGCCGAAGCGCTCCTCGAACAGCTCCTCGGCCTTCTCGTTGATCGCCTGCAGGTCGCCGGGCACCTCGCCCTCGGCGTGGTGGACGATGGCGTGCGAGCGCTGGACGAAAGAGAGCAGCGCGATTTCGGTGACGACTGTCGTCGGCTCCTCGCCCTGTTCGGCGAGTGTGTCGACGAGGCCCTCCGGCAGTTCGAGTTCGTCGGTGTCGCCGTCCGGTCCTTCGATGGTGTACATCTCCGTGTCGACCATGCCCCTCACTCGGGCCGCCCGGTATAAGGACGTGTGGGATGCGGACCGTGACCGGTTGGCTCGGACGGAGTATTGTAACTGTTTCCGGTGGGTCGCCGAGACGGGGCGGCGAAGCACCAATGAGGATTTACAATGGCCGTCTCAGTCGTCGCTCTCGGCGGCCGCGGGCGCCTCGGCGTCTGCCGCGGCGCGTTCACGCTCCAAGTCTTCGAGGTAGCTGTCTGCGTCGAGCGCCGCCTTACAGCCCATGCCGCCCGCGGTGATGGCCTGCTGGTAGTGGAAGTCGACCACGTCGCCCGCGCCGAACAGGCCGGGGACGCCCGTCGCCGTCTGGCCGCCGGCGTCGCCGCCCACTGTTTCGAGGTAGCCCTCGTCGTCCATCTCGACGTCGAGGCCCTCGAGGTAGTCCGTGTTCGGCGTGTGGCCGATGGCGTAGAACACCGCGCCGGCGTCGAAGTCGAACTCCTCCGTCTCGGGGTCGTCGAGCTTGTCCGTCGGGTGGCCCTCGGGGTGGTGGACCATCGTCGCGTGGTCGACGCCCTCCTCCTGCGTGCCGTGGAGCTCCGTCACTTCCGTGTTCAGCTTGAGTTCGATGTCGCCGTCGTCGACGTGTTCCATCATGCGGTCGATCCAGTAGTCCTCCGCGCGGAACTCGTCGCGTCGGTGGACGAGATAGACGGTCGAGGCGAACTTCGTGAGGAAGACGGCCTCCTCGCAGGCGGCGTCGCCGCCCCCGACGACGACGATTTTCTCGTCGCGGAAGAAGGCGCCGTCACAGGTGGCACACGTCGACAGGCCGTAGCCCATGAGTTCGTCCTCGCCCGGGATGCCGAGGGTGCGTGCGCTGGCACCCGACGCGGCGATGAACGCGTCCGACGTGTACGTCTCGCCGTTGGTGAGCGTGACGTGGAAGGTCCGCCCCGGGCCGTCGCCGTCCTCGACGTCGACGGAGTCGATGACGCCGTTCTCGACCTCGGCGCCGAACTTCCGGGCCTGGTCTTTCATGTTGGTGACCAGCTCGGGGCCGCTGATGCCCTCCGGGAATCCCGGGAAGTTGTCGACGTCGGTCGTCAGCGTCAACTGACCGCCGGGTTCGTCGCCCTCGAACACCAGGGGGTCGTTGTTCGACCGCGCGGCGTAGATGGCGGCCGTAAGTCCCGATATTCCGCTCCCAGCGATGATGAGGCGCCTGTGTTCGGCGCTGTCGCTCTTGCTCATACAGACGATAGGGGTGACACCCCCATTTACCTTGCGTTGTCGGTCGTAATTCCGGCGCTTCAGTACTGTGGTGTACGCGTCGACCGTCGTCGCGAGCGCTCGCTCAATCGTCCGTCGCCGAAACCTCACCGTCAGCACGGGACGCGTCGCTCGCGCGCGGGAAGTTGCCTATCGTGTCCGCTCGGAACGCCTCCTCGTCGAACTCGTAGTCACCGTCGAGGAACTCGAGGAGCGTCCGCGTGTCCCGCATCGCGTTCTTGAGGCACGTCGAGGCACCCGGCGAGGGCGTGATGTTGAAGATGATGTCGTCGCCGACGATTTTCGCCTCGCCCATGTCGAGAGACTTCTCGTTGGTGTCGACGATCTGCGGTCGAACACCACCGTACCCCGACGCTCGCTCGATGTCGTCGAGGTCGACGCTCGGGACGACCTTCTGGACGTGCGGGAGGAACTGCCGTCGCCCGACCTCCGGGAGGTCGTACAGCAAGTTCCGGAGGACGTAGGGCAGCAACACCCGGTCGGAGAGAATGTTGGCGTAGCTGTGGAACGCCGCCACGTTCAGCCCGAAGACGTCGAGGAAGTCCTTCGTCGTCGAGAGCCGCCCGCGTTCGAGCGTCGGCACGAGCTTCGCCGTCGGGCCGAACCGCGTGATGCTGGCGTCGTGTACGTCCGCATCGCCGTGGACCGCGGCGAACGGCAGTTTCTTCATCTGGAGCGTGTACACCTTGCCGTTCAGGAGGTCGTCTGCGAGGAAGAAACTCCCCGCGACGGGGAGCAACACCTTCTCCTCTCCGTAGCCGAGCTCTTTCGCCATCTGGAGGCTGTGACACCCGGCGGCGACGACAGTCGCGTCACAGTCGAACCGGCCGTCGGTCGTCTCCAGCGTGAAGCCGTCGACGGTCGGCGTGATGTCGGTGACTGCCGTCCCGGTGTAGACGTCCACGTCCGGTTCTTCGGCCGCCTCCGAGACAAAGGACCTCGTCGTCTCGCCGTAGTCGACGACGTAGCCGTCCGGCGTCTGGAGCGCGAGCAGTTCCGTATCCGGGTCTCGCCCGTCGACGACCTTCGGCTCGATATCGGCGATTTCGTCCCGCTCGATGGGTCGAAGCTTCGGAAAGAGGTCGCCGAACCCCTCCTCGTCGTACCGCTTTTCGAGCTCGGCGACTTCCTCCTCGCCGACGCCCAGAACCATCTTGCTTCGCTTGGCGTGCATCTCGCGGTCGGAGTCGTGGCCCTCCAGATACCCCGCGAGCAACTCTGCCCCCTCTTTCACGTCGCGAGCCTTCTCGAGGGTGTAGTTGGTCTCGATGTCGCCGAAGTGAAGCGTCTGAGAGTTGTTCGTGTGATGCGAGTTTATCGACGCGAGTTCCGATTCCTTCTCGATGAGCGCTATCGAGTCGATATCGGTGAACTTCGCGGTCGTGTACAGGAGCGATGCACCGCTAATCCCGCCACCGACGATGACTAGATCGTATGTTCCTGGCATGGCTATTCCAGAATCCCTTCTACAGTACACTCTTGGACGGCTAGCTTATTATTTTCCCGACCTGACTATCGACAATTAACGTAGGCGATATCGACAGTACGCTTCGTCGGTTCGACCGTCCGGAGAAATCGACTACGCGAGTATCGACGGCGGGGAGTCGGCTCCCACATCTTCTTGCCGTCGGCGACCCCACCACGGCGTATGCCCGCCGACCTCATCGAGAAGACGGACCGCTACGAGCGAATGCTCGCCGACGCCCTCGACGAGGCGGAGGTCCGGCCGCCCGACGACACCCCTCTCGGCGTCGCCGCCGCGGAGTGTCGAGAGATGGCGGTGTCGTATCTCGACGACGGCCGTCACTTCCGCGACGCCGACGACCCGGTGAACGCCCTCGCCTCCTTCTCGTACGGGTACGGCTGGCTCGACGCCGGCGTTCGGATGGGGCTCTTTGCCGTGCCCGAGGAGACAGAACTGTTCACGACGTAGTCATTCGCCACGACGACGAACTTCGGCAACGTCCCGCCTGATACAAAAGTCGTCGAGCGGTGTCAGTACCGGTAGGTCGGCCCGTCGTCGCTGTCCTCGACTTCGATACCCAGCGCTTCCAAGTCGTCGCGCAGCTCGTCGGCCCGTTCGTAGTTGCCCGCGTCTCGTTCGGCCTCGCGCACATCGAGGACGAGTTCGACCAAGTCGTCCGCGAGATGGGCCTCGCCCGCATCGTCGTCGCCGAACTGGAGGCCGAAGACGCCCTCGCCGAACGCCTCGAACGTCTCGATGGCGCGTCGGAGGCCCACGTAGTCGTAGGTGTCGCCCTCGTCGACGTGGCGGTTGACCGCCGTCGCGAGTTCGAGCAACGCCGCCGTCGCCTCCCGAACCCCGAAGTCGTCGTTCATCGCAGCGGTGAACTCCTCGCGCGTTCGCTCGACGGCCGACCGCAGGTCGTCGGCCTCCATCTTCGTTCGAGCGTCGACGCCGTCGCAGGCCTCGACCGCCGCCTCGTAGGCGCGTTCGAGGCGCTCCCACCGTTCTTCGGCTTCGGTCATCGCCGCCGCGCTGTAGGTCTGTGACGACCCGTAGTTGGTCGAGAGGTAGAACGTCCGGATGACGTTCGGCCCGAACTCTGCGAGGGCGTCGGCGACGTAGAAGTAGTTGCCGAGGCTGGAACTCATCTTCTCGCCTGCGGTCTCGAGCAGGCCCGTGTGGATCCAGTAGCGGGCGAACTGCTCGCCCGTCGCCGCCTCGCTCTGGGCGATTTCGTTCTCGTGGTGCGGGAAGACCAAGTCGTGGCCGCCGACGTGGATGTCGATGGTGTCGTCAAGGTGGGTCGTGCTCATCGCCGAGCACTCGATGTGCCACCCGGGACGCCCCTCGCCCCACGGCGACTCCCACGTCTCGCCGCTGGGCGGAGAGTCGCCGAGCGGTCGGTCGTCCTTGCGGTGTTCGGCCACGTCGGATGGCGCGACGCCGCCAGCCTTCCAGAGTGCGAAGTCCGCGGGGTTGCGCTTCTCCGAGCGCTCGTTCGGGTCGCCTTGGGCCTCCATCTCGTCGAGTTGTTGGTTGGAGAGCTTGCCGTACTCCTCGAACTCGGTCACGTCGAAGTAGACGGAGCCGCCGGCCTCGTAGGCGTAGCCGCGGTCGATGAGCGTCTGCACGAGGTCGATAATCTCCGGAACGTGCTCGGAGACGCGGGGGTAGACCGTCGCGCGCTTCAGGTTCAGGCCGCGCATGTCCGAGAGGACGGAGCCGACGAACCCTTCCGCCACGTCGAGTTCGGACTCGCCAAGGTCGTCTTCGCCCACGCGGGCGACGATTTTCTCGTTCACGTCGGTGAAGTTCTCGACGTGGCGCACGTCGTACCCGCAGTGGTCGAGCCAACGGTGCATCACGTCGGCGTGGGTCCACACGCGGGCGTGACCGAGGTGTGCGTCGTCCGAGACCGTCAACCCACAGACGTACAGCAGGACTTCCTCGTCCCCTGGTTCGAACTCCTCGCGGTCGCCCGTCAGCGTGTTGGTCACGGACAGCGTCATGCGAGAGGCGTTCCGCGCCGAGGCATTAATATCTGAAGAAACGCGGTCACGCCGAGTCGGGCACGGCGTCAAGCGCCGCCTCGACGACGCGGAGCGCCTGCCCGCCCGTCCGCCCGCCCACCACGACGAGCAGATGGTCGCCCGCGACGCCCGCGGCCGTGACGTCGATGTCCGAGGCGTCGAGACGGGCCAAGACGGTCGCCAGCGCCCGCCCGTCCACGTCGCCGACGGCGAGCAACGCCGTCTGTGACCCGCTGTCGGCGTACACCTCGGACTCGCCGACGGCGAGGAGGGCGTCGCCGTCGCCGTCGAAACCGACGCCGCGTTCGACGGTGACGCGAGCGTCGCGGTCGGTCGTCGTGCGCGCCGGCAGGTCGTCGGCGAAGCGGCGGAGCGCGGCGGCGACGGCGTCGTCGGACGGGTCGCCGTTCGGGGCTTCGATATCGAGCGTCGTGGCGGCGGCCCGGAAGTTGACGACGCCCGCTCGAAGCGCGTCGAGCAGGAAGGGTCGCTCGCGGACGGCCTCGCGCGTCGCTTCGGCGATGGACATATCCGCCGACTGCGACCGGTCGGCGGATAAACGCGCCGACTCTCGACCTGTCGGGGTGATTACAGAAGTGTGATTCAGCGTACAGTTATGAGAGTCGAACCACTGTCCCGAAACGCGGCGGGCGACAATCCCCCCCGTCGACCCCCGCCGACGCTTCTCGGCCCGCCCACGGTCGGAATCAAAGTCTGTTTATCCGGGTCGGCGCCTACATGACCTACGAATGACTGACGTCAGCGTTATCGGATGCGGCCACATGGGGAGCGCCCTCGTCAAGGGCCTCTCGCGGGTCGACACCCACCGGGTGACGGCGTGTGACCGGAACCACGACACTCTGGAGGCACTCGACCCGTACTGTGCGCAGACGACGACGGACGTCGCGGAGGCGGCGACTGCCGACGTGGTAATCGTCGCCGTCAAGCCCAACTCCATCGAGTCGGTGCTCGACGACCTGGACCTGCCGGCGTCGACGACGCTGGTCTCCGTCGCGGCGGGCGTCCCCCGGTCGTTCCTCCAGCGACACACGGACGCGACGGTGGTTCGCGTCATGCCGAATATGGCGGCGGAGACGGGCAACATGGCCGCCGCCGTCGCGTGGGACGACCCGGACGACGCCGTCGCCGGCCTCCTCGACGACTTGGGCGAGTACGTCGTCGTCGACGAGGACCAGATGGACGTGGCGACGGCGCTCAACGGGAGCGGTCCCGCCTTCGTCTACTACTTCATCCAGTCGATGCAGAACGCCGCCGTCGCGGAGGGCTTGGACCCTGATGCCGCCGAGACGCTCGCGGCCCAGACGTTCAAGGGGGCCGCCGAGACGGTGCTTCGGGCCGACGAGGACGTGGCGGAACTCATCGACGCCGTCTGCTCCGAGGGCGGCACGACCATCGAGGGGATGGAGGTCCTGTGGGACAGCGACGTGGAATCGGTCGTGGGCGAGACGCTGGGCGCCGCGGCAGAGCGCTCGCGGGAACTCGCCGGAGACTTCGACGATGAGTGAAGAGGAGGCGGTGACCCAGGCGGAGATAGAGCGGACCCGCCAACTCGCCGCGGACGCCGAACGCGTCGTCGTGAAGGCCGGCACCAACTCCCTTACCGACGACGAGTCCAACCTCGACGACGAGAAACTCGACAAACTCGTCGACGACATCGAGGACCTCCTCTCGCGCGGGAAGGAGGTCATCCTCGTCTCCTCGGGCGCCATCGGCGCCGGGAAAGGGCGGGTGGGCTACCCCCAAGAGACCGTCGAGGAGTCGCAGGCGCTGTCGACGGTGGGTCAGAGCCACCTGATGCGACGCTACACGGAGAGTTTCGAGCGCTACGGGCGCACCGTCTCCCAGATTCTGCTGACCGACCACGACCTCGGCAACCCCGAACGGTTCACCAACTTCCGCAACACCATCGAGACCCTACTGGACTGGGGCGTCGTCCCCATCATCAACGAGAACGACGCGGTGGCGACCGAGGAGATTCGCATCGGCGACAACGACATGCTGTCGGCGTCGGTCGCTGTCGGCGTCGACGTCGACTTGCTGGTGACGCTCACCGACGTGGACGCCATCTACACCGGCAACCCGAAACGCGACCCGGACGCGGAGCGCATCGAGGCCATCGGGCGCAACTACGGCCACGTGCAGGAACTCATCGCCGGCGCGTCGAGCGAGGGCGTCGGCTTCGGCGGTATCGAGACGAAGGTGCAGGGCGCTCGCGACGCCAGCGAGCACGGCATCCCGGCCATCATCGCCGGGTCGTCGGAGCCGGACGTGCTGGAACGAATCGCTACTGGCAAATCCGTGGGGACGATATTCATTCCCGTGAACGGTGTCATCGATGACTGAACGAGCCACAGAGGAGAAGGTCGCGGAGGCACAGACCGCGGCGCTGGAGTTGGCGAAAGCCGACGACGAGGTGCGAAGCGCCGCCTTACACGACATCGCGGACGCCATCGAGGACGCGGAGGCGCGTATCCTCGAGGCCAACGAGAAAGACGTCGCCGAGGGCGAGGAGATGCTCGAAGCCGGCGAGTACAGTCGCGCACTCGTCGACCGCCTCGAACTCTCGCCGTCGAAACTCGAGAGCATCGCGGAGATGGTCCGGAGCGTCGCCGAACAGGACGACCCCCTCGGGCGGACGCTCTCGGCCCGCCGTCTGGACGAGGACCTCGAACTCTACAAGGTGGGCGTCCCCATCGGCGTCATCGGCACCGTCTTCGAGTCCCGCCCCGACGCGCTGGTCCAAATCGCCGCCCTGAGCCTCAAGTCGGGCAACGCGGTGATTCTCAAGGGCGGCAGCGAGGCCAGCCACTCGAATCGCGTCCTCTACGAAATCATCCGCGACGCGACGGCGGACCTCGACGTGCCCGAGGGCTGGGCGCAACTCATCGAGGCCCGCGAGGACGTCAACACCATGCTCGACATGGACGACGCCATCGACCTCCTGATGCCCCGCGGGAGTTCCGAGTTCGTCAGCTACATCCAGGACAACACCCAGATTCCCGTTCTCGGGCACACGGAGGGTATCTGTCACGTCTTCGTCGACCGCGAAGCCGACCTCTCGATGGCCGAGGACGTCGCCTTCGACGCGAAGGTGCAGTATCCCGCCGTCTGCAACGCCGTGGAGACCTTGCTGGTCCACGAGGCCGTCGCCGAAGACTTCCTCCCCGAGATAGTGGAGCGCTACCGCGAGGCCGACGTCACCCTGCGCGGCGACGGCGCCACCCGCCAAATCGTGGACCTCGACCCCGCGACCGACGACGACTGGGACACGGAGTACGGCGACCTCGAACTCTCGATCAAGGTGGTCGACTCGCTCGCTACCGCTATCGACCACATCAACACCCACGGCTCGAAACACACCGAGTCCATCCTGACCGAAGATTCCGACCGCGCGAGCACGTTCATGCGAAGCATCGACGCGGCGAGCGTCTTCCACAACGCCTCGACGCGCTTCGCCGACGGCTACCGCTACGGCCTCGGCGCCGAAGTCGGCATCAGCACGGGCAAGATTCACGCCCGCGGCCCCGTCGGCCTCGAAGGCCTCACCACCTACAAGTACTACCTGGAGGGCGACGGCCAGCTCGTCGCCACCTACTCCGGCGAGAGCGCGAAGCCCTACCGCCACGAGGAGTTCGCGGGCGAGTGGGTTCCCGGCCACCTCGCCGAGGAGTGAGGCGATTCGGGCGCTGACGCCTCGAATCCTCTCGATAGCGTGGCTAGACCCTCATTTTAACACCGTCCTTGCCAATTGGTAGCTCGGTATGTCCGACCCGGGTCTCACCAGCGTCGTTCGGCGGGCGAGCGTGTTCGAGTCCGAAGCCGAAGCGCAGCGGACTATCGACGCGACGCTTCGTGCGCTCGCGGCGTGTCTCACACAGGACGAGCGCCGCGAGGTGGCGTCGTGGCTCGGCGACCGCTACGCGTCGGCCGTCCGCGAGATGGACAGCACCGACCCGACGCCGCCGAGCATCGACGAGTTCGTCGACCGGGTGCGCTCGGACGCCGAGGTGGACAGCCCGCGCCCGAAGATTCGAGTGGCGCTTGCGGGCCTGCGCACCGTCATCGGGCCCGAGGCGTTCGCCGACCTCCGCGCGCAACTCCCGCCGGCGTACGGGTCGCTGTTCGACCCCGCGTCGGTCGAACCGGGGGCGACGTTCGTCGATATCGTCGCCGACGCCGGCGCGTTCGAACGCGACATCGCGGAGTCCGCCGCTCGCGCGACGCTGACGGTGCTCGGCTATCGACTCGCGGAGGGGGAAGCCACGGACGTGGCGCCCTACCTACGTGGCGACGCCTCGGCGTGGCTCTCCCGACGAGCGACCAACGACGCGGGGACGTTCGGCGCCGACGGGTTTGTCGACCGAGTCGCCGACAGAACCGGCGCGTCCGAGGGGCGCGCCCGCGAGTACGTGTCGGCCGTTGGCGACGCGCTCGCGGAATCCGTGCCCGAACGCGAGCGAGAGCGGGCCGCGGCCCAACTGCCCGATAGTTACGAGCCGCTACTCGATTTGCGGGTGTGAGACAGCGCAGTTACCGCAGTAAGGCGACGAGCGCGACGAGGACGGCGCCCACGACGACGCCGGCACCGATGAGGACCGCCGGGGTCTGAACGGCGTTGGCGACGCTGATGGCGACGGCGATTGCGAGCAGGCCGAGACCGAGCACGGGCAGCGTCCGCCGACTGGGGAGGACGCCCGCGAGGCGGTCGGTGAGCGGTGGTTTCGACGGGCCGGTGTCCTCGGTCTGGGGCGTCGAGAGCGTCTCGTCGACGTCGACCGACTGGTCGTCCGTCTCGGGTTCGACCGTCACCTCGATTTCGACCGTCTCGGAGCCGTAGCCGGTGGCGATTTGGAGCGTCCCCGTCACGGGCGAGTCGACGGATTCGACGCCGATGGGGACCGAATGCGTCGCGCCTTGCTCGACGAAGATATTGCCGTCGGAGTCGACGCGTGCCACGGCCGAGAGGGCGTCGTCGGCGTGGACGTGAGCGTGGACGGCTTCACCGTGGTTGCGGAGTTCGAGGGAGAACGACCGGTCGATGGTGAACTCGGCAGGCGCCTCCACAGTGTGAAGCGCTCCACGGTTTAACTCGACGAGCAAGACCGGAGTCACACACGGGAGTCACACCGAGGGACGAAAAAACTTCAGGCCGAACGCCGGGTCGACGGCGCGTCCCGCGTCATTCTTCGTCGCGCATGTCCGGCGGCAGGAGGTTCGGGATGCCGTCCTCGATGGGGTACACCTCGCCCGTGGTGGTTCCGATGAGGCGGCCTTCGACGATTTCCTCGCCGTCTCGCTCCTCGACTTCGAGTTCGAGGTCGCTCTTGTCGAGCGGGTCACAGAGGATTTCCATTAGGGATTCCTTCATTGGACGGGAGGTGGCGGCGGGCCGATAAAAATCCACGGGTCCGGCGCGACTCAGGCGCGCCAGATTGCCGTCACGACCCGGTCGTCTCGTTCGACCGTCTCGTACGCGAACCCCCGGTCGTCGAGGCGGGGGAACAGGTGCTGTGGAACGCGGTCATTTACCTGCACGATGACGCCGTCGTCGAGGTCCGCGGCGGTTTCGAGCGTCTGTTTCAGCGGCTCCGGCGGCGGCAGTTCCCGCACGTCGAGCACCTCGCGGGAGTCGGTCGCCGGGGCGTCCGTCTCGGCCAAGAGGGTATCGACGCCTGACATACATACTCGTTGAACGGGGCGCACCGAGGGGGTTGCCCCGAACACGTTCGCCCGGAGTTTCGTCCGGGACGAGGTTCTTGGTAGTGGCGACAGGACTCCCGCTATGGAATCAGTCACCGTCTCGCGGACGATTGCCGCACCGAGAGAGGTCGTACAGTCGGCGATGGAGGACGTAGAGACGTTCATGCTCGCCGCGGGTTTCGACGACGTGACCGTGGAGGGCGACCGCATCGACCTCGAAAACCGGGTGGGCATCGCGACCATCGAACTGACGCTCGAACGCGTCGACGTTCAGGACGCCGTCCTCGCGTACGAACAGCGCGACGGCATCTTCGAGTCGATGCGCACCGTCTATCGGCTCTCCGACGCGGGCGAGGCCGGAACCACCGTCGAGGCGACGACGGACTTCGCCCTCGACGTGGCGCTCGTCGGCGACCTGCTCGATTCGACGGTCATCCGCCGCCAGCGCCGCAAAGAGCTCGAAGCGCAGTTCGACTACCTCGAATCGGCGGCGGACTGACGTTCTGACACCCAACTGAAACGAACGTGTTCGGGGGACGATTTGGGGGCGAGCGACTACAATCACTCTCTATGAGCCAATCCGATAGCACCGTCCACGACACGTCGTGGTCGGCGAACCTCGAAGGTCCCGAACACGCCGCCAGTCGCGACCTGTTGATGGAGCAGGCAATCGAGGCCGTCGAACAGACGGCCCCGGGCAACCACGTCAATCTCGTCACGCACGCCGACCACGGTCACCCGGAGGCGTACCTCTATCCGACGCTCCGAGAGCGGTTCGAGGACGTGACCCTCGAGTACGTCGACCAGTGTGGGTGTGGCGGATACGTCACTCGCGTTCACGTCTGACCATGCACGCCAACGTCGACACGGACCGACGGCCGTTCGTGCTCGTGTGGGAACTGACGCGAGCGTGTGAGCTGACGTGCAAGCACTGCCGGGCCGACGCCCAACCGGACCGCCACCCCGACGAACTCACGACCGAGGAGGGGAAGGCGCTCCTCGACGAGGCGCGAGCGTTCGGCGAGAACCAACTGGTCGTCCTCTCGGGCGGCGACCCACTCGTCCGCGACGACACCGTCGAACTCGTCGAGTACGGGGCGGACCGCGGCCTCCTGATGACGCTGACGCCGAGCGGAACGGCGTCGCTGACGCCCGACCGCGTCTCGGCGCTCGCCGACGCGGGGGCACGTCGCCTCGCGCTGAGCATCGACGGTGGCTCGCGCGCCACGCACGACGAGTTCCGCGGCGAGCCCGGAAGTTTCGATTCGACGCTCCGCGCGGCGCGTGCGGCCCACGACGCCGGCCTCCCCCTCCAGATAAACACGACCGTCTGCGCCCAGACGGTCGACGACCTCCCGGCGATTCGCGAGTTGGTCTCCGACCTCGGTGCGGTGCTCTGGTCGGTGTTCTTCCTCGTGCCCGTCGGCCGCGGGGCCGTCCTCGACTCCATCGACCCGGACCGCGCCGAAGACGTGATGGCGTGGCTGGCGGCGGTCGAAGACGACGCCTCCTTCGGGGTCAAGACCACGGAAGCGCCCCACTACCGGCGGGTCGCGCTCCAAGAGCGACAGGGAGACGGCGCCGACGCCGCCGCCGACGCCATCGGTCGCCGGACGGGAATCACGGCCGGCGACGGCTTCGCGTTCGTCAGCCACGTCGGCGACGTGTATCCCTCCGGCTTCCTCCCGGAGTCGGCGGGGAACGTCCGCGAACAGGGGCTGGTCGAGACGTATCGCGACGCGGACCTGTTCACCAGCCTCCGCGACCCCGACGCGCTCCGCGGGAAGTGTGGCGCGTGCGAGTATCGCGGCGTCTGCGGCGGGAGTCGGTCGCGCGCGTACGCCACGACGGGCGACCCGCTGGCGAGCGACCCACTCTGTGCATACGTCCCCGAAGAGTACGACGGACCGCTCCCGGACGGCAGAACGCCGGTCTCGGGCGACTGAGCCATGCCGTCGCAACGCTGTGCCGAACGCGGCGATAGTCCCACGGCGGACGACTTTCCCGCCCGCCTCCGTCGGAGTGGCGTCGCCGTCGCGGAGCGAGAACTGGCGACGGCGCTGACGGCGCTCGACGGACTGACGCCGGCCCAGCGCCGGACCGTCGCCTGCATGGCGCATCGAATCGCCGCCGGCGTCCTCGACCCGGCGCGAGCGGCGGCCGACGACGACCCTGCGGTCGCGCGACTGTTCGACCCGGAACATATTCGGGAGAGAGAGTAGGGCGTCCCGAGCTGTACCTACAGCCATGTCACTCATCCCGCGCCCCGGTTCAAACGACGACGACGGGTTCGACGACTACGACGCCTTCGTCCCCGAACACGTTCCCGAACCAGGCCCGTTCCTCGACGGGCACGACGTGTTGGAGGGTCGCGACCACACCGCGTTCCACCGACTCACGCGACAGCTGTTCGAGGAGCGCACCGTCTACGACGTGACCTTCGGCTACAACCTCGCGCGCCTGAACCTCGACGCGCGGCATCCGAACGCGGGGTACCGCTACGCCGTCGACGCGGACGACTCGAACGTCCTCCGCGCGGAGTTCACGCCGACGACGGAGTTCTGCCCGCAGAGCGACACGCTGGCGACGGCGTCGTTCCGCGCGTGGAACGCCGACGACGCGACCCACGAATTCGACCTCGTTCGCGTCCGCGTCGCGCCCATGCACGGCGCGAGCACGCGCATCAACGCCCGCCTCACGGACTTGGAGTCGACGTATCAGGAGACGGGCGAGATTCCGGACGAGGGCGAGTCGGCGGACGCGTCGAGTCCCTTCTAAGACTGGTCGGCGTCGACGCCGCCCGTCGCCGCGCGGCGGAGCGACCCGGGCGCGTGTCGCCACACGACCAGCGCGACGTTCAGAGTGAACACCGCGAGGCCGAACGCGAGGGCGCCGCCGCCGAGCGTCCGAACCGCAGCCTGACTGGCCCACTCGCCGGCGACGAGGAGCGCACCCCCGCCAGCGACGAGTACGAGGTCCGCCGTTTCGAGGCGGTCGTCGTACAGGTCGTCTATCATGGGCACGTCCTCGAATCCCAGTCGGTCGCTGTACCGGTGGACCCAGACGAGGAAGGGGACGATGTGGTACAGCGTCCCGACGAGGACGAGGACGAAGACCATCGCGAGGAGGTGGGCCGTGCCCGGCGCTCCGAACGTCGCGTCGCCGGCGAGGGGGGCACGGAGCCACGCCGGAATCGTCAGGAGCGTCCAGAGCGCCAGCACGGGCACGAGAAGCCCGTAGCGAGTCAGCATCGGCGTCCACTCGACGCGGGCGTCGCGGAGTCGACGCCCGAGGACGACGACGACGGCGAGGACGCCCGCGAGGAGGAGCGCAGCGCCGAGGCGGGCGAGTGACGCGGCGCCGAGGAGTCGACCGGCCGCGAGTGCGACGACACCAATCGGATAGACCACCATCTCTGCACGCTGGAGCGCCCGGTCGGTGTCGTCGAGGTCGGTCTGGCCGAACATGGTGACGAGTTGGTAGAGCGCGCCGAAGACGGTGGTGAGGACGGCGCCGAAGAGAGCGAGGGTGGCGTGGGCGCTGACGACGGCACCGCGGGGCACTGCGGGGGCGAGAAACGGCACCACGAGGTCGACGGCCAAGCCGAGGCCGAGCGTCGTCAGCGCGACGAAGAAGGCAAGCGCGACGGCGAAGTGGCGTTCGGTCACGTCGAGCGGACGGCTGGCGGCGAGCGTCCGCCCCACGTTGTAGGCGAGCACCCAGAAGCCGGCGAGGACGAGGCCCCCGAAGACGGGGAGCGCCACGAGTCGGCCGGTCAGGAGGGCGGCGACGAAGCCGAGCAGTCCGCCGGTGAGGAGCCACAGCTGGGCGCTCGCGAGCCGCCGGGAGTGGAGCGCCGTCCCCGACCAGACGGGGACGAACTGCGTCATCGCGCCCGCGATGGTGAGGCAGACGAAGCCCACGAGCAGTAGGTGGAGGTGGGCGAGGCGCGCGAACCCGGGGACGGACCAGAGGGTGTCGACGACGCCGAGGGCCGCGCCGGCGAGCAGGAACCCCAGCGCGACGACGAAGTGTCTGAGCGGGATTGCGAGCGGCGGCTGGCTGGACGTGTCCACGTCGCTGGGAACAGCGGCCATATCTGAATATAAAGGACCGGTCGCCCTGAGTCTCGCGGCGAACGTGTTCGGGGTCGTGTGAGACGCGTCGGCGACACCGCCCGAACCGGGTTTTTAATACGTGGGGCGTTTGAGTGCCGGATATGCCAACCGCCGAAGTTTCGCTCCCGGACGACGTGGACATCGAGATTCGACAGCTCATCGAGGAAGGCGAGTTCATCAACCGCGACCAGGCCGTCGAGGAACTCCTGTCGCTCGGCGTGTCGGCCTACACGACCGAGGAGTCGACGAGTCAGGTCGCGGACGAAGACCTGTTCACGCAGGTCGTTGAGGACCAGCAAGACCCAGCAATGCGGAACGAAGGCGGCGACGACGAACGCACGCTGTAAGCGCTACTCGGCAAGCAGATTCGCGGACATCGCGTCGAACTGCTCGCGTTCGTCCGCCCAGAACGAGCGCAGGTCGCCGATTGGCTGGTTGACGGGTTCCGCTACCTCGGAGTGTGTCTCGTACTCCTGACTCTGCTTGACCTCGTGGTAGGCGTCTCGGAAGGCCATCCCTCCTTTGACTTTCTGGTTGGCGGTGTAGGCGGCGAAGATGCCGTCGTCGATTTCGAAGTCGTCGGAGAGTTCGAGGCTCTCGACGAGTGGTGTGAGGATGTCGAGCGTCGCCCGAACGGTGTCGATACCCTCGATGAGGTGGCCCTTCGTCTGCTGGCTATCGCGGTTGTAGCCGCTCGGGAGTTTGCCGATGATTCGGCGGATGGCCTCCTTGCCGGCCGACACCTCCTCGGCTTTCGCCCGCGCGAGTTCGAGGATGTCGGGGTTGCGCTTCTGGGGCATGATGGAACTGCCCGTCGTGTAGTCGTCGGCGAGTTCGAAGAACTGCTGGTCCTCGGAGAAGTTGATGACGTCCTCGGCCAGTTTCTGCACGTCGAGCATCACCAAATCGAGCGCCTGCAACAGTTGCAGTTCCTGTTTCCCGCGGTTCGAACAGTAGATGGGGTTATGCTGTTTCTGCGAGAAGCCGAGGAGGTCGGTCGTCAGGTCGCGGTCGATGTCGAGACTGGTGCCGTACGACGCCGCGGCGCCCAGCGGGTTGCTGTCGATTATCCGATAGGTCGCGCGGAGTGATTTCAGGTCGTCGATGAGCGCGTCGACGTAGCTCGACGCCCACAACCCCGTCGAAGACGGCATCGCCTGTTGCTGGTGGGTGTAGCCGGGGATGAGCATGTTCTTCTCCTCGGCGAAGGTGCTGAGCGCGTCGATAAAGTCCAGCAGTCGGTGCGCCAGGTCGATGGTCGCGTCTTTCATGAACAGGCGCGTGTCGACGAAAATCTGGTCGTTGCGAGAGCGGGCGAGGTGCATCTTCTTGCCCGCCTCCGTTCGCTGGGTGACGCGTTCCTCGACGAACGTGTGAACGTCCTCACCCTCCACCTCGTCGGCCTCGTGATAGAGGTCGGTCAGGGCCGCGCGAAGTTCGTCGAGTTCGGTGTCGGTCACGAACCCCTGCCGGTTGAGCATCGTGACGTGGGCGAGGTTCGTCAGCACGTCGTACGGGAGAAACCGGTTCTCGAACTCCTTTGGCTCCATCGTGTACTGCAACGTCGCCTCGCTGGCCGAGTGCTCGGTGTTCTCCCAAAGCATGCACTCGCGTACCCGCAGACTGCACTAAAGGGTTTTGTACCGCCTCGGTCCGGGCGGCCAGCGGGTCAGACTGCCGTTTCCGACTGCCCCTTCAGGCCGAGGAACTCACGGACTTCGTCGGGCGTGGCTATCTCCCTGCCAGCGACTTCGCGCGTCAAGCGCACCATCTTCTCGACGAGTTCGGCGTTGCTCTCCGCGAGGCGCCCGCGTTCGAGAAAGAGGTTGTCTTCGAGGCCGACGCGGGCGTGTCCGCCCATCGACACCGCCTGCGTGCCGAGGGGGAACTCCTTGCGTCCGGCGCCGATAGCCGAGAAGGAGTAGTCGTCGCCGAACAGGTCGTCCGCGATGTCGACGAGGTGAGAGAGGTTCTTCGCCGACGCGCCGATGCCGCCGTGGATGCCCATCACGAACTGGATGTGAAGCGGCGTCGAGAGCAAGCCCCGGTCGACGAGGTGTTTCGCGTTGTAGAGGTGGCCCACGTCGTACACCTCGAGTTCGGGGACAGTGCCGTGCTCGTCAAAGATTGGGAGGATAGATTCGAGGTCCTCGAACGTGTTTCGGAAGACGTTGTCCCGAGAGGCTTCGAGGTGTTCCGGTTCCCAGTCGTATTCGAACTCGTCGAAAGCGTCGGCCATCTGGTAGAGGCCGAAGTTGATGGAACCCATGTTACAGGAGGCCATCTCGGGTTCGAGCGCTGGCACGACGGAGATGCGCTCCTCGACGGGCATCGTCGGGTTGCCCCCAGTCGTCGGTTGGACGATGGCGTCACATTCGGCTTCGACGGTTTCGGCCACCTGCCGGAACAGGTCGAGGTCGGTGACGGGTTCACCCGTCTCTTCGTCACGGACGTGTATGTGGACGATGCTCGCGCCCGCCTCCGCGGCGGCGATGGCCTCTGCCGCGATTTCCTCGGCGGTGATGGGGAGGTGTGGCGACATGGTCGGCGTGTGAATGGCCCCGGTCACCGCACACGAGATGATGGTCTTCTCGAAGTCGCGCATGCCCCATCGCACGGGGGAGACGACCATAGTAGTATGGCTCGACTCCCCGAACCCTCTTGGCTCGGGGTGGGGTACGCGGAGGTAATGGACCGACACGACATGGCCGTCGAGGCGGCCCGGGCGGGCGCCGACCTCGCCATGGAGCTGTTTCGGACGACTCTCGAGGTGGAGACGAAGTCGTCGGCCACCGACTACGTCACCGAGGCCGACCGGGGCGCCCAACGACGCGTAATCGAGCGCATCGCGGAGGAGTTCCCCGACGACGCCATCGTCGGCGAGGAGGGCGACCAGCGTTCCCGCCTGCGCCCCGGTGAGACGGCGTGGGTCGTCGACCCCATCGACGGCACGACGAACTACGTCCGCGGCCTGCCCATCTGGGTGACGAGCGTCGCGGCCGTCGAGGACGGCGAGACGGTGGCCGCCGCGAACGTCTGGCCGGCACTCGACACCGAGTACCACGCGGGCACGCACGGCGTCACCTGCGATGGCGACGCGACGACGGTGAGCGAGGTGACCGACATCGGGTCGAGTCTCGTCGCGCCGACGCTCCGCTACGACCGGGAGTACACGTACGCGGCGTTGCTCGATTCCATCTCGCCCGTCGTGGGCGATATTCGTCGCCTCGGCTCCGCGCAGGCGACGCTCTCACTCGTCGCCGACGGCCGCCTCGACGCCGCCGTCGGTCTCCTCGAAACGCACCCGTGGGACACCGTCGCCGGCGTCCACCTCGTCGAACGCGCTGGGGGGCGAGTGACGGATTTGGACGGCAACCCGTGGACGCCGGCGAGTGAAGGCATCGTCGCCTCGAACGGCGATATTCACGAGGAGCTGCTCGCGGCGCTGCCCGAGTGAGTAGCGATCGATACACCGAATTCAAGTGTGTCAGTTGAGAGTTATTTCATGTGGACCTACTGCATCTACTCGTGGGGATTGGGTCTGCGCTGCTCGGCGTCGCGTACATCTTGGTCCCTAACTGGCTCTATCACTTCGGCCTCGACTCCTTGCGTGACACACAGTCAGCTCCGTCCGAACCATCCGATCTGCTGCTGTGGACGTTCCGATTTATCGGAGTGTGTCTCGTCATCGTGAGTGTCGCATACGTGGTCTGAGACACACCAAGCCACACTTCGCTGGGTGTGAGAGTGACCGCTATCCTCTATTTTCACGTCACGACAGCGGAATATTGTAGCACAGTGGTTGTGTCGAACGATGGAATCCCGACGTTCTGAATCATTTCTAGGACGGGCGACCACACCCCCGACACACGAAAACATATTACTCGCGCCGGATGCAGTTCGGAGCATGAGCCGAGAACGGGCACAGCAGACCGACGACGTCGTCTACCACCCCTCTCGGGAGTTCGTCGAGTCGACGAACGTCTGGGAGTTCATGCAGACCTACGACATCGACGACTACGACGAGTTGATAGCGCGCACCACCTCGCGCGTCGAGGGCGAACCGCGCTCCGGCGTGACGTGGTTCTGGGACGAACTCGTCGACTACCTCGACATCGAATTCAACGAGGGGTACGACGCCGTCCGGAACGATGCCGAGGGCCCGCAGTTCACGCAGTGGTTCCCCGGCGGGAAACTCAACGCCGCGCACAACACGGTTGACCGCTACGCGGCGGCCGACTCGGACCGCCGCAACACGGTCGCCTGCATCTGGGAGGGCGAACCCGGCGACGTGCGCGAGGTGACGTATCACGAACTCGCCAAGCAGTCCAACCGCGTGGCGAACTACCTCGAATCCCGGGGCGTCGGCACGGGCGACACCGTCGGCCTGTATATGCCGATGGTGCCCGAGGTGGTCTCGATTCTCTACGGCTGTTTCAAGGTGGGCGCCGTCGCCGTCCCCATCTTCTCCGGATTCGGCGTCGACGCCACCGCGACCCGCATCGGCGACGCGGAGTGTTCGGTGCTCTTCACGGGCGACGGGTTCTACCGCCGCGGCAGTCAGGTGACGCTGAAGGCGGCGGCCGACGACGCCATCGAACAGGCGGGCCACGTCGAACACACCGTCGTCTACGACCGTCTCGGCCTCGTCAGCGACGGCGAGATTCCGTGGGACGACGACCGAGACGAGCGCTGGGCGGACGTCGTCGAGACGGCCGACGACGACTACGACACCAAGTCCCTGCCCGCGAATCAGGAGTCGATGCTCCTCTACTCCTCGGGGACGACGGGGAAACCGAAGGGCATCGTCCACACCCACGCCGGCGCCCTGATGCAGGCGGCCAAGGAGGTGTACTTCGGGATGGACCTCAAGCCCTCGGACCGCTTCTTCTGGGTGAGCGACATCGGCTGGATGATGGGTCCGTGGACGCTGATGGGCACGCACGCCCACGGCGGGACGGTGGTGATGTACGAGGGGGCGCCCGACCACCCCGAACCCGACCGCTTCTGGGAGCTCATCGACGACCACGGCGTCACGCAGTTCGGCATCTCGCCCACCGCGATTCGCGCGCTCCGCAAGCGTGGCGACGAGTGGGTTGAGGGTCACGACCTGTCCAGTCTGCGCTTGCTGGGGTCGACGGGCGAACCGTGGGACGCCGAGTCGTGGCTCTGGTTCCACGAGGAGGTCGGCGGCGGCGACACGCCAATCATCAACATCTCGGGCGGCACGGAGATAATGGGCTGTTTCCTGATGCCCATGCCCATCACGCCGCTCAAGCCCTGCACCCTCGGCGGCCCGGGGTTGGGGATGGATATCGACATCGTGGACCGCGAGGGCGACTCCATCGCCGAGACGAACGACCGGGGATTCCTCGTCGCGCGCGACTCCTGTCCCAGCATGACCAAGTCGCTCTGGAGCGGCGACGACCGATATCTGGAGGAGTACTGGAGTTCGTGGCCCGACCTCTGGGACCACGGCGACTGGGCACAGCAAGACGAAGACGGGTTCTGGTTCCTCCACGGCCGCGCCGACGACGCCCTCAACGTCGCGGGCCGGAAGGTCGGCCCCGCGGAAGTCGAGGGCGCGGCGATGGAACACGAGGCGGTGAATCAGGCCGCCGCCGTGGGCGCCCCCGACGACACGACGGGCACCGCCGTCGTCCTCTACGTCGTCCTCGAAGCCGGCGCGACGGAGAGCGAGGACCTCCGCGAGGCAGTTCGCGATACCGTGGGCGCGGAACTCGGCAAGCCCTTCCGCCCGCGCGAAGTGCTGTTCGTCGACGCCTTCCCCAAGACCCAGAGCGGGAAGATAATCCGCCGCGCCATCGAAGCCGTCTACCGCGGCGAGGAACTCGGCGACATGAGCAGCATCGAGAACCCCGACGTGTTGGACGATATCGAGGACGCGCGGTAGGGGACGTACACTGTCGGCTGTGACTGATTCGAGGACTTCGGCACCCGGGGATGCCGACGTTCTGTATCGACGTACAGCCGACAGTATTAGTCTCGCCGCGACGTTGGGGAGACGATGACCGACGACCGACAGCGATTCTCGTTCGCGTACCGCCCGGGCGACATCACGTGCCGACCGGGGTGTGTGACAGACCTCGATGCAACGATGGCGCGCCACGACTGGGACCGCGCGCTCGTCGTCTGCGGGCAGACCGTGGGCTCGACGCCCGCGGTGATGGACCCGATTCGCGACGGCCTCGGCGACCGCCTCGCGGGCGTCTTCGCGGAGACGACGCCCGAGAAGTACCTCGGCACCGCCATCGAGGGCGTCGAACGCGCCCGCGACGTCGACGCCGACGTCCTCGTCGCCGTCGGCGGCGGGAGTTCGCTCGACGTGGCGAAGGTGATGGCGACGCTGACGACCCACGACGCCGACCCGCGGGCGGTTGGCGAGCGAGCGGTCGCGGACGCCTCGCTCTCGGTCGAAGCGGGCGACCCGCTCCCCGTCGTCGCCGTCCCGACGACGCTCGCGGGCGCCGACCTCTCGACCGTCGCGGGCGTGACCTTCGCCCTCGGCCCCGACGCCGACCGGCCGGCGAGTGGCGGCGTCGGCGACGAACGCCTGATGCCGCGAGCGCTCTGCTACGACGCCGACCTGTTTCGGACGACGCCCACGAACGTCCTGACCGCCTCGGCGATGAACGGCTTCGACAAGGGGGTCGAGGCACTCTACACCCGCAACTCGACGCCGGTCACCGACGGCACCGCCGCTCGCGGGCTTCGCCTGTTGCGCTCGGGCCTGCCGACGCTCCGCGACGACCCGATGGACGCCGACCGACTCGACGACGTACTCGCGGGCATCGTCTGCGTGCAGTACGGCGTCTCGACGCCCGGCGCGTACAAGCTATCCATCATTCACGCCTTCGGTCACGGCCTCTCACGCACCGCCGACGTACATCAGGGCGCCGTCCACGGCGTCGTCGCCCCGCACGTCCTGCGCTATCTCTTCGAGAACGTCGACGGCCGGCGCGACCTGTTGGCGGAGGCACTCGGCGTCGACGCGTCTGAGGGCGACGTGGCCGAGGGCGTCGTGGCGGCGGTGGCGGAGGTGCGCGACGCGTTGGGACTTCCCGACAGACTGCGGACTCTCGACGGCGTGACGCGGACTGACTTGGACGATATCGCGGCGCGGACCGTCGAGGACTCGCTGATGGCGACGGTGCCGACGGATCTGGACCCGACGGTCGAGGACGTTCGTGGGGTCCTCGACGCGGCGTGGTAGTCGCCCGTCGAGAAGGGTTACGCGGCGGACGGTCGCGACTCGGGGACGGCGGAGAGAATCAGCGCGGGCCGAAGCTCTCGGCCTGCAGGTCGTCGACGCCGACGGCGTCGGCGACGGTCTTGGCGTCGCGGACGAACGACTCGAAGCCGAAGACGTAGACGGTGGCGTCACCGGCCGCCGCGAGGGTGTCAGCGGCTTCGTCGAGCGAACTGACGAGGAGGACCGTCGCGCCCGCCGATTCGAGGGCGTCGAGGCGGTCCCGATGCGGCGGTTCCTCGCCCCAGAAGACGACCGTGGCGTCGTGGTCGGCGCGGGTCGCACGCTCGGCGATGCCGACCGCCGGACCGATGCCCGGGCCCTCGGCGACGACGATGGCGTCACCGTCGCCCGTGTACTGTACGTCGCCGAACGGCCCCTCTATCTCGACCGTGTCGCCGGGTTCGCGTTCGGCCAGCCACGGAGCGAGCGTTCCCTCGGGGACGTACTCGACGGTTATCTCCATCGTCTCCTCGGCGTCGGGCGAGGAGAGCGTGTAGTAGCCGGTCTCTTCGACGCCGTCGACGGTGGCGCGGACGAGGACGAACTGTCCGGGGTCGGCGTCGAACCCCTCGGGCGTCTCGAGTTCGAGCGCGACCGTTCGGGTGCCGACCTCCTCGATGGCGGTGACGGTGGTCTGGGTCATACCAATCCGTGGGGGGCGCCGGGGGATAAACCTTCGATGCGTCGTTCGGCTCCGGGCTACCAATCTATAAGGTGACAACGTCCCATGGCCGTCCTGAATGCACGACACGGTACTTTCGAGCGAGACGCGCACGGTCGTCTCGCCGGGACGGATGGAACTCGGTGCCGGCGCGGTCGAAACGGTCGGCGAGCACGCGACCCGCTACGGCGACACGGCCCTCGTCGTCGCCACGGAGCAGATCTTCGAGTTCCACGGCGACACGGTCGTCGACCGGCTCGAAGCCGCCGGCGTCGACAGCGTCGTCTACACCGACGTGCGCCCCGATCCGACCGTCGAGAACATCGAGAGCGCCCACGCCCTGTACGAAGAGCACGACTGTGACCTCATCGTCACGCTCGGCGGGGGGTCCTCCATCGACACCGGCAAGGGCGTCGGTATCCTCGCCGCCAACGACGGCTCGATTCGCGACTTCGGCGTCGACCGCGCCGGCTACGAGGGCGTCCCCAATCCCATCCCGCCGCTCGTCGCCGTCAACACGACGGCCGGAACGGGTAGCGAAGCGACGCGCTCGGTCGTCGTCAGCGACGAGTCCACGTCGACGAAGTTCCTCATCGTCTCCGCGAACGTCGTCCCCGACGTGGCTATCGAGGACCCGGAACTCACCGTCTCGCTCCCGAAGAGCCACACCGCCTTCACGGGCATCGACGCGCTCACCCACGCCATCGAGGCGTACGTCTCGGTCAAGTCCTACAGCGTCCCCGACGGCTACGCCGAGGCGGCGATGGAGCGTATCGTCCGCTCGCTCCCCGTCGCGTGGGCCAACGGCGACAATCTCGACGCCCGCGCCGACGTGATGGTCGGCCAGTTGCAGGCGGGACAGGCCTTCACGAACGCCTCCGTCGCCCTCGTCCACGGCCTCGCCCGACCGCTCGGCGCCCAACTCCACATCCCCCACGGCCTCGCGAACGGCCTCATCCTCCCCTACGTCGTCGAGTTCTCGTCGGCGGCCGCACCGGAGAAGTACGCCGAAATCGCGCGCATCCTCGGCGTCGCCGACGCCCGCACGCCGACGCGCGAGGCCGCCGACGCCGCCGCCGAGGGAATCCTCCGCCTCTGTGAAGACGTGGACCTCACGGGCTATCTCGACGATTTCGGCGAGGTTCCCAGCCGCGACGAGTACCTCGACGTAGTCGACGAGATGGTCCAAGACGCCATCGACTCCGGGTCACCCGACAACAACCCCCGAAAACCCACCCGGGACGAACTCGCCGACCTCTACGTCACCATCTACGACGACGCGCTGGCGCCGGACAGTCCGCGCCGCTCCTGACCCAACGTGCCCTCCACGGCCACCCTGTTCGGCGGCGTCATGCTCGCCATCGGCCTGTTCGTCACGCTCGTCAGCCTCCGCTACGTCTGGCGGGCGAGCGGTCTCCTGCGAGCGACGCCCCTCTCGCGAATCGAAGACGCCGCGGACGGGGCGCTCGTGCGAGTCTCGGGGACCGTCGAATCGACCGGCGAGACGGTTTCGGCGCCGTTCAGCGGCATCGACTGCGTCGCACTCCGGACGACGGTCACGGAGCGTCGACTCAGCTCCTACCTCCTGCCGACCGACGTGACGATTCACGAACCGACCCAGAGCGTCGATTTCGCGGTGCGAACACCCCACGCCGCGATTCCGGTGGACGCGCCGCGTCAGACCGTCGCGCTCGACCAGGTCAGCATCGCGACGGTCGCCCCCGACGACTCGCCGCCCGAACGCATCGCCCAGTACGTGCGCGAGACGCCCGAAATATCGGCCGAGCCGTGGTCGCTACCGGCGCCCGTGTCGTCTCTCGCCCGCGCCCTCTCACTCGGGCGGCGACGCTACAGCGAGTATCGAGCGTGTCCGGGCGACGACGTGACCGTGGTCGGCCGCGTCGACGGCGGGAGCGTTAGCCCCCTCGTCGTCGCCACCGATACGCCGATGCGGGCGCTCGTCGGGACGGCGACGACGTCGCTCGCGGGGCTTCTCGTCGGCGTCGTCGGCCTCGCACTCGGGTGCCTGCTAGTGGTCGCCGGGTGAGTCGTGGATGCTGTCGAACTCTGTACCCAGTGCCGTCAGGACTCCCGCCACTTGTGGCCACACTCCACACAGGTGAACAGCCGAACCTCGTACGAGCCACCCGGCTTCGGCAGCATCTCGTAGTAGGCCTGATCGCCGTCGCAGTCGTCTGCCGGACAGGGCTCCTGCATCGTCTCGGTGGCGTCCTGTGTCGTGGCGGGCATCCGCCGACCAGTACCGCGGCCCGTCTTCGGCGGCGGGAAACACTGGAATCGACGATATTAGCGAACGTCGCCGTCGGGCGGGTCGGCGTCGACCGGTCCCGAGAGCGTCTCGTCGGAACGCCCACGGAGGCCGACCTTGTCGAACTTCCCCGTCGCCGTCTTCGGGAGCGACCCGAGGAACTCGAAGCGGTCGGGCACCCACCAGTCGGGGTAGCGGTCGCTGAGGCGGGCACACAAGTCGTCCCGAAGCGCCTCGGGGTCAGTCGCGTCGGCGACGAGGTAGGCGACCGGGCGCTCCCCCCAGCGCTCGTGGGGGATGCCGACGACGGCCGCCTCGCGTACCGCGTCGTGGTCCATGATGGCGGTTTCGAGCGCCTGCGAGGAAATCCACTCGCCCCCGGAGTTGATGACGTCGGCCGCGCGGTCGACGAGTTCGACGTAGCCGTCGGCGTCGATGGTCACCACGTCGCCGGTGCGGAGCCACGACCCTTCGAAGGCATCGGGGTCGGCGCCGTCGTAGTACTCGGTGGTGACCCACGGCCCGCGGACGAGGAGTTCGCCCATCGACTCGCCGTCGTGGGGGACGGTATCGCCGTCGTCGTCGACGACCCGAAATTCGAGGCCGGGGAGAATCAGCCCCTGTTTCGCTTGCTTGGCCACGCGCGTCTCCGCGTCGGCGTCGCGCAGGTCCGGTTTGAGGTGGGAGACGGCGCCGACGGGAGCCGTCTCGGTCATCCCCCACCCGTGGACCACCTCGACGCCGTACTCGTCGTACGCCCGAATCAAACGGGTCGGCGGGGCGGCGCCGCCGACGACGATTCGCTCCAGTGAGGAGAGGTCGGCGTCGTGGTCTTGGAGGTAGTCGAGGACGCCAAGCCAGACGGTGGGGACGCCCGCTGTGAGCGTGACGCCCTCCTCTTCGACGAGGGTCACGAGGTCTTCGGGGTCGGGCGAGGGGCCGGGGTAGACGTGTTTCGCGCCCGCCGCCGTCGCGGCGTAGGGAAGCCCCCACGCGTTGATGTGGAACATCGGGACGACGGGCATCACCACGTCGGCGTCGGCGATATCCAGCCCCATCGGCGTCTGAATCGCCATGGTGTGACTCCAGAGCATCCGCTGGGAGTAGGCGACGCCCTTCGGGTCGCCCGTCGTCCCCGAGGAGTAACAGAGGCCGGCGGGGTCGTCGCCGGCGAGGTCGGGGTAGTCGATGGCGGCGTCGTGGCCGGCGAGGAAGTCCTCGATACTCACCGACGCGAACGGGAGGTTGGGCGCGTCCGCGCCGACGACAACGACGCGGTCGACGCTCTCGAAGGCGTCGGGGTCGTAGGCGTCGACCAGCGTCTCCGCGAGCGATGCGTCGACTATGAGGAGGCGGTCGCCCGCCGCCGAGACGACCCGTTGGATGTCCTCCGCGGGGAGCAGGGGGTTGACCGTGTGTAACTGCGCGCCGAGATTCGGGACGGCGAAGTAGGCCTCGGCGTGGCGGTCGTGATTCCAGCAGAGGGTGCCCACGCGGTCACCGCGGTCGATGCCGGCCGCGCGGAGGGCGCTCGCCAGTCGGTCGACGCGGTCGGCGTACGTCGCGTACGTGTAGCGAACGGTCGAGTCGCCGCGACGAGCGACGAGTTCGCGGTCGGGATACAGGCGGGCGGTCCGCGAGAGAAACGGGCGGAGCGTCTGGGCGTGACCCGGCATACGCTACCGTAGCGCCGGGCGTCGGTAAAGGTCTCCCGACCACGTGGACCGGCGAGTCGCCACCGCGACGCCGCTGGAACGCCGTGCCCACACCCACCCCGAGAGTTTTGAGCGCTGGCGCCGAGGTGACGACATGGACCGTCCACGCGAGACGGGTGCGTTCGAGGAGTACGACGGCCCCCGCGGGTTCGCCCGGCAGGCGTTCGTCACCGGCGCGGCGGTGACGCTCCCGCTTATCGTTACGCTCGTCGTCGTCGGCGCAGTCGTCAACTTCGTCTCCCGACAGCTCGACCCGCTGGTTGGGGTGGTCACCTCGCTCACGGGGCTGAACCCCGCCTCGGAAGTCGTCGTGAAACTCCTCACCGTGCTGACGCTGCTCGCAACTATCTTCTGTATCGGCGCGGTGACCGAGCGCCGACCGAATCGCTCGGGGTTCGGCGCCTTCTTCGATACGCTCGTCTCGCGCATCCCCGGCGTCGGCTCCCTGTATCAGAGCATCGACGAGATGAGCGGCCTCCTCCTCGACAGCGACACCGACAGTTTCCAAGAGGTGAAACTGGTCGAGTTCCCCGAGCGAGGGTCGTACTCCGTCGCCTTCCTGACCGCCGAGACGCCCGACGTGGTGGCCGAGAGTGTCGGCGAAGACGAGATGGTGACGGTGTTTCTCCCCATGGCCCCGAACCCGGTGATGGGCGGGTACGTCCTCCACGTCGCCGACGAACAGGTCTACGACGTGGACATGACCGTCGAAGAGGGTATCCAGTCCATCGTCACCAGCGGCGTCGCCACCGGCCAGCGCTCCGAGGAGGAGCTCACCGAAGGGATGGTCGAACGGTTCGAGCGACGCCTCGAAACCGCGGACGTCGTCGGTATCGACGAACTGGAGTCGTACGCCGCCGACGCCTCAACGCAACTCGAAGAGACAGCGAAGGAGACGGTGGCGGCGGCCCGCGACCGCGCCAACGCGATGGAAGAAGAGTTCGAATCAGGGGACGAAGAGAGCGAGACAGACGAGCAGGACCGCAGCGACAGCTGACGCTCAGATTCGCACTCGCCCGCCGTTGCGCCGGAGCCACGTACCGCGTGACTGCGGGTTCGACACGCGCGCGCCCAGCGCCGTCCAAAATTCCGGGTCGCTCGGGTCGTGGGCCCGCCGCACGAGTGCGTGCGCGACGGCGTAACCGGCGACCGGTCGTGGCAGGAGGACGAGCCGCCAGTGGAGGTCCAAACGGTCGCCCGCGTCCCGGACCCACCGCCGGTCGGGAGACCCCACGCACACCGTCGGCGGCGACTCGGGCGCCACGTCGGCGGCACACTCCGGCAACACGTCGCTGGCGCGGTCGAGATACCACTCGTGGACGGCGCGGCGGCGGGCGTCGCGTGTCGCACCGCGGCGCGGGATTCGGAGGAGGAACCGCGAGCCGTCGAAGGTGAGCCGAGGCGAATCTATCTGACTCTCCGCGACGGTGAGCGGGTAGCGACGCCCGCCGTACCGCAGTTTCTCGCTGCGCTCGAACCGCCGGCCACGTCGCGGGCGCGCCGCGAGTCCGTACAGCGAATCGAGGAGCCACGCCCGCCGCGCGTCGAGTGTCGCCTCGATATCGGCGGGCGTCGCGTTCGGCGGGGCGCTGACCGTGACCGTCGCGTCGGCGGTCATCGACAGGTCGACGGCGTCGGCCTCGGGGTCGCGTTCGACGGTGTAGGGCACGGGCGTCACGCCGACGTGATAGACGGGGCCGTCGAAGGCGCCGTCGGTCACCGAAGCCACGAGAAGAGACCGCCGCGGTCGCGGTCGGTGTCGTCGTCCGGGCGTTCGTCGTCGGCGCGAAGTCCCTCGTGACGACCTTCGGCCAGCAGTTCGGCGTCGATGTCGTCCTGCGTGAAATCGAAGAACCGCTCCTCGGGGAGGTCGATATCGAGGACGTCGAGCGTGGTGGGGTCGCCCTGGTTGTCGAACGCCCGCCAGTCGTCGGGGCCGTAGGGGGCGCCGACGATGATGTGAACGTCACCCTGTCCGAAGGTTGCGAGGTCCGCATCGCTCGGGCGGAGGACGCCGTTCGGGTGAGAGTGGACCGACCCCACCGACTGCACGTCGTTGGGTTTCATCTCCGAGCGCACCGTCGCGCTGACGGGGTTCGACGTGGTGCCCGGGATGACGAGGACGTCGGTGATGACCTGCCCCCGACGGTCGAGGCCGAGTTTGCGTGCGTCCTCGGCCCGGAGAAAGCCCATGTACTCGTCGGGATGGGTCTCCTCGCTGGCCTCGCGGACGAACGTCAGCGTCTCCCGGGCGATTCCGAGGAGGTCGCTCGACCGAAATAGGCGCATATCGAACCGTTGCGGGCGCTCCTTCTAATACTGTCGGCTATGGCTGCTTCGAGCGACAGTGCGAACGCATCACGCACCTTATCCCTCATCCCTCCCAAAGATGCGGAGCGAAACGATGAGTCCGGACCCAGACACGATTCACGTTCTCCACGTCGACGACGACCCCGATTTCGTGGACCTCGCCGCCGTCTTTCTCGAGCGCGCGAATTCACGGTTCGACGTCGAGACGGCGACGACGGTCGAGGACGGACTCCGACGAGTCGAAGACGACGATATCGACTGTGTCGTCTCTGACTACGACCTCCCCGGACGGAGTGGCATCGAATTTCTCGAAGCGGTTCGGACGACTGCCCCCGAACTCCCCTTCATCCTCTATACGGGCAAGGGGAGCGAGGAAGTCGCGAGCGACGCCATCTCGGCGGGCGTGACCGACTACCTCCAGAAAGAGCGGGGTACCGACCAGTACACCGTGCTGGCGAATCGAATCACCAACGCCGTCGAGCATCACCGCTCGCAACAGGTGGTCGAGCGGAGCGAACGGCGACTGCGCGAGGTCATCGACGCCCTCCCACACCTCCTGCACGTCGTCGACGAGGACGGCACCTACCACGTCGCCAACGAGGCGCTCGCGGAGTTCCACGGGACGACGGTCGACACCATCGAAGGGAGCAACGTCGCGGACATCCTCCCCGAAGCGCAGGCCGCCAAGTTCCAGCACCACCTCGACAGAGTCCTCGCCACCGGCGAGACGATACACATCCAACAGGTGCGACTCGAAGCGGCCAACGGCGACCAACACGTCTTCGAACCGCGCCTGTTACCCTACAACCTCGCCGACACGGGCGAGCGTGCAGTGCTGGGCATCGCCGTCGACGTGACCGAGCGCGAACGACGGGAGAGCGAACTGCAACGGGCCTACGAGCGCGTGGAGTTCGCGCTCGAACGGACGGACGCACTCATCTTCGACGTCGACCTCGACACCGGTTCGGTGGTGCGTCACGGCGCGTACGAGCGGTTCTTCAACCACGACCCGACCGAGACGCCGACGTGGCAAGACCACTGTGAGCGCGCCGTCCACCCCGAGGACCGCGAAGCGTTCCGCCAGTTCCATCGCGAACTCATCGACGGCGAGCGAACCAGCGGCGAAATCGAGTATCGGACCGACCCCGAGGACGGCGAGGTGCGGTGGATACGAGCGTACGCACACGTCAAATCGGACGGCGAGGCGGAGTCGCGGCACGCCCTCGGTATCTCTCGCGATATCACCGACCAGAAGGAGCGAGAGCGCGAACTTCGCGAGAAAGAGCGTCGCTATCGAGCGGTGTTCAACGACCCGAACATCCTGGTCGGCCTCCTCGATACGGACGGGACGTTCCTCGACATCAACGAGATGGCGATGGGGTACGTCGACACGACGGTCGACGCAGTCCGTGGCACGCCGCTCTGGGAGACGCCGTGGTTCGAGCAGTCGCCAGCGGTCGAGGCGGAACTCCGGGACTGGGTCGAGCGAGCCGCGAGCGGGGAGTACGTCGAGTTCGAGACCGACCTCGTCAAGCCCTCCGGCGACTCCTACACTCTCGAGGGCGTCATCAGGCCGGTCAGGGACGACGCGGGCGACGTCGTCTCGTTGCTCATCTCCGACCGCGACGTGACGGAGCGCCGCGCTTACCACCGCGAGTTAGAGCAAGCGCGCGACCTGCTCGTTCAAACCGAACGCATCGCCGATGTGGGTGGCTGGGAGATGGATACGGAGACCAAGGAGGTGTTCTGGACCGACCACCTCTTCGAACTGCTCGGTGTCGACCCCGAGGCGGAGCTGGTCCTCGACGAGGCCCTCAACTACTACCACGAGGACGACCGGCCGATAATCGAGCGCGCCATCGAGGACACTCTCGAGACGGGGACCAGCTTCGACGTTAGCGCGCGCTTTCGCCGACCGGACGGCGAGGTTCGGTGGCTCCGCGTGCAGGGCACGCCGGTCGTCGAGGACGGCGACGTCGTGACGCTCCGTGGCGCCGTCCAAGACATCACCCAACGGGTCGAGCGCGAGCGCAGCCTCGAACAGGCGCGGGCGGAGTACGAAGAGCTGTTCGACGGCATGAACGACAGCGCGTGGGTCATCAGCACCGACGCGGAGTTTCTCGCCGTCAACGACGCCGCCGTCGAGACGACCGGCTACGAGCGCGAGGAGTTGCTCTCGATGCGACCCCACGACATCGATGCCGGCCTCGACGACGACGAACTCAGCGCACTCATCGAGAACATGCCCGCCGACGGCTCACAGGTGTTCGAGACGGTCCAGCGGACCAAGGACGGCGACCACATCCCGGTCGAAATCAGTTCCAGCCTCATCACGTATCACGGCGAGACGGCCATCCTGAGCATCGCCCGCGACATCTCGAACCGCAAGCGTCGCGAGAGCCGCCTCGCGGAGTTCGCGTACGTCGCCAGCCACGACCTCCGCAGTCCGCTCAACGTCGCCGAAGGGCATCTCGAACTCGCCCGTGAAGCGTACGACTCCCCCCATCTCGACAGCGTCGCCAGCGCGCACGACCGGATGGAGACGCTCATCGACGACCTCCTGACGCTGGCACAGGAGGGCAAAGACCTCGACGACCTGGAGGAGGTCGACCTCGCGTCGCTCGTCGAAACGTGTTGGGAGAGCGTGCCGACCGAGGACGCGATCCTCGATATCGACGTGACGCGGTCCCTGCGCGCCGACCGCAGCCGACTGCGGCAACTCCTCGAAAACCTCGTCCGAAACGCCGTCGAACACGGCGGCCGGGACGTGACCATCACCGTCGGCCAACTCGACGGCGGCTTCTACGTCGAGGACGACGGCACAGGCATCGCCGCCGCCGACACCGAGGCGGTGTTCGACACGGGCTACTCGTCCGACGAGGAGGGCACCGGCTTCGGACTGAGCATCGTCGAGCAAGTCGTCGACGCCCACGAGTGGGAGGTCCGCGTCACCACGAGTGCGACCGGCGGCGCCCGCTTCGAAATCACGGGCATCGAGTGGGTCGACGAGTAGCGGCCAGTCCGACGCCGACCCGAGGGCAGATACGTCTCGACGGCGAACGACTCGCATGAGCGACGCCGGTCACGAGACCAACGGCTATCGACGCCTGTTCGACCAGTCTGACCTCTCGTTCGGACTCGGACTACCACTCACGGGCGTGCGGGAGTCGACCCCCGACATCGAGACGGAGATGCGCCTCGCCGAGCACGCCGAATCACTCGACTTCGACGGCCTCTGGGTGCGCGACGTGCCGACATACTGGCCGAGTTTCGGCGACGCCGGCGGCGCGTTCGACACGTGGCCGCTCCTCTCCTATCTGGCCGCCCGGACCGACGAGGTCGCCCTCGGCACGTCGAGTGTCGTCCTCCCGCTTCGGCACCCGATTCACGTCGCGAAATCCGCCGCGAGCGTCGACCGCCTCTCGGACGGGCGCCTCGTCCTCGGCGTCGCCTCGGGCGACCGCGACCCGGAGTATCCCGCGTTCGGCGTCGACCCCGACGAGCGAGGCGAGATGGTCCGCGAACACGTCGCCGCGCTCCGGACGCTCTGGAGCGAGGAGTATCCGACGCTCGACGGCTCGTGGGGCGAACTCGACGGCCAACTGGACGTGTTGCCCAAGCCGACGACCGACACCCTGCCCCTCCTGCCGACGGGCCACGCCCGCCAGAGCATCGAGTGGATTGCCGACAACGGCGACGGCTGGATGTTCTATCACCTGCCCGAGGATACGCTCCAGACCTACATCGACCGCTGGCGACGACTCGCGGGCGACAAGCCGTTCGTCATCGCCGTCCGCGTCGGCCTCACCGACGACCCGACGGCCGACCCCGAACCACTCCACCTCGGCTATCGCGCCGGCGTCGAGTGGTTCCGGTCCTATTTCCGGCGCCTGGAGGACTACGGCTTGGACCACGTCATCGTCAGCCTGCAAGGAGAGGAGCACGAAGCGTCGATGTCGAAGTTCGCGAGGGAGGTTATGGAGGAGGTTTGAGTCAGGACGTCGTCGTGGCTCTCTGACTGGAAGGTACAGATCAGCTCCCGATTCGGACCATCGTCCTTCCTAGGAAACACTGAGGTCTGCTCTCGGACTAATGGTTGGTTTGGGTCGGTGGTGTGCTGAATATAACTGAGAATTCAATCCCGAGTTATCCTATCGGTACAATAACAAACGATACTCTCCTACTCGGGAGTAATGAGTCAGTGTCCGGAATGCGGAAAGGAGGAAGAATTTGAGACGAATGTCAAGTGCAAAGGCTGCTACTACACCTATCGCTACGACGACCGAGCTGATTACGATCCCGAAGATTACGCTTTCACAGTCAAGTTCCGGTGTATGAACTGTGGCCGAGAGTTCAAGCACGGATTCGGGAAGGGTGACGAAGTCCGCCCGAAGAATTCTACGAAGCGTAACTTCCAGCTCGACGAGGTGAACGGGAATCCTTATATTGCAGACGTCGACGGTGCTCGGTGTCAAATTCAGTGCCCGACCTGTGATGTAGATCATTCGCTCACTGTGGTCGAGCGGACGCCGGTTCGGGAAGGATAATCTACACCGAATCACCGATCAAACCGGATTTTCGAAGGTCTCTCTATCCTACTCGTCGGTGGTTGTCCGAGTAGATCCACCCATAGATTATAACGACTCTAATCCTCATGTCGAAATAATGCGACTCAAGCAACAGATCCTGGAAGACATCGTATCTCGTTTTGTTGAAGCAGGTGTAACTGACCGGCACGTCAATCAAGAATACTCCCTCTACACCAACGTCTACAGAATAGACGATGAAGATCCAAACCTTCAGACGCTGTTCGACTTGGCGATCCAGAATCGAGCCCAACCCCTCTCGACCGAAGATTATCGGACTCTATCCAGTCAATTCGAATTAGACGAATTCCTCGACTACGACACGCGATCGGAAGCGTTCGATGACCTAATTGAGATAGAAAATATCGGCCCAAAGATCGTTGACGAGTTTCTTCGGAAGACAGTCCACGTCTTCGGCGTCAAATCCGAATGGGAATCGGATCTCTGCGTCCCATTAGATACGAATGTAGTACAAGGACTGGTCAAGACTGGCGCCATCGACCTGGAGGACGAAGATTGGGAGACAGACCTCAGTAGCAACTACCAGAACGTCGTCAACACAGACCCAACGGCGAATCCCAGAAAGAAAATCGGATATTCCGAGCTCCAAGACGGATTTGAGAAAGCAGCCTCAGAGTACGACCTCCCGCGAATTGTGTTCGACGAGCTCTGGTTAGAGCACTCCCGATTCATCTCCAATCCGCTGCTGCAGTCGGAAAGCACCCTGTCGGATATGATTCTCTCCAAGTTCCAGATAGGAGGGTAGGATACTCAGGGATACTTTCCTCACATTCGGCCTCGATCTATATTGCATTCGTCACGATAGGGACCTGGTCTGAGAGCCAGCCCTAATCCATGCAGAGAGGAATTCAGTGCGCGGGACCGGATTTGAACCGGCGGATCCCTACGGAACAGCGTCCTAAGCGCTGCGCCTTTTCCTGGCTTGGCTACCCGCGCGCAGTTCGCCGTCTCGTGGAGACGGACAAATGAGTATCGCTCCGGGGACGATTTAAATACCTCGATAGCGTCGATGCAGGTATGTACCGAGCGCGCGACCGAGTCGACAACGAGGAGTGGATCGGTCGACTGACTCGCGCGGCGGACGGCCTCGATCTCGGGAGCGACGCCCGGTCGAACGCCGTCGACCTGTTTCTCTCGAACGTGCCGGACGAGGAGCGCTCGAAACCCGCCGTCGCGGCGGCGAGTCTCTACGCCGGCGCGCTCATCGCGGGCGAGGAGCGGTCACAGGGCGCCGTCGCGTCCGCGATGGACGTGACGCGACTGAGCGTCCAGAATCGGTGGAAGCCGCTGCTAGAGGAGTCGGGGTTCCGGCCGCCAGAGTGGTAGCTACTCGGTGTCGGCGGGCTGTTCGACCAGATTGCCGTGGCGGTCGATTTCGCCGCGGGCGATTCGCGTCGAGGAGATGCGCTCGCCGTCCTCGGCGGGGACGTGGTCGACCACCTCGACCTGGAGCGGGTCGACACCGTGGTCCTCGCGAATCTCGTTGATGCGCTCGGCGCCGGCGCGTGTCTCGGGAGAGACGACGATGGCGTCGAACTGCGGTTCGGTCGCGATGCCCGTCGGTTCGTCGAGGCGCCGGATGTCGTAGTCGCGGTCGTGGGCGTCAGCGAGCGATTCGAGTTCGGCCGCCAGCGCCGCCCGCCGTTCCTCAAAGGAGCGAACGCGCCGCGGTTCGTGTCGCGTCTCGGGGGCGAGGTCGTCACTCGTCAGTCCGACGGTCACGTCGCCGAGTTCGAACGCCCGTTCGAAGAGCGCCCGATGTCCGTCGTGAACTGGGTCGAACGTTCCCCCAAGCGCGACCTGCATATCCGTGCCCACGAATCGGCGCGACTTAAACGGGTCGCTCGGCGAAGCGAGACGGCCGCGTCACTCGGTGTCTTTCTCGTCCTCTTCGACGGTGATGCGAACGGGGTCGGGGGCGTCCGCGTCGTCTTCCGTGTCGCTGAGTTTCTGATCGAGGTTGAACACGGTGTTCAACTGCGCTTGGACCTGTCCGACGACGCCCCGGACGAGCGAACTCGGCGCGATGGCATCGTACTCGTAGGGGTTGTTGCCGGCGCCCGCGCTCTCGCGCTTGTGCCGGTCGACGGTGTCCTCCTCGTGGAGTTGGGCGAGGGCTTCCCGGACCGTACTGGGGTAGAGGCCGGTGCCCTCGGCCACCTCGTCGCTGGTCGATGCTGGATGCTGTCTGAGGTAGACGTAGATGCGGGCGCGCGTCTCCGTGTCGAGCACCCACGCAAGCAGGTCGACGACTCCCTCGTCGAACTCCGTGACTGCGCGGTCGGCCTCGGCTTCGAGTCGCTCTCGCGCCGACACGTCCTCCTCCTCGTCGATGTCGAGTTCGTCGGCCCCGTTCTGATCAGACATGTGTTCTCTCCAGTAGGTCAGAACCCGCCGGATAAAAGACTTTCCGGGCTACTGGGAGAGCAGGAGCGACTCGCGGAGCGCCTCGCTCCCCGCCGACTCGTGCAGGGTGCGCTGGCTCTCGGCCCCGCTGGGTGCCTCGAAGAGGTCACGGAGGCCGTCGATTCCGAGGCGGTCACACTCGCGGTCGACGACTGTCGCGAGCGAGACGGTGTCCTCGCCCGACCGCGTCACGAACTCGGCGTCGTGACCGTAGCGCATCGCCCGCCACTTGTTCTCATCGAGGAACTCGCGACGGAGGCGCGACGGCGACTCACCGTCCTCGTATCGCTCGGCCAAGTCCATCACGAGGGCGTGGACGTACTCCACGATGGCGAGGACGCGTTCCGGGTCGCGCTGGGCGTCCGGCGTCCGCACCTCGACGGTTCCGTGTCCGGTGTGGGGGCGGACGTCGTACCACAGTTCGCCACGGTCGTTGATCGAGCCAGTCTCGACCATGCGGCGCTCGAAGCGCTGATAGGCGTCGAAGTCCTCGAACGAGGTCGGAATGCCGGTGTTGGGGAGGTTCTCGAAGATTTTCGCGCGAGCGGAGGCGAGGCCGGTGTCGAACCCGTTCCAGAACGGCGAGTTCGCGGAGAGCGCGAGTATGACGGGCAGATACCAGCGCAGGCGGTTGGCGACCCAGGTGGCCTTGTCCGCGTCGTCGACGCCGACGTGGACGTGCAGGCCGGCGGTCGTGTTCCGGTGCTGGGGGTACTGAATCCGGTCGAGCTGCGCGCGATACCGGGGCTTGGTGGCGTGATCGAGTTCTCGCCACTTCGCCGTCGGATGCAGACCCGCGGCGGCGACCTGATAGCCGTGGTCCGTGGCGTGGTCGACAAGCGCCTCCCGAACCCGGCCGAGTTCGGCGGCGGCGTCCGCCGGCCGTTCGATGAGGGGAGTCTGTGTCTCGATGGTGAACTGGAAGAGTTCGTGGTCGAGGCGGTCGACCAGCGGTTCGGGTGGCTCGCTCCCGTAGATCAGGTCGTCGATACCGGCGGTCGGCTGCCCCGTCTCGTCGACGACGTAGAACTCCTCTTCGATGCCGAGCGTGCCCATCCGCGCGAACGCGTCACGGGAGCCGAGGTCCATCGGAATTTCGTTTGGGACCGCCGACTAAATAAGTCGCGGACCGGCGCTGTCGGGGGCACGAGCGGAATGTCCGAAGATTGGTAGATAGCGGTCGTCGACGGTGCTCGCTCACGGGGGCGCTCGCTGTATCAGCGGTCGGTGACGTTCCCGGGTCGGGTGGCGTCGTCACCGCGAGTGGCCGGTCGCACAGACCGATTTTTCGAGCGCGGGACGCCCTGTCGACCAAATATAGGCTCGCTGAGAAGTATCGTGACCCTTCTCGACAGACATATAAGTATCGAGATATAAATGTCGCGCCACGATGCACGACCTGACCGGCTTTCAGCGAGACCTCCTGTACGTCATCGCTGGCCTCGATGAACCTCACGGGCTAGCCATCAAGGAGGAACTCGAGAACTACTACGAGAGCGAGATTCACCACGGCCGCCTGTATCCGAACCTCGATACGCTCGTCGAGAAAGGGCTCATCGACAAGGGACAGCGCGACCGGCGCACCAACTACTATACGATGACACGTCGCGGCCGGCGCGAACTCGAAGCGCGTCGCCAGTGGGAGAACCAGTACGTTTCGGACCTCATCGAAGAAGCGACGCTGGCCTGAGTAGGAAAAGTGCCGCGTCCCGGGACAGGGGGGGAAAGCCCGGTCAGCAGGGTGCCTCTGACGCGGCACCTCCCTTAGACGCTCCGAACGTATCAACGCTCCGCGGATGTGTGCCGTCGCCACTCAGCCGTTCTCCGACTCGTCGAGGATACGCGTCGCCGCCCGACGTGCCGCCACGACGTGGTCGGTCGCACGCTCGTTGCCGGTCGTCTCTATCCCGTCGAGTAGCGACGCCACCTTCTGGACTCGTTCCACGACGACTTCTCGAGGTAGGTCGGCGTCGGCCACGTCGGCGGCGATAGCGGCCGCCTCCCCGAGTCGCACGCTCGCGGCCGGCCGGACCGGCAGCTCCGCCGTCGCGTCGAGGTGGTCGTGGAGTTCGCGCACGTCCGCGTCCGTCATCCGACCGTCCACGTCTCCTCGTGCCACGCGGCGTCCCAGAAGCGATACTCGTAGCGTGCGGACGTGCGGAATCGGTCGCGGTAGCGCTCGCGGTCCGCCGCCGTGGCGTCCGCGGCCACCGCGTCCATCAGGTCCTTGCACCACGCCGTAAGTTCGGAGAACTCCTCGCCCGCATAGGTCCGAATCCACTCGGCGTAGCGCTCGTCGTCCGGCATCCCGTCCGCTTCGAGACGAAGCGCCGTCTCGTTGAAGCCCCACATGCAGGGCAAGAGCGCGGCGACGAGGTCACCGAAGGTGCCAGTCGCGGCCGTCCGCACGAGGAAGTCGGTGTAGGCCTGCGTCGTCGGCGACGGGTCGGTGGCTTCGAGGTCAGCCTCGCTGATACCGAACTCCGCGGCGTACGCCCGGTGGAGGTCCATCTCCGTGTTGATAGTCTCGTGCAGGAGTTCGGCGAAGGTACCCATCTGGTCCAGGGTGGGGGCGGCGGCGGCGCCGTGAGCGAACACGCGCGAGTAGTCGATCAAGTAGACGTAGTCCTGCCGGACCCAATACTCGAAGGGGTCGGTGTCGAGCGTGCCGTCCCCGAGTCGGGAGACCATCGGGTGGGCGACGATATCGTCCCAGAGGTCGTCCGCGAGCGGTCGAAGGTCGTCGGTGAAGGCCATACAGTCAGCCAGACGGCCCAAGACAAGAATCTTTGCCGGGTTGTATCAGTCGGTTGTTCGGGGACGGGCAACGACCGCGAGGTGGTCGTCGTGGTAACGGTCCAGTCGCGCCGTCTCCAGCACCTCGTAGGCGTCACGGAGCGTGGCGAGTACGTCCTCGAACACGTCGTCCGGGTCGGCGGTCACGTCCTCGCTCCGGGCCTTGATGGCGGCGAGGAGGCGGCCGTCGTCGTGGAGGAACTGTCGGTTGCGCGCGGCGACGCGGGCCTGCCCGCGCGTCGCCACGTCCTGCACGACGGCGTCGAGGCCGGATTCGACGACGTGGGCGTACGTCTCCGGCTTTCGCGCGTCTTTCAGGAGCGGGAAGAGGTTGGGTCGGTCCTCGGCCACCTCAACGAGGTCACGGGTCGGACGGGGCGCGAACTCGACGGCGTACGTCGGCCCGGCGAAGTCGGCGACGTGGCTGACGGTGGTGCCGCTGGCGGCGCCGAGATAGAGGACGCCGTCGTCGCCGTCCAGCTCCACGTCCATATCGAGTTCGAGCATCGCACCGAGTTTCGACCGACCGGCGTCCCACAGTCGCCACGGGCCGTCGGTCGGTTCGCCGTACACCGGCTGGCCGCGGGTGGCGAGACGTTCGTGTCCGTCGAAGGTCCGGCGCTCAACGCCGTCGGGGAGGCTCACGAGTCGGCCCTCGCGCGGATGGTCGCGATGCGGTCGTCGAGCTCCTCGTGCAAGTCGGGCCGGATGTCGCCGGCGTAGTGGTCGATGCGCGCGGCGATGGAGAGCTTGCCCGCCAGCGCTCGCGCCGCGGACCCGCGGTCCTCGGAGCGCGTGTGGCGGACGTAGTCGTGCGTGTAGATGACGCCGTGTTTCGGCGAGGGCGCGCGCCCGGAGAGGTGAGCGAAGAGGGCGTCCTCGGCGCCGAGCACCTGCACCGTCCCCGACGGCTTCTTCGCGAGGTCACCGAGGCCGCCGGCGAGCGCTATCAGGCGAGCGGCGAGCACCGGGCCAGCCATCCGACTCAGGTTGGGAGCGACTGCCGGCGCCGTCCGCTCGACGAACGCCCGGCAGTCCTCGGCCTCATCGGCGAGGTCCGCGACTCGCTGGGCGAGCGAGACGGCGCGGCGTTCGGCGTCCGTCTCGGGGTCGCGTGCCGCCACCTCGCGCGCGCCGTCGACGCCCGTGTCGACGTCCTCGAACAGCGCGCCCGCCCACTCGGCGACGCGCTCGGCGAGTTCGTTCGCCGTCCGCTCGGCGTCGTCCATGCTCCGGACGGCGTGGACGAGTTGCTGGTCGTCCGCGCGTTCGCGCGCCTGCACCGCGGCCCGAGTCGCGTCGACGGTGGCCTCGTGGAGCCGGTCGTAGTAGTCGCCTTCGTCGGCGGCGAAGCCGGCGTCAACGGCGCGGGCGGGCCAGTCGGCCGGCCCGTCGGCCGAGCCGTTCTCAATGGCGTCGCGGACGTCGTCGCCGACGAACCACCCCGCGTCCGTCGAGGGTCGTGAAGTCATGGATGGCCCTACGCGGAGCCAGTAGTACAGGGTTTGGGTTTGGCCCGGCGTCGTCGGTGACGAGTCGCGGGATTCGAAAGTCGTGGTAACGTTTAACACACTAGACCCCATATCGACAGTCGATGTCGGAACGGTCGTCGTTCGAATGTGTGTACTGCCAGCAACGTGTGAGTCCAGCGGCATACCGCGCCGCGTGCCCGGACTGCGGGGGAACGCTCCGCCAGCGCCGGGTACAGTAACCGGACGTGGCACCGACGACCGGGACGGACCCGACGGCCATCGTCGCCGTCGCGGTGACGGCCGACGACGTCGTGACGGCGCTCGAAGCCACTCGACGCGGCGGTCGGCGGACCGTCCTCAGAGTCACGCCACCTTTCTCCGGGCGGATGCGGGCGCGCCTCCATCGCCCGCGTGACGGCGACGAGACGGATGCACTCCACCTCGACCCGACGGAACTCGTCGCCCAGCCACCGCCGTATCCGGACCCCGACGCGACGGCGGACCGACTGCGAGAGCGTGGTGCGTACTCCACCGAACGCCACCACGCCCGCCACGCCGAGGCCGTCCGAGAGTGGCGCGCGGCCGTCCGCGACGCCATCGTCGACGCCGTGACCATCGACACCGAGAGCGGGCCGCACCGAATCGAAGTCACACGCCTCGGTTGAGCCACCACAACGTATATATGCATCTCGGCACGGCCAGCGCATACGCGGCTGTTCCCCGAATCTTGCGTTTTCGACCGTGATAGACCCGAGGGCGGCGGTTTCCGTATCGGAATATTTATAAACTATGTTCGCGTACTTATAGTAAGGACGCTCCCCCGTTCGTCTCTGTTCTTCTCTCACGGAGGGAGTGCCTCGAGAGATACAATGAGCGACACCACAACTTATCACACGGACGCCGGCGAGCGAGAACAGGAACGGACGGAGACAGAGGAAGCCGAGACGACACCCGCGTGCCCCGAGTGCTCGGGCAGTCTCGTCACCGACGAGGAACACGGCGAGACGGTATGTGCCGACTGTGGCCTCGTAGTCGAGGAAGACGAAATCGACCACGGGCCCGAGTGGCGCGCCTTCGACTCCAGCGAACGCGACTCGAAATCCCGTGTCGGTGCCCCGACGACCCAGATGATGCACGACAAGGGCCTGTCGACGAACATCGGCTGGCAGAACCGAGACGCCTACGGCAAGACGCTGTCGTCCAACCAGCGCGAGAAGATGCAGCGCCTGCGAACGTGGAACGAGCGCTTCCGCACCCGAAACTCGAAAGAGCGCAACCTGAAGCAGGCACTCGGCGAAATCGACCGCATGGCCTCCGCGCTCGGCCTCCCCGAGAACGTCCGCGAGACGGCCAGCGTCATCTACCGCCGCGCGCTCTCCGAGGACCTGCTCCCCGGCCGCTCCATCGAAGGCGTCGCCACCGCGGCGCTCTACGCCGCAGCCCGACAGGCGGGGACGCCCCGCTCGCTCGACGAAATCGCCACCGTCTCTCGCGTCGAGAAGATGGAGCTTACCCGGACGTACCGCTACGTCGTCCGCGAGCTCAAGCTCGAAATCCAGCCGGCAGACCCCGAGCAGTACGTCCCCCGCTTTGCCTCCGAACTCGACCTCTCCGAGGAAGTGAGCCGACAGGCGCGTGACCTGCTCAGCGCGTCGCGTGACCGCGGCGTCCACAGCGGCAAGAGTCCGGTCGGCCTCGCCGCCGCCGCCGTCTACGCCGCCGCCCTCCTCACCAACGAGACGGTGACTCAGAGCGAGGTAAGCGAAGTCGCCAACATCAGCGAAGTGACCATCCGCAACCGCTACAAGGAACTCCTCGAAGCGAAGGGCGCGGCCGACGCCTAGTCCGGGTTACTGGAACCCGCGGTCGACCCCGTCGCTCTCGATGAGGTCGTCTAATTCTGCCGACAACAGGTCGTCGGCGTCCGCGAACGTCTCCGAGAGCGCATCGAGGTCCTCCGACCGGTCCGAGAGGTCGAACTCCATCGGCCCGTAGGCAGGGCTGTCGATGGCGTCCATCACGTCCCGGAACAGGTCGTCGGGCGACGTTGGCGCCTCGGCGTGAACTTTGATCGTCTCCTCCAGTCGCCGCGCCGTCGATTTCGCCTCGTCTTCGTCTTCCGGCGCCGACTGGACCGCGAAACGCTGGGAGAGGTCCTCCGTCGGGAGGTAGGGGTCGATGTCGTCGTCGATGCGACGGGCGACGCGCGCTCCGACGCCGCGCACGTCGTAGGGGTTCTTCGCGTAGGTCTTGAGATGGTAGACGCCGACGCCGGGGTGGCCGAGATAGAGGTCTTCGCCGACACCGTCGCGCCGCTGGCCGGCGATAGCACGCCACCCGTCGGGGTCGACGCTCTCGTCGGTCACGTCGTCGAGAATGTCCTGCCAATCTCTGACCCGCATAGCTCGGCGTACCGCCGCGATCCAAGTGAGTCTGACGATCACCCGGATGGCCTACCTTCATACTCCGCGGGGCGCAAGCCCCGACAATGCCCGAAATCGAGATCACGCCCGAACAACAGGAACGGCTGCGCGCCCTCCAGGAGGAAATCGCGCGCGACGTGGTCGGGAAGTACGGCCACGTCCGGCCGCGGGACGCCGTCGAATATCTACTCGACCGCTACGAATCCGACGACGAGACGCCAGCGCCGGACGCGAGCGACGCCGCGACGGACGAGAAAGAGGTGACGGCGTCGGCCGAGAGCGACGGGGAACTCGACGCGGATGCAGCGGCCGACAGCGCGACGGCCCGCGTCGTCGACGAGGACGCTACCGACGGCGACGCCAGCGATGGCGACTCCGGCGGCGACGACGCCATGCTCGACGAGATGATGAGCCTGCTGGACACGCACGACGACAAGTGGGGCGAATCGGACGGTGACGAGCGCTACTCCGTCGAACTCCCCGACGGCGACACCGAGCAGGTCCGGACCAAAGACGACGTGAAGGCCCTCCTGTTCAAACACTACCGATGACCGGACTGCTCGACCGACTGCGGGCGTGGCTCGGCGGTGGGAGCAACGACGAGGCGGACGACGCCGAGGCAGCGACCGACGAATCGAACTCCCGGGTCGTCCACCGCGACGACCGTCCTCTGGAGACGCCACAGCAAATCGAATCGCCGGACCCGCCGGTCCCGAGTGCCGAAGAGACGACGCCGGCGAATCGCCCCGACACCGAGACGGAAGCTCCGCCCACGTCCGGGTCGGTGTCGATTCCCGACGCCGAGTCGATGGCACGCGACGAGCCAGCCGCCGGTGCGGGCGCGAGCGACGACTCAGGCGAGGACGAATCGACGGCCGACGACGCGGAGCCAGCGGCGGAAACGGCGGAGGCGACGCCATCGGAATCTACGGATTCAGCGCCGAGTGACGATACGGGCGACAACGCAGGCGACGAAGACGCCGCCTTCGCGTGCTCCGTCTGCGGGACAGCAGTCGACGACCCCGAGAGCCCCTGTCCGCTCTGTCGCTCGACGGACGTGGTGCCGCGTGGCGACGCGCCGACGGGGGATGGCGGCGCGTCACAGGAGGGACGAACGGCCGTGTCGGCGGCCGACGACGAGGCGGTCGACCGCCTCCGCGACGTGCAGCCGGGGGACGAGGAGTAGCCAGCGCAGGGTTTTTCGCTCCCGACCCCCCACCGATTGGCGTGAATCTTCGCGGGACGATTCTGGACGTGGGCGAGGTTCGCGCCGTCTCGACGCAGTACGGCGAGCGCGACTTGGTGGAGGTGCGCCTCCGCCCGGACGAGGCGGCAGACGCCGTCACCGTGACGCTCTGGGGAAAGTGGACGCACACGGCCGAGCACGCCGAACCGGAGATGGATCTGCTCGTGACCGAGGCCGAGCCCAACGAGTTCCAAGGAGAGGAGGGCTACGCCACCAGCGGCGACTCCTTCGTCGTCCTCGAACCCGACTTCCTCGTCGACGTGACCGACGTGCGCTCGTGGGTGCAGTGCCCGCGGATGTACTACCTGAACAAGCTCTCGGGGGTGCCGTTGGCGTATCCGGTGGTCAAGGGGACTATCGTCCACGAGGTGTTCGGCGACCTCTTGCGGGGCCGTGACCTCGACGACGCCGTCGCCGACCACGTCGAAGCGGCGGGGCTGGAACTCGGCTTGCTGGGCCGGGAAGCCGAGGAGGTCCGGGACGAGGTGCGGCGAAACGCGGCCGCCATCGAGGGGTGGTTGGCACAGGACACCCTCACCGGCGAGGACGAGTGGCGCTCGGAGTACACGCTCATCAGTCCGACGTTCGGAATCAAAGGCCGGGCCGACGCGCTCCGACAGGGCGACCCCGTCGAACTCAAGACAGGGAAGAACACGAACCGCGACCCGCGCTTCCACGACAAGATTCAGGCGGCGTCCTACGCCCTCCTCCTCAGTGAATCGGGCGAGCCACCGAACACCGGGACGCTCCTCTACACGAAGAACGCCGCCCTCGACCGGAGCGAGGCAAGCGGCGACCTCTCGCCGGCCAAGGAGTTCTCCATCGGCCGCGGCCTGCTGGAGTTCGTCGTCCGCACGCGCAACGAAATCGCGGCGACGGAGTTCGACCGCCGCGTGCCGACGGGCTACGAGGCGGACGCCAACTGCGAGTGGTGTTTCGAGCAAGACACCTGCATGGTCGTCTCCGGCCGCCTTGACCAAGAGTCGAAGGCCGGCCAAATCGGCACCCCGCTTCCAGCGGACGAACGCGACTACTTCGACGACATCTACCGCGCCGTCGAGAACGAACGCCAGTCGGTCCACGACGAGTACCGAAAGCTGTGGGAACAGAGCGCGGCAGAACGCGCCGACGCCGACCGGGCGCTGATAAACCTCGACCCGCGCTCGCGCCAGCAGTTGCCCGACGGCGACTGGGAACTCCGGGCGGCCGTCCCTGACGGCGCAGTGTCGAAGCTCCGCGAGGGCGACGTGGCGCTGGCGAGCGACGGCGACCCCATCAGCGGCGACGCCGAACTCGGGCGCATCGAATCGCTCGGCGACGAGGCGGTGGTCCGAACGGACGAACCGCTCGATTTGCGACGCCTCGACGTCTACCCCTCCGAGCTCTCCGTCTCCCGGCAGCTCACCGCGCTGCACGACGCGCTGTTGAAAGGCGACGACGACCGCAAGGACGTCCTCTTCGGCCGCCGCGACCCCGAGTTCGACGCGGTGTCGGAGACGTTCATCGACAACAACGACGCGCAAAACGAGGCAGTCCAGCGCGCCGTGGGCGCTCGCGACTTCTCGCTCGTCCACGGCCCGCCGGGGACGGGCAAGACCTACACCATCGCCCGTCTCGTCCGAGCGCTCGTCACCCGAGGCGAGCGAGTCCTCCTCTCCGCCTTCACGAACCGCGCCGTCGACAACGCGCTCGACGCCCTCCGCGACCAGGGTTTCGACGATGTGGCGCGCGTGGGGACGCTCACGGGCGTCCGCGAGGACATGTTGGACGTGCGCCTCGACCGGCGGGGAGAGCCGAACGAGCGCGCGGCGGCGCTCCGGTCGGCCCCTGTCGTCGCCGCCACCACCGCCACCTGTGGGTCGCGGGTGCTCCGCGAAGCAGAGTTCGACGTGGCTGTCGTCGACGAGGCGTCGCAGTTGACGGAACCGGGGACGCTCGCGGCCATCAACCTCGCCGACCGGTTCGTCCTCGTCGGCGACCACGAACAGCTCCCACCGGTCGTCCAGTCGGGCGACGAACGCCTCGCGCGCTCGCTGTTCGAGCGACTGCACGACGAACATCCGGAGGCGGCGGTCATGCTCGACCGCCAGTACCGCATGAGCCAGCGCATCCAGGCCTTCGCCTCGCGGGAGTTCTACGACGGCGCGCTCCGCCCCGCGACCCCCGAAGTGGCGGGCGGAACGCTCGCCGACCTGCCCGGCGTCGACGGCGCGACGCTCCCCGACCACCTCCGTCGAGGCGTGCGCTTCGTCGACCCCGACGGCCAGCGGACGGGCAACGCCAACCCAGTCGAGGCCGACCGCGTGGCCGAAATCGTCCAAGAGTATCTCGACGCTGGCGTCGACCCCGACGACGTGGTCGTCATCGCACCGTTCCGCGCGCAGGTGGCAGAACTCTCCCGGCGGGTGGACGTGGCCGTCGACACCGTCGACCGCTTCCAAGGGTCGAGCGCCGAGGTGGTCGTCGTCTCCTTCGTCGCCACGGGCGACTTGGACGGCCCCATCTTCGAGGACACCCGACGCGTGAACGTCGCGCTCACCCGCGCGAAGAAGGCGCTCGTCCTCGTCGGCGACGCCGACGCCCTCGAATCCGAACCGTTCTACGCCCGGATGCTCGACTGGGCGCGGCGCTGACCGCTCTCTGACGGCGGTTGGAACGCCAGAACCGTCAGCGCTCGCCCAATTCGTCGAGGACGCGTGCGTGGAGCGTCTGGGACGCGTCCCCCTCTTCGGCGAGGACGGTGTCGCTCGCGGCGAGCGTCGCCAGTCCGAATGCGCGGGGCGTCGGCGTCTCGACCGTCTGCTCGACGAGTTCGATGTCGCCGTCCCGAATCTGTCGGACCACCGCCTCAACCCCCTCCGCGTGGAGTTTGTCCACCACTAGTTCGCGGTCCGTCTCCTCAACGACGGCGAAGTCCTCTAGGTCGTCGACGAAGGGCAGGAGCGTCTCGCTCTCGACTTGCTGGCGGGCGGCCGACTTCTCTCGACCCTTGTAGTGTTTCAGGATGAGGAGCGAGCGCGCGGCGTTGATGCGGAAGTAGCGCTGCCGGAGGTCGGTGCCCCGGAGCGCCGCCCGAAGGTCGGCCCGCACGTCGTCCGGGTCGAGGCCACGGAGGAGGCCGGGCACGTCCAGACGGCGATTGAGCGGCAGGGAGAGGGCGAAGCCGTTGTCGGCGACGGCGACGGTGACCTCCGCGTTCGCTTCGCTCGCGCAGGCGGCGACGAGCAGTCGCGACAAGCCGTCGTTGACCCGTCGTCCGTAGAGAGTGTGGACGTAGTAGCGACGGCGTGACGCCTCCCGGTCGCGCACCTCCTCGATAGCGATGCGCTCGGGCGTCGAGACGCTCTCGGGGCCGGCGAAGGCGACCTGCTGGTCGTAGAGGCGCGTCAGCGCCCGCACCGCCCGCTCTGAAAGCGAGGACTCGCGGAGCCACACCCGGAGCGCGGGCGCGCCGTCGGCGTCGAGGCGGGCGACCACGTCCCGCTGGAAGACGAGGATTTCGCGGGCGAGGTCGTAAGAGAGGGGGAGGCGTTCGGAGTACCACGAGGGGACGGTCGGGCGCTGGCTCGTCCGGTCGACGTACACCTTCGACCCCCGGCGGTAGCGGAAGACGAAGCGGTCGCCGCCGATGACGAACACGTCGCCCGGGTCGAGCGTGTCGAGGTAGCTCTCGTCGAGTTCGCCGACCCACGCCTCGTCGTCCCGGAGGAACACGTCACAGGAGAAGGAGTCGGGGATGGTGCCGACGTTCGTCAGGTAGATGGGGCGGGCGAGTCGCCCTCGCTTGCCGATCAGCCGCTCGCCCACGTCGAACTCGGGATGGTGGTGCTCGCCGTCCGGCGGGTCGTTCGCGTCTCGCCACACCTTCGGGTAGACGTTGCGCTCGGCCAACCCCTCGTAGTCGGCGGTGAGATAGCGAAACAGCGTCTCGAACTGGTCGTCCGAGAAGTCCCGGTAGGGGTAGGCCCGGCGGAGCGTGGCGCGCACCTCGGCCTCGGGGCGGACGCCATTGATGGCCATCCCGTAGACGTGCTGTGCGGCCACGTCGTAGGCGTTCTCGGGGACGAACACGCGGTCGACGAACCCGGATTCGGCCGTGCGGACCATCACCGCCCCCTCGACTAGGTCGTCGCGGTCCAGCGCGATGACGCGTCCCTCGACAACCTCGCCAACCTGGTGACCCGCCCGCCCGACTCGCTGGAGGAGCGCCGCGACGGATTTGGGCGACCCCACCTGCACCACGAGGTCGACGTGTGGCATGTCGACGCCGAGTTCGAGGCTGGTCGAGGTGGTGACCACGTCGAAATCGCCGCGCTTGAGGCCCGCTTCGACCGCCTGCCGACGGTCGGCGGACAGGCTCCCGTGGTGGCAAGCGGAGTTCGTGTCGTCGTAGTCGAAGCGCTCGCGGAGCGCCTGAAGCGTCCGCTCGGCGCCGGAGCGCGTGTTCGTGAACACCAGCGTGTTCGTGTGCGTCTCGACCAACTCGCCCAGTCGGTCGTAGAAACGGTCGCGGACCGTCTCGGTGGCCGTCCCGACCAAGTCGTCGACGGGGCACTCCACCCGCAGGTCGAACTCACGGGCGAAGCGGGCGTCGACGACTTCGCAGTCGCGCGGGTCGCCGCCCTCGCGCCCGACGAGAAACTTCGCTATCGTCTCGATGGGTTCGACCGTCGCCGAACAGCCGATTCGGGTCGGCGAGCCGTTCGCGAGCGCCTCCAATCGCTCCAGCGACACCGAGAGGTGCGTGCCGCGCTTGCTCGCGGCGAGGGCGTGAATCTCGTCGACGACGACGTACTCGACGGTCCGCAACTTCTCGCGGAACTTCGGGGAGTTGAGCAGGATGGCGAGCGTCTCGGGCGTCGTGTTGAGGATATGCGGCGTCTCGGCGAGCATCTGCCGCCGCGTGGCGTCGTCGGTATCGCCGTGGCGGGTGGCGTGGCGCACCTCCGTCGACTCGCCGCGCTCCGCCAGTCGCTCCCGAATCCCGTCGAGTGGTTCGCTCAGATTCCGGTCGACGTCGTTAGCGAGTGCCTTCAGCGGCGACACGTAGAGACAGTACACCGAGTTATCCAGTCCGTCGGTACGCTCCCGACGGAACAGCTCGTTGATGATGGCGGTGAAGGCGGCGAGGGTCTTCCCGCTCCCGGTCGGCGCGCAGACGAGGGCGTTTCTCCCCGCGTGGACGTGCGGAATCGCTTCGCGCTGTGGCGGCGTGAAGAACCCGTCGTTCTCGGGGACGAAGGCGCCGAACTGGTCGACCCACCACTCGCGGACGGCCGGGTCGAGCGTCGAGAGCACGTCGGTGTCGACCGCTCGCCCGGGGTCGACGCCCGCGGGCACGTCGATATCTGCCAGCGGGTCGTCTGCGTGAGGCCCCTCGTCCATCGACTGAGTCTTGTCGCGGACGGGCAAGTGGGTTGTGTCCGGGTATAGAAGTATTGTATTTCAGGTAGTTAAGTAGAAATATATGATACCGTATACTAAGGCCGTCTGAGGATATATAATATTCATTCCATTATATCAGAATTTTATTCTAAGTTTGTTTGTATATGGTTTTTATTGGACAATATATGGCATATAGAGCAAAAGTAAACACATCATGCTCAATCAGAGACTCAGCGTCGACAATAACTAAGGAATATATGACTACTCTAATTCTGATATGTCTGGTTCTGCGGTAGTCATCACCGCGATTAGGTTCGGCTGTGTGTCGAGGTTCGGGAGCACTCGTCGAGACAGGCGCGCAGCCGTCGTGAGCGATACAGGCTCGAGCCACCGAATAAAATAACAACAGTACTGCTGTTATTATCTGTCTGTTGAGCGCGATGACGGCCGGTTCGTGCGGTGGCCACGGAAATAGCAGTCGCTCTGTTTGATATGAGAAAACACAGAGAGAGTGGCATCGTTCGGCGAGACACCGCTACTCGTCGCGCTGTCGGTCGCAATCCTCGACAGCAACCGAGACGAAACCGACGCTGGCGACAGTTGGCGTTCGCATATGGCAAATCTCGGGCGACAGCCTGTGGTCTGACACAGTCTCCGAGCGGTGGTCGCTGCGCGACGCACCGATGCGACACACGACGCAACGAATCGGTTGCTGTACACGACAGGAACCGTGCCGGACGTGTGGGGCGGTAGCCACGTCGTCGACGACGAGACGTACGGACTGCTCGCATCGTGGTCAGACTAGTGCGCGAGTCTAGCGGGCCGAAGACCCAGTACTCAGGACTCCGTCTCCGTGGTAGGACTCGACGAGTAGAACTCCGAGAGAAAACGGTCCGACGGCGCCCGAATGGGTCGTCGCGAATTCAGTCTGCCGAGGGTGCGCCCGAGTCGTGCAGGTAGTTCGCCGTCTGCTCGTCGAGGTCGAACTTCCGTAGCACCACGTAGGCCACGAAGCCCACGGGGAGACCTATCATCCACGAGAGGTCCGTCATCACGAGGCTCGCCGCCGAACCGATGAGGACGCTCGCCACGGCGGTGACCGAGATGCCCTTGATGAACCAGAACTTCGAGTCACGACTCTTGTCGTACAGTGAGCTGATGGACGTCTCCTCCGCTCGGAAGAGCCAGTAGTCGGCCAACAGCACGCCGAGCACCGGCCCGAGCGGGATGGAGTAGGTGTTGATGAACAGGAAGTAGATTTCGCCGCCCGAGAACAACACCCAGGGGAACGAGGCGACGGATAGAATCCCCGTGATGACGAGGCCGCGTTCCCAGGACACGTCGAGGGCGTCCTGCAGGACGTGCACCGGCGGGACGATGTTGAGCGTGAGGTTCGACGAAATCTGGGCGGCCAGCACGAATATCAGCATCGCGACGCCGATGAGGGGGTTCGGTGCGACCTCCATAATCGCGTAGACGGGGTTGGCCGTGTCCGTCGAGATGCCGAAGATGAGGCCGACCAGCGCCATATACATCATCGCTGGCGCGATGCCGAGCATATGGCCCCAGATGTGGTTACCCAAGCCGCGTTTCTTCTCCAAGTGACGGCTGATGTCGGCCGCGTTGAGTGCGCCGGTGAGCGCAGTCCCGACGTGAGCGGCGACGATGGTGAAAAACGGCAGTCCCCACGTCCCCGAGAAGGAAACCGACTCCGTTGCCAGCCCTTGCGTCGAAACGATTACGTACACCGTGTAGGCGAGGAGCACGATAATCACGCCGGCCGCCAGCGAGTCGAACCACTTGATCGACGTGATGCCACCCCACGCGAGGCCGATGTTCAGTATCGTGAACACGACGAAGTACGTCGGAACGTGGCCGAATCCCCACAGCGTCGTGGTGATACTGTTGATAGCCAGCGCCCCGATCCAGTTCCCGATGCCCAGCCAGCCGATGGCCGGAACGACGCGAATGACGTTCGGGATGATGGAACCGCGAATCCCGAACGCGGCGCGGGACTGAGTGACGAACGGAATCCCCTTCTTGTACCCCCACATCCCGTTGACCACGAAGAAGATGGCCGACGTCGTGGCGCCGATGGCCATCGCGACCGCCGCCTGAAAGAGGTTGAGCGGTCCCTGCGGATGCACGGCGAAAAACGCCGTCGCGAACCCCTGGACGATGATGAACGACGCCCACCAGACGGGCACGTAGTGGGAGAGACTCATCGAGCGTTGGTCGTCTGCAATCGGTTCTAGCCCTTCTGCACTTGTCTCTGTCATAGCTGGTCTTCCATGTTACGCTACCGCACGCACAGCGTCGTATTGGGGGTTAAAATAATTTTTGGTAATATAAACGTATTGAGGGGTCGTCGTGACTATAGTTCACAGCCATATTCACGCAGAAGTCAGTTCGTCCACGGTAGCGACATCGCACCGTCGTTGATGGAGTCGCATCCAGCGGTCGGGGCCGAACCGACGGAAACACTTTAATAATCATCATACAGAAATCACGACAGATGACCGTAGATACTATCATCGAGGGCGGAAGGGTCGTCTCCGGCGACCAGTCGTTCGAGGGTGCAGTCGCTATCGACGACGGGACCATCGTCGGACTCGGCGACCGGGACCGCCTCCCCGACGCGGAGCGAACCATCGACGCGAGCGGGAAAGTCGTGATGCCCGGCATCATCGACCCGCACGTCCACATCGACGACCACGTCTCCATCGACACCTACGAGACGGCGACGAAGGCGGCGGCGCTGGGTGGCGTAACGACCGTCATCGACTTCGCGTGGCAAGCGTACGACGGCGAGGGCAGCGCCTGGGACGAGAACGGGACCCTGATGGAAGGCATCGAGCGCAAGCGCGACAAGGCGACCGATGCGCTGGTCGACTACAGCTTCCACGGCGGCATCCTCCGCGAGGGCGACGACCTGTTCGACGAGATGGAGGACGTGGTCGACGCCGGCGTCACCTCGTTCAAGATGTACACCGCCTACGACTTCGGCCTCTCGAACGGGTACATCCATCGCGTGCTCGAGGAACTGAGCGAACTCGGCGCGGTGGGCGTCGGGCATACCGAAGAGGACACGGTCTGCGAGCAAGTGACCGCCGACCTCCGCGAGGAGGGGCACGGACCGAGCGTCTATCCCCAGTCTCGCCCGGACTACACGGAAGCGATGGCCGCCGACAACGTCGCGCGCATGGCCCGCGAACTCGACGCGAAGTACTACGGCATTCACACCTCGTGTCGGAAATCCGCGGAAGCCATCGAGCGACATCAAGCGGACGGGAGCACGATTCGCGGCGAAACCTGCACCCACTACACGAGTCTGACGGGTGACCTCCACGAGGAGATGGGGAACCTCCCGCGAATCGCCCCGCCCTTGCGAACAGAGGACGACATCGAAGCGCTGTTCGACGCGCTCACGTCAGACGTACTGAGCGTCGTCTCGACCGACCACGTCGCCCAGAAGCGCCGGAAGAAGGAGGAGAGCAACTGGTGGGAGGGACCGTTCGGAGCGAACGGCCTACAGGTGAGCCTGCCCGTCTTCCACGACGAAGCCGTCAACGAGCGCGGACTGTCCTATCGGTTCCTCTCGCAGGTCATGAGTCGGAATCCGGCGGAGACGTTCGGACTGCCCCAGAAGGGGACGCTCGAACCCGGGACCGACGCCGATATCGTCGTGTTCGACCCCGACGTGGAGCAGACGATTTCCGCCGCGAACAACGCGTCGAACGCGGACTACTCGATTTACGAGGGACGGTCGGTCCGCGGCGCCGTCGACACGACAATCGTTCGCGGCGAGGTGGTCGCACGTGACGGAGCAGTCGTCGGCAACCCGGGCCACGGCGCCTTCGTCGAGCGCGAACTCCCCGACTGGTCGAACTGAGGTCGTGGTCTGCTAACGGTACCCGAACATTTTTCGTGGGTCATTAACAATTCCCAAGCGGATTTCAGATGTATCAGAAAATCCTCGTCCCCACAGACGGGAGTGACTGTGCAACGAACGCCGCAGCGGAGGCCGTCTCGGTGGCCGCTCAGTTCGACGCCGAGGTCCACGCCCTGTACGCCGTGGACGTTCGAATCAGCCGGCCGAACGCCGAAGTGGAAACCTACCGGGAGGAGATGCGAGCCGAGGGCGAGGGCGCCATCGGCGAGGTGGAGCAGTTGGCGGGGAGAGAAGGCGTGGAGTACGTCTCCGACATTCGAGTCGGCGACCCGCGCGACGTCGTGACCGAGTACGCCGACGACGCGGACATCGACCTCATCGTGATGGGCACGCACGGGCGACGGGGTATCGAGCGGATGGTCCTCGGGAGCATCACCGAGGGAGTCGTTCGGATGTCCGACGTGCCGGTGCTGACCGTCCCACGGTCCTGACACGCCGCGGAGACGGTGCGCCACGGGTCTAGACGGAACTTTTATTCCGAGTGCAGTCGACGGCGTGTGTGTGACGCAGTTAGAATTCGATATCGAGGGAGAGGTGTTCGTAGCCGACCTCCTCGAGGACGAAGCACCAGAATCGGTCGCAGCGCTGCGGGACTTCCTCCCGCTGGAATCAGAGCTCATGCACGTTCGCTGGAGTGGCCACGCGACGTGGGTCAACATCGACGAAATCGACCTGCCGGAGATTCCGCGCGAGAACCACACGGTCTACCCGTCACGGGGAGACATCCTCCTCTATCCGGGCTACCGGAACGAGCAGGAACTCCTCGTCCCCTGTGGGCCGACGTGTTTCAAGAGTCCGGCCGGCGAACTCGCCGGCAACCACGTCGCGACGCTCGACGCGTCGCGCGAGGAGCTCGCCCGAATCGAAGAGGAGACGCTCCAGACGGGTGTGAAAGACATCGTCGTCAGAGAAGCGTAACGAACCCCGACGACGGACTCCATTCTTTCGCACAATCTCGACGCGCATAGTCACACCAGCGTCGCGCCGTCGTGGCTCCGATAGTTTCAAACCAGAGCCGGTGTAACGAGTATCGGCATGAGCGTGGCAGAGCGAGTCTATCAACAGGTCAGTCAGCAGCGTCTCAAAGACGACATCACGACGAACGCAGCGTTCGGCGAGATTCCGACCAAACAGGGCCGAGGACGGACCGTGCTGACCGGCACGGAGGCGAATCGGAAGGCACGAGAGTTCCTGGTCGACCGGATGGAGGCGGCGGGCCTGGACGTCCGTGTCGACGCCGTGGGGAACATCGCGGGGCGGTGGGTTCCCGAAAGCGCCGACCCGACGCTGCCGCCAGTCGCCTGTGGCAGCCACATCGACTCTGTCCCAGAGGGGGGTATCTTCGACGGCGTACTCGGCGTCTACAGCGCGCTCGAAGCGGTTCGAGCGCTGCAAGCGGTCGACGCGGACATCGAGCGACCCATCGAAGTCGTCTGCTTCACGGAGGAGGAAGGGGCTCGCTTCTCCAACGGCGTCCTCGGGTCGTCGGTGGCGAGCGGCCAGCGGACGATAGCGGATGCGCTGGCACTCGAAGACGACGACGGGGTGACACTCGAAGCGGCGTTGTCCGACATCGGGTTTCGGGGGTCGGGACGACTGCACGCGAACGAGTGGGACTCGTGGCTCGAACTCCACGTCGAACAGGGGGAGCGACTGCAAGACGCGAACGCCGCGGTGGGTCTCGTCTCGGCGATCACCGGCACGATTCGATGCGAAATCGAAATCGAGGGTGAGGCCGACCACTCGGGCAGTACGTCGATGGCAGAGCGGACGGACGCGCTGGCGGCGGCGAGCGAACTCGTCCTGGAAGTCGAGAGCGCGACGCAGGACGCTGTCGCCGAGAACGGTGAGGCTGTCGTCGGGACCGTCGGCAAACTCGACGTCTCGCCCAACGCCATCAACGTCGTTCCGGGGCGTGCCGAACTGGGCGTCGACGTTCGCGACATCCGATACGGCCCCATGGAGCGAATCGTCGGCCGCGTTCGGGACTGTCTCGAGACGCTGGAGGCCGAACGCGGGGTCGACACCGCGTTCGAGCGACCGTACGACATCGCGCCCAGTCAGATGAGCGAACGCTGTACGGCGGCGCTGCGGGACGCGGCAGCGACGATAGACGCCACCACGCTCGACCTCCATTCGGGGGCCGGCCACGACACGATGCACATCGCGAGCGTCACCGATACGGGACTGCTGTTCGCCCCCTCCCACGGCGGCTTTTCCCACAGTCCGCGAGAGTGGACGGACTGGGAGAGCTGCGCGACGGCGACGAGGGTGCTGACGGCAGGTGTCGCGAACCTGGCGAGTCGATAATCGCGCTGACCCACGCTCATCGGCCCGAAGCGGTTCGTACACTTCGAACGCGAGAGAACGCTCAGTCGTGCGTCGCCATGTTCACGTTGACTTCGATGACGTTAGCCGCGCTTCGCACCTTCTCGGGGAGGACCGACTCGAACTGCTCGTCTTTCAGGCGACTGGTCGGCCCGGCGACGCTCAAGGAGCCGAGAACGTTGTCGTTGCGGTCGATGACGGGCGCACCCACGGCGCGAAGCCCCTCCACTTCCTCCTCGTCGTTGTGCGCGTAGCCGCGCTCACGAACCCGTTCGAGTTCGTCGAAGAGGGCGTCGCGGTCGGTGATGGTGTGAGCGGTCTGTTCGGGCAGGCCGTGTTGGTCGAGAATCCCGTCGACGCGTTCGCGCGGCAGAAACGCCAGAATCGCCTTCCCGGTCGCCGTGCAGTGGAGGTAGTCGGGGCGCTGGAGCTTGCCAGTTTGGTACCCGGTTCCGACGGCGTCGCTCCCGCGGACCTTGTACAGGTTGATGCCGACGCCGTGTTCCTCCGTGAAGAGGTTGGCATATTCGCCGGTGTCCTCCGCGAGTTCCTCGACTTCTTCACGGCCGTACTTGTACAGCAGATTCCGATTGCGGACGTACTCGCCAGAGAGGAGAAACTGCAGACTGAGGTCGTACTGGTCGTCGGATTTGACGACGAGGTCCTCCTGCCGAAGGGTCGCCAAGTAGTGATACGCTGTGCTCTTCGACATGTCGAGGTGGTCGGCGAGTTCCGTGACGCCGGCACCCTCGAGCGTCTCGAGTGCCTCGAGAATCTGTGCCGTCCGCTCCACCGTCTTCAGTGTCCGTGGTTGCTCTTCCTCGCGTTCGCTTGCCATGTCGTACCGTGCGAGTTCGTTCTACTTAATCGTTCGCGTATCTCAAACACAGAATCTGATACGAGACAGAATAATAGTCCGACTCCAACTGTTTCGAGCGTAGACTCCCACGGATGGGCAATAGTTGCGTGACTGAGAGACGGACGTAGGAAAGCGGAATTTATCGAGAAGCGTTCGATAGCGTTCGTCGTGAGTCACTGCAGGATAGAGATAACAACCGTACTTCTGTTATCAGAACTGCGGGCTGTGATGTGACAGTGTTTAATCAGACGGGTCGCCCCACGGTAACGCTTTTATCAGATACCCACCATGCTGGGATACAGTGAACACCGATACGCTGGAGCGACCGGCCGAACTCGAGGTACGGAACGTCGGTGGCATCGAGGAGACGACCGTCTCCTTCTCGCCCGGGATTACGGTCTTGACGGGGCGTAACGCGACGAATCGAACGTCGCTTCTCCGCTCCATCATGGCGGTGCTTGGGAGCGACGACACCTCGCTGAAGGCCGACGCCGAACAGGGGCGTGTCGAACTCCACATGGGCGACGAGCGCTACGTTCGAACGCTGGAACGTGCGAACGGGACAGTGACGACGGACGGTGTTCCGTATCTCGAAGAGACGGAACTCGCCGACCTCTTCGCGTTCCTCTTGGAGTCGAACGCGGCGCGGCGAGCGGTCGAACGCGAAGAGGACCTTCGCGAGCTCATCATGCGCCCGGTCGACACCGAGGCCATCGAGGCCGAAATCGAGCGTCTCGACCGCGAACGCGCTCGCATCGACGACGAACTCGAGGACCTCTCGGAGCTGAAACGAGAGCTGCCGTCGCTCGAAGAGCGGCGTCGAGAGTTGGAAGCGGAAATCGAAACCAAGCGGGCGGAGTTGGCCAGCAAAGAGGCTGATATCGACGCCCTCGACGCGGACGTGGACGAGACGCGCGCGGAGAAGCAGCGCCTCGACTCGCAGTTACAGACGGTTCGCGAGAAGCGGTCGGAACTGGAGCAGGTGCGCTCGGACATCGACCTCCAGCAGGAGAGCATCGAATCGCTCACCGCCGAGCGACGGGAACTGGAGGCGGAACTGTCGGACCTCCCAGAGACGCCGATGGCCGAGCACGACGACCTCGACGAGCAAATCACCCAGCTCCGAAATCGAAAGGAGACGCTGGAAGCCGAAGTGAGCGACCTCCAAGACGTCATCCAGTTCAACGAGGAGCAGTTGGAGGGGCAGAGCGATTCGATTGCAGCACTCCGCGAGAACGACGGCGCCGTCACGGACGCACTCGTCGAGGACATCGTCGTCTGTTGGACCTGTGGCTCCGAAGTCGACGAGGAGCGCATCACGGAGACGGTCGCGCAGTTGCGAACTGTTCGGCGCGAGAAACTCGAGACGGTCCGAAGTCTGGAGTCGGAGTTGTCCGACCTCCGTGACGAGAAACGCGAGCACCGACAGCAACGACAGCGCAAGCAGACGGTCGAACGGAAACTCGCCGACGTGGAGACGGAAATCGACGACCGCGAGGAGCGACTCGAGGACCTCCGGTCGAAGCGCGAACGACTCGGCGAGGAGATCGAAACGCTCGAATCGGAGATAGACGACCTGGAATCGGACGATTTCAGCGAGGTGCTCGACCTCCACAAAGAGGCGAACCAGTTGGAGTTCGAACTCGGGCAGTTGGAGTCGACGCTCGACGACGTGGTGGAACGCATCGGAACCGTCGAAGAACAGCTCGCCGAGGAGTCGGACCTCAAGTCCCGACGCGAGGAAATCGAGGCGGAACTGACCGACCTGCGGACCCGCGTGGACCAAATCGAAGCGAGTGCCGTCGAGCGGTTCAACGAGCACATGGACACGGTGCTCGACGTGCTGGATTACGACAATCTCGAGCGCATCTGGATAGAAGCCGTCGAGCGCGAGGTGCGCGACGGTCGGCAGACGGTCGAACGGACCGAATTCGAACTTCACATCGTCCGCAGCACGGACACGGGCGCGACCTACGAGGACACAATCGACCACCTCAGCGAGAGCGAACGCGAGGTGACGGGGTTGGTGTTCGCTCTCGCAGGGTATCTCGTCCACGACGTCCACGAGACGGTCCCGTTCGTCCTCCTCGACTCGCTGGAGGCCATCGACTCGGAGCGCATCGCCGCGCTCGTCGAGTACATGGCCGACTACGCGACGTTCCTGGTCGTCGCACTGTTGCCGGAGGACGCACAAGCGCTGGACGACCGACACCCGCGAATCACGAGCATCTGAAGGTCAGGATTCGGTATCGCAGTCACAGCCGCCACGCTCCAGCAGGTCGACGACGCCGTACTGACCACCACACTCCTCGCAGAGGACGTCGACGTCGACGAACAGTCGAAAGTCACCGAGGGTGATGCGGTCGGTGTCGCGGAGACGCTCCAGGCGGTCCTCGGTGACGGAGCGAAGTCGGGCGCGGAGCCGACCCACCGTATCGAGGACGGTGTCGACCTGCCGGCCGTCCGAGCGTTCGTACGTCGCGTCGCGATAGTCGGTGAGATACGAGCGAATCGCCTGATAGGTCACGAAATCGGTTTCTAACTGGTCGACATCAACTCCCTCTCGCTCCAAGCGTGACCGCGCCTCCGTTCGCATCCCGCTACTCACGTTGTCGTCGGTGAGGAGTCGATAGAGGTTGTCCACTTCGCCGCCGACGGTCGACGCCCCAGCCTCCGCCATCGCGCTCTCGAGGAGGGTGCGATTGAAGCGGTCGGCGAGGTCGCGGAGACTCCGGCGCTCTTGGCCCTCTGCGGTCCAGAGACGTTCGAGTTCGTCCCCGAACGAGTCGCCGAGGTCGTACGCCGCGATGAGGCGAGCGACCTTGTTTCGCACCCGACCCGTATCGTCGTCTTCGTCCATGCGAGTCGCTACCGCGTCGTGAGCACATAAAATCCGTGCGTCGAGATGGCTCGCTCATTAAGAAACTCTATTTGAGTTTTCTTTGAATACTGGATGGATGTCGAACGTAGTCGAGATTAATGTTGGCCTCGAATACCACATTAATACGCCACCTATCGTCGTTTTTCGAGGATATCCGATTGACAGTACGGCTGTTTCCATATCTACCCAATCGAATCAGAAAATATCACAGTATTTTGTTTAATTCCTCCATTTGACCCATATTTGATTTTCTAATTCAGAAATTAGTGGAGGATATGGGTGAAAATTGATGTGAAAGAAGAAGATAGGAGGCCCTATATGAATAAACATTTTTTGAGTTTTCTTTATACTGCGTTAGTCTGCTCCGCAGAATCACACCCGCATTGCCGTGTCGCAACTGGGGAGGCTGTCCGCGGAGACACAACCGTCAAGTCGCTCGTGGCGCAACGTTCGGTATGGCAGACAAGAAGTACACGTTCCTCGAACTTCACCTCGACGAGATTCAGATTGGCCCTGCGACGCTCGGTGACGACACGAGCGAGGCGGAACCGACCGAAGAGAGCGACGACGAGACGGACGAATCGAGTGGGTGTGGTTGCCCCGGTAAGAAGGCGGGCAAACTCCTCGCAGTCGTCCTCGTCATCGCCCTCGTCGCGCTTGCAGCGAAGAAACTCCTCGGCGGCGAGACGGAGGACTTGGACGAACTCGAAGAGCTGGCAGACCTCGAGTAGGCGTATCCGGACCGCTTAAGCGACGGCCGGAGCATAGGGCGGGTATGACGGTATCGAGCGCACCGGGCAAGGTGTATCTCTTCGGCGAACACGCCGTCGTCTACGGCGAACCCGCCATTCCTTGTGCCATCGAACGCCGCGCGACCATCAGCGTCGAGGCTCGCGACGACGACCACGTTCGCGTCCAGGCGTCGGACCTCAGTCTCGACGGCTTCACCGTCGAGTACACGGGCACGACCGACGACAGACCGGACGTGGACGTGCCGGCCTCCCTCGTCGACGCCGCGATGGGCTACATCGACGCGGCGGTCGAACAGGCCCGCGACGCCGCCGACGCGCCCGACGCCGGCTTCGACATCACCGTCGAGAGCGAGATTCCGCTCGGCGCGGGCCTCGGGTCCTCGGCGGCGGTGACGGTGGCCGGCATCGACGCCGCGACGCGCGAACTCGGTGCTCCGCTCTCGGTGGAGGACCTCGCGGACCGCGCGTATCGCGCCGAGGCGGCGGTCCAGAAGGGCGAGGCGTCGCGTGCCGACACGTTCTGCTCGGCCGTCGGCGGCGCGGTCCGCGTCGAGGGCGACGACTGCCGAAGCATCGACGCCCCCGACCTCCCCATCGTCGTCGGCTTCGACGGCGGCGCGGGCGACACCGGCGAACTCGTCGCGAGCGTACGAGCGCTGAAAGACCGCTACGACTTCGCCGCGGACACCATCACCACCATCGGCAACATCGTCCGCCGGGGCGAGCGCTTCCTCGACCCCGACCCGAGCGACCCGGCGGCCGACCAGTCCGTCGAGGAGCGCATCGAGGAAATCGGCCGTCTGATGGACTTCAATCACGGCTTGCTGGAGTCGCTCGGCGTCTCCTCGCGCTCCCTCGACAGCATGGTGTGGGCGGCGCGAGAGGCGGGCGCCCACGGCGCGAAGCTCACGGGCGCGGGCGGTGGCGGCTGTATCGTCGCACTCGACCCGACGCCGGAGACGCTGACCGGCCTTCGATTCACGCCGGGCTGTGAGGAGGCCTTCCGCGCCGAGCTCGCCGACGACGGCGTGCGGAGGGTCGCATGACGACCGTCCTCAAACTCGGTGGGAGCCTCATCACCGACAAGGAGCGCGCGGAGACGCTGGACGGCGAGGCGTTGGCGGCGGCCGCAGACGCCATCGCCGACTGCGACGACGAGGTGGCCCTCGTCCACGGCGCTGGGAGTTTCGGCCACCACTACGCCGACGCCCACGGCGTGAGCGTGACCGAGGGAACGACCGACGCCAGTGCCGCCCTCGAAATCCACGGGTCGATGACGACGCTCAATCGGTTCGTCCTCTCGCGACTTCACGACCGCAACGTGTCGGCCCTGCCGGTCCACCCGCTCTCGGCGGGCGCCCGCGATGCCGACGCCGCACTCGATTTCCCCATCCCTTCCGTGCGGACGATGCTCGGTGAGGGGTTCGTCCCCGTCAGCCACGGCGACGTACTCGCTCACGAGGGCGAGGGCGCGACCATCGTCTCCGGCGACGAGGTGGTGGTTCGCTTCGCCGAGGGGCTGGACGCCGACCGGGTGGGCCTCTGTTCGACGGTCGACGGCGTCTACGACGCGGACGGCGCGGTCATCGACCACATCGAGGACTTCGACTCCGTGGCGTCGGCCCTCGGCGAGAGCGACGCCACCGACGTGACCGGCGGGATGGCCGGGAAGGTGCGCACCCTCCTCGAACTCGACGCCCCGGCCTACGTCTTCGGCGCCGACGACCTCTCGACGTTCCTCTCGGGCGGCGAACCGGGGACGCGAATCGACTGACTCGCGCGACCGGAGGGGGCCGCCGCCCCGGAACTAACAGTTCACTCGCAGGCCATCGCGGGCGAAGCGCACGTCGCCGTCGTATCGCGACTTGAGCGCGGACAGCATCTCGTCGTGTCGCCCCTCCGTGTGTGGGTAGAGGTGTGTGAGATAGACCCGGCCGTAGTCGTGGCCCGCGAGAACGTCGCCGAGTACCGACGGCGTGGGGTGGTTGGATACGTCCACGTCGTCGGGAAAGGAGCAGTCGTGGACGAACACGGCCGACCCGTCGGCGAAGGCCGCCAGCGATTCGAAGGCCTCGGTGTCGCTGCTGATGGTGAGGTCACCGTCGTCGCCGGCAAAGCGATAGGCGAGGCCGTCGACCGAGTGCCGCGTCTCGTGGGCGCGTACGTCGAACCCCGCGACCGAGAAGTCGTACGCACCCACCTCGCGAACTTGCAGGTCGACGCGGCCGTCGAGGTAGTCGAAGGTGTCGAGCAAATCGTCGACGAGGGCTTTGGTCCCACGGGGACCGACGACTTCGAGGTAGTCCGACCCCTCCAGCCACCGCGCCTTCAAGAGGGGCAGGAGGTCGGCGACGTGGTCGAGGTGATGGTGGGTGAGAAGTACCGTCGAGACGCCCTCGTACCCTGGGTCGGTGGCGGCGAGACGGTGGAGAACGCCCGCGCCGCAGTCGACCAGCAGACGCCGGCCGTCGCGTTCGAGCAACAGTCCGGTCTGGGCCCGGTCGGGGAGTGGCATCGCGCTCCCGGTGCCGAGAAACGTGAGTCGCATGGACGCAGGTGTGGCGGCCGGGCAGAAAGCGTTCGGGGTCCTTCGGCCGTCGTTAGATTCCGAACTCCGCGTCGACCACGTCACCCCGCGCGAAGTTCGAATCCACGTCGGTAATCTCGACCTGCACCGTCTCGCCGAGGGTCGCGTCGTCGACGAGCACCGCAAAATCGTCGACGTAGCCGACGCCGTCGCCTTCCGAGCCGAGCTCCTCGATAGCGACGACGTAGGTGTCTCCGGGTGTAACTGGCGAATCAACCATGTGTGTCATCATCACACGCAGACAGAAATAAGTCGGGGGGACGACACGTCCAGTCGCTCGTCGTCACTCGTCCGTCGAATCGCCGTCGTCGACTGCCGCTTCGTCCGCCGATTCGTCCGCCTTCGTCGTCGTTTCGAACGACGCCGGTGGAGAGACGAATCCCCACACCGCGCCGGCGGAGTGGACGGCGACGACGAACGGATAGCAGAGGAACACGGGAAGCGTTCGGAGCGAGAGTCCGCCGTAGTAGCGCCACCCACGCCACACCCAGACCAGCGAGAAGCCGAACATCACCCACGCGACGACCTGAAACAGGCCGCTCCCCGGCGTCTGCGTCGGAATCGCGCCGCTGAACAGGACGAGAAACGCCGTGGCGGGACTGAACGCCCACGCGACGTTTCGGAGCGTCATCAGCGACTGGTATCCGACGGGGAGGTACGCCTCGTCGCGGAGCGTCCCCGTCAGCCAGCGACGCCGCTGTTCGAACATCGCCCGGAGCGAGGGCGGCGCCTGATTCCGAAACTTCGTGTCCATCGTCTCGAAATCCGCGCCGTCTTGGGCGGCCTGCCACGTGAACACCGTGTCCTCGATGAGCGTCTCGAAGTCCCACGTCACCGACTCCTCGACCGACTGCCTGACCGCGATACCCCCGCCCCACGCGTAGAGTGGGATATCGAGCGCCGGGAAGCCGGTCTGTTCGGTCTGATACCCCATGCGGAGCACCTCCGACCAGTAGGTGAGATACGACCCCGTGAAGACGGGGCGCTCCCGAAACTGCACGATGTCGGCGTCGGGCAGGCCCTCGAACTCCGTGACGAGTGTGTCTTCGTCCAGAAAGAGGACGAAGGGCTTGTCACAGGGGAGTTCGCGCCGCGCCCACTCCAGCGCCCGCCCCTTGTCCGCGGCGTCACACGAGAACTCGTCGGGGACGACGTCGACCGTCGCGCCATCGATATCGAGGGGTGCCTCGGCGACGACGTGACGGTCTGCGAGTGCCTCGGGGAGGGCGTCGACCGTCTCCTGGACGACGTCCTCGGCGGCGACGGTCAGAATCCGAACCTGTACGTCCTCGGGCCCGTACGCCAGCGGCGGCGGGTCGTGACGCCAGCCGAGATAGGCCTCGTACGCCCAGACGCCCGTGGCGAGAGCGTACATCGCGACGAACAGCCAGAGACCGACGTAGACGAAGGGGAGGAGTGAGGCGTAGTGCGGAATCCTCGCCGGGTCGCCGAGCGTCGCGAGCGCACCCCCGACGAAGACGAGGATGAAGTAGAGCGCGATGAGACGGTCGGCCGCCAGCGGCATCACGCGTCGCTCGTCAGATGCCGTACCCCGGTCGTGACTGACAGAACTGTCCGTCTCGTCGTCCTCGCTCATCGTGGGCTACTCCGCGACTCACCGGCGCGGATACGAGTACTCCAGCACGGTCGCTCCGTCACCGTCGAGCACCGTAATCGTGTCGCCGTCGTTGTCCCACACGGGATACTCCACGTCCCAGTAGAGGTCTGTGTCCGTCCACTCGCCGTCGCCGGTGTGCAGGCGGAACCGCTCGCCTGCGGCCAGCGTGAAGCCGTCGGGCATGTGGAACACCCAGCCCTCCTCGTCCTCGATGTCGTAGCCGGTCAGGTCGAGTGGTTCGTCGCCGTCGTTTTTGAACTCGACGTACTCGTCGACGAGGTTCTCGCGGTCGCCGCCCTCGGGGTCGATGTTGAGGTCGGTCACGACGAGTTCGGCCGATTCCGTGTCGACGTTATCGAACCCGCCGGGCCGCACCACGTCGCGCCCCCGGACGAACGTCTTCTCGCCGGTCTTGGTCACCAGATAGCCGTACGCCGAATCGAGCGAGAAGTTCGCAGCGCGGGCCTTGTACTGGAGATAGAGGTCGCCGTCCTGCCGGAAATACGTCTGTGGCTGGGCGGCGTTCTGCCCGGCGAGATACTCCTTGGAGCCGAAGTTGACCGCGTAGTTGCCGGGGTCGAGCGCCGACGGCTGGACCCACTCGCTCGAATCCGCATCTTCGGGCGGCGCCCGGACCGCGACGGTGAGTGTTTCCTCGGCGTAGGGGTCGAACTCGTTCGACGACGAGTCGGGGGTGATGTCGACGTTCGCGCGCTTCACCGTTCGCCCGCGTGCGGGCTTGAGTTTCGCCGGCTTGGCCGGCGAGAGGTCGTACGTATCGAGGTCCCCGAGTTCGCCCGACCGGAACCGCCACGAGTCGACGCCGCGGAGTTCGGCCGGCGTGACGCTGACCGTGAAATCGGAGCGGTCGAGGACGCCCCAGTACGCACCGCCGTCGGTGGCGTTGGCGCCCCACTCCCAGCGCACGTTCGCGTTGCCGCTGTTCCACGATTCGAAGTCGTCGTCCACGTCCACTGGGTCGTCGCGGACGGCCCACTCGCCCTGGTCGCGACTCAACCCCGAGAAGGAGAACGTCGCCGACCCGCCGTGGTCCACGTTCGGACTGCCGTGCAGGAAGACGAGCGACCGGTCGACCGGGCCGTCGTAGACGAACATCCGAGACGCGGCGTCGGCCTCGATGACCGACGAGTCCGGGTGGCCGGTGCCGTCCTGATAGTCGTAGAACTCTTCGATGGTCGTGTCGCCGCCGTCGATGGGTTCGACCTCCCACCGGAGATACCCCTGCTGGAGGAGATAGGTCTGCTCGGAGGGAGACGACTGCGAGGAGAGATACGCGCCAGCACCGCCGACGGCCAGTACGCCTGCCGCACCGCCGAGAACGAACCGCCGCCGCGAAATCGGCGAGCCAGACTGCCCACCGGACGTGTCTTGGGTCACTGTGGCGGTCGTACTAGCTTCCGAGGTAAAAGGGGGCGGCCAAATCGAACAGTTCGCGTGCGTTCAGGGGGCGAGGCGGTTCTTGCGGCCCTTCATGTGCTCCTCGTAATGCTCGAAGGTGGCGGGACACCACTCGGCGGCCAGGTCGAGGATGTCCTCGGTCATCTCGCGAATCTCCCACTGGCTGTCGGCGGCGGCGCGCATGTCCGCGACGTGCATCAGCATCCGGGCGTTCAGCGACATCACGATGTTGACCTCGGTGCCGATGGGGAGAACGAAGCGGGCGTCCTCGGGCGGCATCCCCAGGTCGAGGAGTTCCTGATACGACTCCACCGAGTTCCGAACCGTCTCGCGGAAGATTCGCTCTCGTTCCGCGACCGTCTCCTCGTCGACCGAGCCGCTGGATTGGTTGCGGCCGATCCAGTCGGGGTCGGTCGCCGACGGCGGCGTCACCACCATCGCGCCCTCCTCGACGGCCTCGGGGTCGACGTCGTCGAACGAGACGTAGCGCATGCTCTGGATGTCGAAACTGACGTGGCGATGCCGGGTTATCTGGGCCATACACGACCGGCTGACGCCCTTGATGGCGAACGTCGCCTGCGGGTGTTCGAACGGGCCGAAGTGGCCGTGGTCCAGCAAGTGGCCGATGAGCGTCCGCCGTTTTTCGTCTATCGTCTCCCCCTCGATTTCGTCCATCGCCTCCTCGAAGGAGATGTCGCCGACGAACTCCGTGAGGTAGTCGTTTCGCGCCGCCGTACAGATTACGCGCTCCGGGTCCGGCGTCGCTTCGAGCAGTGTGACCTCCATAGCTTCGAGGGGTACCCCGGACCACCTAAACGTATTGGACCGCTACCCGTCGCCATGGCAGTCGAGAACCTCGCGGCGGACGTGCAGGCTTTCACCAGCAACGTCTTTCTCGTCTCCGGTGACCGGACCGCCCTCGTCGACACCGGCGCCAACTTCGACGTCGTCACCGAAATCGAGTCACGAGTCGACGGCCTCGACACCGTCGTCCTCACCCACACTCACGGCGACCACATCGGGAACGTCGACGACGTGCGCGCGGCGTTCGACGTGGAGACGGTCGGCTACGACCCCAGCCAACCGGCCGTCGACACCGAACTCGGGGAGACGGTCCGACTCGGCGACCACGACTACACCGTCCTCCACACGCCGGGACACAAGGACGACCACGTCTGCCTGTACGCGCCGACGGCGTCGGTGTGTTTCGCGGGCGACCTCGTGTTCGCGAACGGGGCGTTCGGGCGGACGGACCTAGAGGAGGGCGACCGCGAGACGCTGATTCGGAGCATCGACCGCCTCCACGACGCCGTCGACCCGGACCTCGGCGCTCTCCACGCCGGGCACGGGCCGAGCGTGACCGAGAGCGCGTACGCGACCATCGAACGCGCGGGGCAAGCGGCGCGGCGCTAGGTCTTCAGCCCGTAGTAGCCCGGGTCGTCGTCGGTCGGCGGTTCGGCGATGATTAGGTTGCCGGCGTTGACCATCACCCACGGCACCGCCCAGTCGACGAGGACGGCTTCGGTCCCCTCGTCGAGTTCGGCGTCGGGTTCGAGGCCTTGGAGCAACCGGCCGATTTCGGCGATGGTGTACATCTGGTCGGCGTCGAGCAACTCTTCGGGCGTGTAGAACTCACAGGGGTAGAGTTCGTCGAACGCGTCTTTGGCTCGCGGCATACCCGTCGTTGGCGGGCCGGCCCGTAAACGCTACCGACTGCTAGCGTCGCCACTCACCGAACGGCGTCGAAAGAAATGTCAGGTCGGCCGAGTCGTCGCGTTACTCGAAGAGTTCGGCGGCCTGCTCGTAGCGAGCGCTCGGCTCCTCCCAGTCGACGACCTCGAAGAAGTTGTCGACGAAGTCGCCGCGGGCCGGACCGTAGTCGTGGTAGTACGAGTGCTCCCAGACGTCGAGCGCGAGGATGGGGTGACTGCCCCAGAGCGCGCCCTGGTCGTGCTTGTCGACCACGACGTTGCGGAGCTGGTTCGAGAAGCTGTCGTAGACCAGCAGCGCCCAGCCACCGGCAGCGCCGGCAGCGGCCTCGAATTCGCCCTTCCAGGCCTCGTAGGAGCCGAAGTCCTCCTCGATCCGGTCGGCCAGATCGCCGGTCGGCTCGTCGCCACCCTCCGGCGACATGGAGTTCCAGAACAGGTCGTGGAGGATGTGTCCGGAACCGTTGTGGGTGACGTTCCGGATGGCCCCCGGCGAGGAGCCGAAGTCGCCGTCCTCGCGGTTCGCTTCGAGCGTCTCCTCGGCACTATTCCAGCCGTTCACGTAGCCCTGATGGTGGGTGTCGTGATGCCAGGTGAGTACCTGTTCGGAGATGTGCGGCTCGAGAGCGTCATAGTCGTACGGCAGTGGATCGAGTTCGTAGCTCATGATGTAACCTCCATTAGTCTGATGTATCGGGACGCTGTTAAGCTTTGAGGAACCGTACGCTAACCTCTCTCATGGGCTGTCGTGCGGGCAAAATAGCGGTTCGTCGGGGCGCCGACATCCCGAGGGGTCGTTCGAACCCATCGACCGTCGCCTCAATCGATTCAGAGCGACGGCGTCAGCCCTGCATGGGGCCGTCCGAAACCACGGGCTCCAGCTGGTACATGTAGAGTGCCACTGCCAGCAACATCACCGGGAGGACGGCGAGGAACCAGTCTGGGTTGGCGTACGTGATGTACACGCCCGCGAGCCCCGCGAGTCCACCTACACTGCCATACAGTGCCGCGTTAGGGATTCCCATACACGCAATATTCGACACAGAAATAAAAAGTGTTCCGGTGATTCCCACCACCGGATAACAGGTACGGTCCCCGCAGTTTCGGCGAGGACGGTTCACGGCCCCGAGGACTATACTGCAGGACGGCGAAGGGCCGCCATGGCGACGATCAAGGACAGCGTCCACGACCACATCGAGGTGACGGGCGTCGCCGAGGCGTTGCTCGACACGCCGGCGATGCAGCGACTCCGCCGAATCAGACAGCTCGGCACCGTCTCGCTGGTGTATCCGTCGGCCAACCACACCCGCTTCGAGCACAGTCTGGGCGTCTACCACCTCGCCTCACAGGCGCTCGACCACCTCGGCGTGGCCGGCCGCGCCGCCGAACGCGTCCGCGCCGCCGCCCTCCTCCACGACGTCGGCCATCCCCCTTTCAGCCACAACGTCGAACGCCTCCTCTATCGCCACACGGGCAAGTTCCACGACGACGTGGACGACCTCCTCGCCCGCGGCCGGGTCGGTGCCGTCCTCCGGGACCACGACCTCGACCCGAGCGCCGTCGCCGACCTCGTCGCCGGCGAGGGGCGCTACGGCCAGCTCGTCTCCGGCGAACTCGACGTCGACCGGATGGATTATCTCGTCCGCGACGCCCACCACACCGGCGTCCCGTACGGCACCATCGACCACGGGCGACTGGTCCGCGAACTCACCTTCGTCGACGGCGAACTCGTCCTCGCCGAGGGGAACGTCCAGACCGCCGAGAGCCTCCTCCTAGCGCGGGCACTCATGAACCCGACCGTCTACACCCACCACGTCGCCCGCATCGGCAAGGCGATGCTCCGGCGGGCGACCGAACGCCTCCTGACGACCACGGACTACGACGCCGAGACGGTTCGGCGGTGGGACGATTCGGACCTCCTCGTGACGCTCCGGCGCACCGACGCCACGGCCGACTTCGCCGACCGCCTCTCGACCCGCGACCTCTACAAGCGCGCGGTGTGGGCGGAGCTGGCCGACGTGCCCGACGCACTCCTGACGGCCGACCACGAGCGAATCCGCGACTTCGAACGCGACATCGCGGACGAGGCTGACCTCGACCCCGACGCCGTCGTCCTCGACGTGCCGCCCGAACCGGAGATTCGGGAGTCGTCGTCGCGGGTCGTCGTCAACGGCGAGATACGGCGCCTCGACCGTCAGTCACCGCTTGTGAGTGCGCTCCGGACCGCCGGGCGCAACCAGTGGCGACTCGGCGTCTACGCCCCCGCGGCCGCCGTCGACCGCGTCGGCCGCATCGCTATCCGAACGCTCGGTCTCGACGTCGACGGCGCCCCCGTCTCGGAGGTTCGCGGCGGCCTCGACGCGACCCTCGACGAGTTCGGATAGGTTCAAGGCCCGCGCGACCCCGGTGACGGTATGGAACTCGAAGGCCTCGTCCTCCGCGGCCGGGCGTTCGACCCCGTCGAGGGTCGCGTCGTCGTCGACGACGGCGAAATCGTCGCCATCGAGGAGACGGAGACCGACTCGGACGCCATCATCTGCCCCGCGTTCGTCAACGCACACACCCACATCGGCGACTCCATCGCCAAGGAGGCCGGTGCGGGCCTCTCGCTCGACGACCTCGTCGCACCGCCGGACGGCCTCAAGCACCGACTGCTCCGCGCCGCCTCGACCAAAGAGAAAGTCGAGGCGATGCGGCGCTCGCTCCGCTTCATGCAGCGCTCGGGGACGGCCCGAACGGTCGAATTCCGCGAGGGCGGCGTCGACGGCGTCCGCGCCATCCGTGACGCACTCGACGGCCTCGACATCGAGGCAACGGTCCTCGGCCGCGAGACGGTCGCCGCGATGGAGGCTGGCGACGGCTTCGGCGCCAGCGGTGCCCGCGACGACGACTTCGAGGAGCGTCGCACCGCCACCCGCGCCGCGGACAAGCCGTTCGGCATCCACGCGGGCGAACGCGACCCACACGACCTCTCGCCGGCGCTCGACCTCGACCCCACCTTCCTCGTCCACGTCGTCCACCCCGAACCCCACCATCTGGACCGAATCGAACGCGAGAGCGTCCCAGTAGTCGTCTGCCCGCGGTCGAACCTCGTCACCGGCGTCGGCACGCCGCCCATCGCCGACCTCTGTGACCGGACGAGCGTCGCGCTCGGCACCGACAACGTCATGCTCAACAGCCCGTCGATGTTCCGCGAGATGGAGTTCGCGTCGAAGGTTGGCGGCGTGCCCGCCGAGGAGGTGTTGCGGATGGCGACGATAAACGGCGCCGACCTCGTCGACGCGAACTGCGGACTCGTCGAACCCGGGCGCGACGCGAAACTGCTCGTCCTCGACGGCGACACCGACAACCTCGCGGGTGCTCGCGACCCCGTCCGGGCTGTCGTCCGGCGCGCGGGCGTCGACGACGTACAGCGCGTCGTGTTGTAGGCGGAGTCTCGACCGTGTCAAGAGTTATGTAGCGTAGCCTGATACCAATACCCATGGCAGCGTACGAGCACATTCTCGTCCCGACCGACGGCTCGGACGGCGTCGAGCGAGCCATCGCCCACGCCATCGAGGTGGCCGCGATCAACGACGCTGTCGTACACGCGCTCTACGTCCTGAGCACGGACGCCTACGCGGGTCTGGGGATGGAGTCGTCGTGGGAAAGCGTCGACCGTCTCCTCCGGGAGGACGCCGAGAAAGCCGTGGCGCGCGTCGAAGAGCTCGCCGACGCCGCCGACGTGCCCGTCGAGACGGTCATCACGGAGGGGAAGCCGAGTCGCGAAATCGTCAATTACGCCGAAGACGTGGGGTGTGACCTCGTCGTGATGGGGACCCACGGCCGGGGCGGCATCGACCGCCTCTTGCTGGGGAGCGTCGCCGAGTCCGTCATCCGAGCGTCGTCGATTCCGGTGACGACCGTCCCGGTCGACTAGGCAGGGCGGAGGTGTTCGCAGTCCCCCGCGTGGACGACGCGTTCGCCGTCGTCGGTCTGGACGACGAGCGCACCCGGGAAGCGCACGTCCACGGCCTCGCCCTCCACCACCCCGCCCGGCGTGTCGACGCGCACCGCTCGCCCGAGCGTCACGGCGTGGTCGCGCCACGCCGGGAGCACGTCCTCGGGGTCGAGCGCGTGAAATTCTTCGACCATGCGCTGACAGAAGCGCCGGCGGTCGGCGGTCCCGCCCGCCTCGCGAACGCTCGTGGCCGTCTCGGGGAGGTCCGCGGCGGCAACGTCGACGTTCGCACCGATGCCGACGATAAGCCACGAAATCCGGTCGGCTTCGCCCTCCATCTCGGTCAGAATCCCCGCAAGTTTTCGCTCGTCGCCCGCCAGTAACACGTCGTTTGGCCACTTGATGACGGCGTCGACGCCCGCCTCGCGGCAGGCGCGCGTGACGGCAACGGCGGCGGCGAGGGTGAAAATCGGCGCGTGCGCTGGCGGGCGGTCCGGGCGACAGAGCAGGCTGGCGTAGACGCCGCCGGGCGGCGAGGCCCACGCCCGGTCGAGACGGCCGCGCCCACCCGTCTGCTCGCCCGCGACGACGAGAACATCGCTCGCACCCTCGACCGCCAGTTCGCGGGCGCGGTCGTTCGTGCTCGGGAGGCGGTCGTGGTACTCCACGGAGTACGGTGCGTCGAGACCGACGGCGATGGCGTCGCCGCCGTACGCTGGCACCGAGTGGAGGGCGTAGCCGTCGGTGTCGCTCTCGATACCGAAGCCCGCCTCCCGGAGCGCCTCGACATGCTTCCAGACGGCCGCGCGCGAAACGTCGAGTTCCTCGGCAAGTGCCGGCCCCGACACCGGGCCGTCGGCGTCGGCGATGACGCGCAGGAGGCGTCGTCGGGTGGTCGTCATTCGAGGACGATGAGCGGGTCGCCCATGTCGACGCTGTCGCCCTCGCTCACCAGCACGTCGGTCACCGTCCCCCCCGCCTCGGCGACGACGTCGTTCTCCATCTTCATCGCCTCGAGGACGAGCACCACGTCGCCGGCCGCCACCTCGTCGCCCACCTCGACGTCGACGGAGAGAATCGTCCCCTGCATCTCGGCGCTTATCTGCTCGCCGTCGCCGGGCGCGGCCGCCCCGCCGCTATCGTCTTTCGTGGCGGCCTCGGGCCGGTCCATACCGCCGCGATCACCCTCGACTGTCGGGACGGGCGGCGCGCCGCGCTCTTCCAGATTCACCTCGAAGCGCTTGCCGTTGACTTCGACGGTGAACTCCCGTTCGGTCACTTCCTCGTCGTCGTCGCTCTTCTCGGCTTCGTCCGGCCCCCAGCGCTCGACGGCGCGTTCGATGCGCTCGTGGTCGAGCTCCTCGTCGAGGTAGTTGGTCGTGTGCGTGCCCGCGGTGAATCGCTCGTCGGTCACCATCAGCCGGTGGAACGGGATGACGGTGTGGAAGCCCTGGATGTCGAACTCGCGGAGCGCCCGTTCCGCGCGTGCGAGGCACTCCGTGCGGTCGCTGGCGCCGACGACCAACTTGGCGATCATCGAGTCGTAGTCGCCGCCGATGTCGTCGCCCTGCCGGACCGCGTCGTCGACGCGGACGCCGATACCGCCCGGCGGGTCGTACGTCTCAAGCCGCCCCGTCGCGGGCGAGAAGTCGTTGGCCGCGTTCTCGGCGTTGATGCGGAACTCCATCGCGTGGCCCTCGACCTCGATTTCGTCCTGCGTGAAGCTAATCTCCTCGCCCGCGGCGACCCGAAGCTGCTCTTTCACGATGTCGATGCCCGTTATCTCCTCGGTGACGGGGTGTTCGACCTGAATTCGGGTGTTGACTTCGAGGAAGTAGAACTCGCCGTCTTCGACGAGGAACTCGACGGTGCCGGCGTTGGTGTAGTTCGTCTCGCCGACGCCGCGCCGGGCGGCGTCACCGATTCGCTCGCGCAGGTCGTCCGAGAGCGCCGGACTCGGCCCCTCCTCGATGACCTTTTGGTGGCGACGCTGTAGCGAGCAGTCCCGTTCGCCGAGGTGACGGACATTGTCGTGGTGGTCGGCGACGATTTGGACTTCGATGTGACGTGGAGCTTCGAGGAAGCGTTCGAGATAGACGGAGTCGTTGTCGAAGTAGGCCTCGCCCTCGCGTTTGGCAGCCGCGAGTTGGTCCTCGATTTCGTCGGGCGACTGGACGATTTTCATCCCGCGCCCACCGCCGCCGCCCTCGGCCTTGATGGCGATTGGGTAGCCGTGTTCCTCGCCGAACGCTTCGACTTCCGCGGGGTCCTCGACCGGTTCGGTCGTCCCCGGGACGACGGGGACGCCGGAGTTCTGCATGACCGTTCGCGCTTTGGTCTTCTCGCCGAGACGCGCCATGGCGTCGGAGGGCGGGCCAATCCACGTGCAGTCGCTCTCCTCGACGCGGGCGGCGAACTTTGCGTTCTCGGCCATGAAGCCGTAGCCGGGGTGGATGGCGTCGGCGTCGGCCTTCTGTGCCGCTTCGAGGACGGCCTCTTGGTCGAGATACGAATCCGCGGCGCGGGCCGGGCCGACGTTGTACGCCTCGTCGGCGTAGCGGACGTGCCCCGCATCCGTGTCGGCCTCGCTGTAGACGGCGACGGTTCGAACGCCGAGTTCCTCACACGCGCGCATGACGCGCACCGCAATCTCGCCGCGGTTCGCGACGAGAACTTTCCTGAACATGCGGGTCTGTACGACCAATCCCCCCGTTAGTGTATCGGTCATTAGAGCGACGTTGACGCGTGCGGCGTTCCAGCCGTCTGGGCTGTCGAGTCGCAGTCGACATCGCCGATGCTGATTGACGGCGACAACCACGAGCGTCGCGCGCCGTTCGTTCGGTCACTTCCCACCCTCCGAGCATCGAATCCAAACGGCCTTATGCGAGTGACCCACACGGGAGAGTAATGTCTGTACGAGTCGGTATCCTCGGTGCCACCGGTGCGGTCGGACAGCGATTCATCCAGCTTCTCGACGACCACCCGACGTTCGAACTCGCGGCGCTCACCGCCAGCGACGAGAGCGCGGGCAAGCCCTACCGCGAGGCGGCGAAGTGGCGCGTCGACACGCCCATCCCCGTCGACGTGGCGGAGACGACGGTCCGACGCACCGAGCCCGACGCGGTGCCGGACGACATCGACCTGCTCTTCTCCTCGCTCCCGTCGAGCGTCGCCGTCGACGTCGAGGAGGACTTCGCGCGCGACGGCTACGTCATCTCTTCGAACTCCTCGAACGACCGTCTCGCAGAGGACGTTCCGCTCACGATTCCCGAAATCAACCCGGACCACCTCGACCTCATCGAGGTTCAGCGAGACGAACGCGGCTGGGACGGGGCGCTCGTCAAGAACCCGAACTGCTCGACGATCACCATGATTCCGCCGCTGGCGGCGCTGGACGAGGCGTTCGGCCTCGACCGCATCAACGTCTCGACGCTGCAGGCTGTCTCCGGTGCTGGCTACTCCGGCGTCACCTCCATGGAAATCCTCGACAACGCCATCCCGCACATCGGCGGCGAGGAAGACAAGATGGAGACGGAGTCCCGGAAACTGCTCGGTGACTTCGACGGCGCCGAAATCGAGTGGCACGACGCCGACGTCGCGGCCTCGTGTAACCGCATCCCCACGCTCGACGGCCACCTCGAGAACGCCTTCGTCGACCTCGACGACGACCCCGAAGTGAGCGACGTGGCCGACGCGATGCGGGAGTTCCCCGGTGTCGACCTCCCGAGCGCGCCGAACCAGCTCATTCACGTCTTCGAGGACCCCGAGCGACCCCAGCCCCGGATGGACCGCATGCGCGGTCAGGGGATGCAGATCTGTGTCGGCGGCGTGCAGTCGACCGAGAACGGCGTGAAGTTCAACTGCCTCGCACACAACACCGTCCGCGGCGCCGCGGGCGCCAGCCTCCTCAACGGCGAACTCCTCCACGAGAACGGCTACCTGTAGACGCCGCCGCTCGTTTTCTATCCGTCCGTCACGCGCATCGTCGTGCCCGCCCCGTCCGCCAGTCTCGACAGCGGCGACGGGTCGTCGACTCGGGCAACGACGTTCACCGGCGACGCGGCCCGCGGTTCCGTCCCGCTACTCGCCGGCGTCGGCCCCCAGAAGAGACAGAGCGCGTTGCCCTGCGGCCAGTAGGCGAGCGTGCCGGGTTCGACCTCCGCACGAGCCGTCGGCTCCGCGTCGACGTCGACCGGCGTTCGAAAGTAGAGTTCGTCTCCCCAGCGCGTGGCCGTCCCCGAGAGCGGGAGGGCGTCCGCAATCGCCTCTCGCGTCGTCGGGCTCTCGTCCAGCCACGTTGTGTCCATCTCCATGTCGTCGACAGTGACGACGAGGTCCGCCTGTGACATGGCGGAGGAGTCTGTGCGAGTCGCTATATATCCCGGGGACGCCCGGACGACGTTAGTCCAGCGCGTCCGCGAGCTTCTCGACCGGGTGCGGCGGGTTGTCGTCGTACTCGTCGCCGAGCTGCGAACGACAGGAAGCGCCGGGCGCCGTCACCACGTCACCGGAGCTCTCCTCGACTTCCTCGAAGAGGAGGCTGCCGATGGCCTGCGAGATGTCGTAGTGTTCCTCGTGGTAGCCGAAGGAACCAGCCATCCCACAGCAGGTGGTGTTAAGCGAATCCACCTCGTAGCCCGCGCCCTGCAGGGCACCGACGGCGTGGTGGTCCTTGTTGGTCGCCTTCTGGTTGCAGTGACCGTGGTACGACAGCGACTGTCGGGGCGTGCCGAAGTCGACGACGTCGGTCATCCCAGTCACGTCGGCGTACTCCATGATGCCGTAGGCGGCGTCGGAGACGGCCTCCACGGCGGGGCCAGAGAGCAGGTCACGGTACTCGTCCTGGAACATGACGGCGTCGGACGGTTCGATGAACAGCACCGACCAACCGTCGTCGACGGCGTCGCGGAGCGCCGAGACGTTGTGTTCGGCGCGCTCGCGGCTCAAGTCGAGCATCCCCGACGAGAAGGCGGCGCGACCGGACGGCGCCACGTCGTCGGGGATGCGGACGAAGATGTCCGCCGCCTCGAGGACGCGAATCGCTGCCTTCCCCGCTTCGGGGTAGATGTAGTTCGTGTAGGTGTCCGGGAACAGCAGGACTTGGTCGTTGGCCTCGCTCGGCGCGACCTGACACCGACCGCGGCTCTCGAACCACGATTCGAGACTCTCGCTCGAGAAGGTGGGAAGCTCTCGCTCGCGCGAGATGCCGAGTGCCTCCTCCATGACGGCGCGGGCGCCCGGAATCTTGGGCGCGATGTTCGAAACGGGGGCGAACATCGAGCCGACTTTCGACAGCGTGTCGATATTGGCGAAGACGCGTTCGCGGAGGCTGACACCCTCTTCTTGGTGGTACTGGTGTTTAACCTCCGTCTTCAGTTTCGCCATGTCGACGCCGGTCGGGCAGTCGCTCTTACAGCCTTTACAGCCGACACAGAGGTCCATGACCTCTTCCTGGAATCGGTCGGAGTAGATTTCGTCTTCGTCGAGTTCGCCGCTGATGGCGGCGCGGAGCATGTTCGCGCGACCACGCGTCGTCTGAATCTCCTCTTCGCTGGCGCGGTAGGTCGGACACATGACCTCCGAGTCGGTCTGTCGGCAGGTCCCACAGCCGTTACACAGTTCGACGAGGTCGGAGAAGCCGCCTTCGTCCTCGAAATCGAGCGCCGTCTGGGGCTCGACGGACTGATAGTCGGACCCGTAGCGGAGGTTCTCCCGCATGTCGGCGCCGACGCCGCGCTCGGAGTCGGGGCCGATGTCGTCGGCGCTCTCGCGGTAGACGACGTTACCCGGATGCAGATGCCAGTCGGGGTCGAACGCCGTCTTCAGTTCCTTAAACGCCGTCCAGATTTCCTCCCCGTACATCTTGGGGTTGAACTCCGTCCGGGCCATCCCGTCGCCGTGCTCGCCCGAGAACGACCCGAAGTGTTCGAGGACGAGGTCGGTCACGTCCTCCGTAATCGAGTGCATCTTCTCGATGCCCTCGTCCTCTTTGAGGTTGAGGATGGGTCGAATGTGGAGCGTTCCGCTCCCGGCGTGGGCGAAGTAGGCGGCGGAGGTGCCGTGGTCCTCGAGCACTTCCTCGAACTCGAAGACGTATTCGGCCAGTTCCTCCGGCGGCACCGTCGCGTCCTCGATGAACGGGTACGGCTTGGGGTCGCCTTTCATCCCCATGAGCAGGGGAATCGCGGCCTTGCGGAGCTTCCAGATGTCGGCTTGGTCTTCCTCGGTGTAGGCCTCGATAGCGTGGAAGGCGTCACCGTTCTCGACGAAGTAGTCGTTGGTCTCCGCGATGGCGTCTTCGAAGTCGTCGACGAGTTCGGAGTCGAACTCCAGCATGAGCGCCGCCTTCGTTCCCTCCGGAATCATCTCGACGTACTGGGCGTACTCGGTCGAGTCGGCGGCGAGTTGGAACACCTCGTCGTCCATCAACTCGACGGCGCCCACGTCGAACTGCAGTGCCTCCGGGACGGCCTGCATCGTCTCGACGAGGTCGTCGAAGCAGTACAGCACCAGCGCCGTCTCCTCGGGGAGAGTGACGAGCGACACCTCGGCCTTGACGATGACGCCGAGCGTCCCCTCGGCGCCGACGAAGAGCTTCGAGAGGTTGATGACCTCCTCGCCAGCGTCGTTCTCGTAGATGACCTTCTGGAGGTTGTAGCCAGACACCGACCGCTTGAGGTCGGGGTACTTGTCGTCGATTTCCTCCTCGTTTTCCTCAACGAGGCGGCGCGTCGTCTCGTAAATCTGGGCCTCGAGGCCGTCGCCCTCGACTTTCTCCTCCCACTCGCTGCTGTCGAGCACGATTTCTTTCGTGTGAATCAGCGACCCGTCAGACAGCACCACGTCGAGTTCCTCGGTGTAGGCGTCAGTGATGCCGTAGCGGACGGAGTGTGCACCCGTCGAGTTGTTGCCGATGCCGCCCACGACTGTCGCCCGGTTGGAGGACGCGGGGTCGGGGGCGAACTTCAGCCCGTGGTTCGCGAGGCGATTGTCGAGATGGTCCTGAACCACGCCGGGCTGCACGACTGCCCGCTGGTCGTCGGGATCCACGTCGACGATGTCGTCCATATAGCGCGTGAAGTCGATGACAACACAGCCCGGTCCGACCGTCTGCCCACCGAGTGACGACCCCGTTCCGCGCGGCAGAATCGGGACGCCGTGTTCGGCGGCGACTTCGACCGTGTGTTGCACGTCGCTCACGCTCTGCGGCAGCACGACGCCTGCCGGCTTTGCCTGATAGATGCTCCCATCAGTCGCGTACAGCACCTGCGCGTACTCGTCGAAGGAGACGTCCCCCTGAACCCCGGCCCGAAGGTCCTCGGCGAGTGCTTGGTACTCGTCAGCGTCGGGATGGTCGTGCCCCAGCGAATCGGCTGAGGTGTCTAAACCCGATGAATGTTCATCAATGGCCATGCGTCGCACACCGCACTCAGCGGTTATAACTCCTGCGTTACCGAATGTGACCCCCTCCACGCCGTCCGGCGATTATAATGATTTATGAGGCGTAATAGTTGCCGCGTTCGATACTGGCTAGCACGTGACTCGGACAAAATCGAACGAGGGCCTGGGGGTGCGCGAGGCACTCTCGGCGGTGTTACAGATACTCCTTGCTGATGCCCGCGCCGATAGTGTAGTTCGGGTCGACCATGTTACCGAGGCGAACGTGGCCGACCTGTGTCAGGAGCATGTACGCCTCCATCTCGTCGAAGCCGTAGTCGTCGGCGAGCCACGCGATGAGGTCCGCGTACGCGGCGCGGGCGGCGTCCTCCATCGGTCGGACGCTCCCGATGCTCATGATGAACTCGTCGGATTCGAGCCGCGGCCACGTGAGCTCCCAGTCCTCGACCACGTCGACCGTGATGGTCGTGTTCGTCGGGTGCTCGATGGCGACCCCGCAGAGTTCGCCGTCACCCTGCGCAGCGTGGCAGTCGCCGAGATAGACGTACCCACCCTCGACTTCGACGGGCAGATAGACGGTGTTGCCGGGGCGGACGTCCGGGAGGTCCATGTTGCCGCCGTGTTTGAACGGTGTGAGGGCGTCGACGGAGTTTATCTCCGGTGACGTGCTGATCGTTCCGATGAACGGCTCGTAGGGGATGGTGATGTCGTCGTTCCAGACCGTCCCCTCGGTCGTCACGTCGAGTTTCTTGACGATTTCCGGGAGCGGGTCGTGGAGCATCGCCGTTCGATCCGTCGCCGAAAGACCCCCGAAGTTCGGGACCGTACACGTCGTCCCTCGGGGCTGCGGGCCGCGCGGCTCGATGCTCTCGATGGTGATTGCGAGAGCGTCACCCGGCTCCGCACCCTCGACGTAGATGGGGCCGTTCTGCGGATTCAGGTAATCACCGAGCACCTCGCTCGGCAGGTCGTCCTCCGTCTCGATGGCCCCTCCGAACGCGTCGTGGGTCTCCACCTCGACGGTGTCGCCCGGTTCGATTTCGAGCACTGGCTCGGCGTACGGACCGACCGTGTAGTGGTACTCGCCTTGAACGTCTTCGGTGAGTTGGTGTTTCGTCACGGTTTTCGTTTGATTATAGACGCAATAGTTGTAATATATTTTGTTATTCTGGGATATAGTTACATGATATTTCCTAATAGTGAGAAATAGTCACCGAATACAAAACAGGACCGAATAACTGGAGAGAATCGCATCGTTTGGACGCAGTACGGACAAGCGGTGTCGGACGGCAGATGCTCGCCATCGGTCGTGACCTCGCGGTCTGAGGCGTTCAGCCATCTTTTTGTCGCCCGCGCGGCGAGTGCGAGACGCAATGAACCTGATTCACGTCTGCCTGAACGTTGCCGACGCGGACGAGTCCATCGAGTTCTACGAGCAGTTCGGCTTCGAGGAATCGTGGTCGTTCGAGACGCCGGACGGCGAGACGGAGAACCGCTACGTTGCCGACCCCGACGGGGTCGAACTCCAGCTCTCGGAGACCGAGGGCGAAACCGAGTTCGAGCAGGGAACGGCGTGGGACCACCTCGCCATCGGCGTCGACGACGTGGACGCCGTCTTCGAGGACGTCGACCACTACGGCGTCGTCGAAGAGCCGGGCGACCAGCCCGCCGCCGGCGCGCGCACTGCGTTCATCGAGGACCCCGACGGCCACGTCGTGGAACTCGTCGAACCGCTCGAATAGGTCGTGCGCGAGCCGCACCCACGCGGCGAAGTATCTTTTTGCTGGCAGTCCCTCCTATCGCCATGGACGACACAGCCGGCGCCACGCACGTGACACGACGCGGACTCCTTGCTGGCGGCGTCGGCGTCGTCGGCGCCGGGTGTGTCGGGGGGCGCGGGAGTGATGGTGGGAGCGACGGAACCGGGGACGACCCGTCGACTCTCGATACCCACCCCGTTGGCGAGGCGCTCGCGGCCCAGCCACGACTCGGCCCCGACCCAGCCACCGCGACGGCGACAATCGTCGCCTTCGAGGACCCCTCGTGTCCCCGGTGTGCGGCGTTCGAGGAAACGACCGTTCCGAAGATTCGACGCGAGCTCGTCGACCCCGGCGAGGCGGCGTTCGTCGTGCGGACGGCGCCGCTGGTCTACCCGTGGGGCGAGCCGGCGATTCACGCCCTCGAAGCCACCTACGCCCGCGACGCCGACGCCTTCTGGTCGCTCCTCGGCCACTACTTCGAGCGACAGGACGCCTTCGACACCGAGAACGTACTGGACCGGACCGAGACGTTCCTCGACGAACAGACCGGCGTCGACGCCGCCGCCGTCGTCGCAGATGCAGAGTCCGGAGCGATGGATGAGGCGGTCCAGACGGACGTGTCGGCGGCAGAGGCGGCCGACGTGAGCGGCACGCCGACCGTCTTCCTCTTCCGGGACGGCGAGTATCGGACGCGAGCAACGGGGTCGGTGAGCTTCGACTTCGTGACGCAGGCATTGGAGCTGTGATTTCGCTCCCCACCCGCGGCGCCGACTGGCGTCTCATGGCCCGGACCGCGCGCCTCGTCCTCGGCGTCCCCGGCTACGCCGTTCTCGGGGGGGTGGCCGCCGTCGTCGCGCTCACGGGGTTCGTCCTGTCGCAGAACCTGCCGGTCGTCGGCGACGCGCTGGCCGGCCGCGTGCCGGCGTCGATTCTCCTCGAACTGTATCCGTTCGTCGGCACCTCCTACGGCCCGATAACTGGACTGCTCGTCGTCTCAGTGGCTCTTCTCGTCGGCGTCGATATCGCCTTGGTCTCGTACCACGTGCGCGAACACCGACTGTCGGCCGAGAGCGGCGGCGGGAGCCTCCTCGGCGTCGTCCTCGGCACGCTCGGCGCGGGGTGTGCGGCCTGTGGGTCGGCGATTCTCGCGGGCGTCCTCTCGCTCTTTGGGGTCGCGGGGCTGGTGACGCTCCTGCCACTCGACGGACTGGAGTTCGCACTCTTGGCGCTGGTGGCGCTCGTCCTGTCGATTCACTGGCTGGCCGACGGCATGCGCGGCGGCGAGATTCGCGGCTGTCCGGTGGAGTGAGACGGATTATTGTAACTGTTTGCCGGTGGGTCGCCGAGACGGGCCGGCGAACTACCGGTGATGACTTACAATAAACCGTATGAAAAAACGAGAAGACGTTCGAGAGTGGGGTCGTTAGTCGAGGATGCCGGCGGCGCGGGCCTTGGCGACGATTTCCTGAGCCATCTTGTTGGTGGCTTCGTCGACCATCTGGCCGTCGACGGAGACGGCGCCCTTGCCCTCTTCCATCGCTTCCGCGTAGGCGTCGACGATGCGCTCGGCGCGCTCGGCGACGTCCGGGTCGGGGGCGAAGACTTCGTTGCCGAGTTCGATCTGGCTCGGGTGGATGGCCCACTTGCCGTCGCAGCCAATCATGTTGGCGCGCTCCGCGGACGTGCGGAAGCCTTCGGGGTCGTCGATGTCGGCGTACGGACCGTCCAGACACGGCAGACCGGCACTCTTCGCGGCGGAGTTACACTCCGAGAGCGCGTGATGCCAGTAGTGACCGGGGTAGTCGGGGAACTGCCCGATGTCGAGGCCGGGCGTCCCCATCGCGGCAGAGTAGTCGCCGGGGCCGAAGATGATCGAAGAGAGACGGTCGGAAGCGTGCGCGATTTCGTAGACGTTGTGGATGCCATCGCCGTCCTCGATCTGGGGTTCGAGACCGATGGCGCCGACTTCGAGACCGTTGTTCTCCTCGACCTGTTCGAGGAGGTTCTCGACCGTGTGAATGTCGCTCGGACCGGCGACCTTCGGCACGATGATGTCGTCAATCTGCTCACCGACGGTGCCGACGACCTCGATGATGTCGTCGTACCACCACTTCGTGTCGATGCCGTTCATCCGGAACGACAGAATCTTGTCGGACCAGTCGTGTTCCTCAACGGCTTCGATGAGGGGTTCACGGGCTTCGACTTTCGCGTTCGGGGCGACGGAGTCTTCGAGGTCGAGGAAGACCTCGTCCGCGTCGCTCCGAGACGCGCTCTCCATAAAGTCGGGGTCGCTAGCCGGGGTCGCAAGCTGGGTTCGCCGGAGTTCGACGTCTTCAGACATGTGCTTTCACCATTACATAAAAGCCGCACACGGCCAGATAAAGATTCCTTAGTATCTGCATTTTCGGGGACTGACGAGCCCGTTTTCGTCCGTTGTCGACAATGGTCGAATGCGAAACGATACCACCCCACCACGGACCGCAGACTGAACGCTTTTAGGCTCCCCGAGTAGAGATACGCGCAATGAGCGAGTACGACTACGAGGCACTCGGTCTCGTCGCGGGGCTGGAGATTCACCAGCAACTCGACACCGCGACGAAACTGTTCTGTGCGTGCCCGACCGAGCGTCGGGAACCCGAGGCGTCGACGCGGCGGTTCTCGCGGTATCTCCACCCGACGAAGAGCGAACTCGGCGAACTCGACGAGGCGGCGGTCGAGGAGAGTCGCGTCGACCGCGAGTTCGAGTATCTGGCCTTCGACACCACCTGTCTGGTCGAAGAGGACGACGAACCGCCCCACCGCATCGACGACGAAGCCCTCGACGTGGCCATGCAGATAGCCACCCTCCTCGACACGACGCCGGTCGACCAGGCCCACGTCATGCGGAAAATCGTCGTCGACGGCTCCAACACCTCCGGCTTCCAGCGCACCACCCTCGTCGGACAGGACGGCGAAATCGAGACGAGCGAGGGGCCGGTCGGCATCGAGGACCTCCTGTTGGAGGAAGAGAGCGCCGGCCGCGTCGAGGAGACGGACGGCGGCGTCCGCTTCAGCCTCGACCGACTCGGCATCCCGCTGGTCGAAATCGGGACCAAGCCCGACATCAGCAGTCCGGAACAGGCCCGCGAGGCCGCCGAGCGCATCGGCATGCTCCTGCGCTCGACGGGGTCGGTCAAGCGCGGCCTCGGCACCATCCGCCAGGACGTGAACGTCTCCATCGCCGAGGGTGCGCGCGTCGAAATCAAGGGCGTGCAGGCGCTCGACCAAATCGACGAAATCGTCCGCTACGAGGTGGGCCGACAGGTCGAACTCCTCGACATCGCCGAGGAACTCGCGGCGCGCGACGCCTCGGTCGGCGACCCGCAGGACGTGACCGACACCTTCGCCGACACCGACAGCGGCGTGATTCGCGGCGCACTCGATTCCGGCGGCTCCGTCACCGCCGTCCCGCTCTACGGCTTCGACGGCCTCGTCGGCCGCGAGATTCAGCCCGACCGCCGACTGGGGACGGAGTTCTCCGACCACGCCAAGCGCCACGGCGCGGGCGGCATCTTCCACACCGACGAGCTGCCAGCCTACGGCGTCACCGAAGCGGAAGTCGACGCGCTCCGCGATGCCGTGGGCGCCGGCCCCGAGGACGCCGTCGCCATCGTCGCCGACGACACCGAGACGGCGGAGCTGGCCATCGACGCCGTCGCGGAGCGAGCGGAGACGGCCATCGAGGGCGTCCCCGAGGAGACGCGCGACGCCACCCAGGAGGGGACGACCCGCTACCTGCGCCCCCTGCCCGGCGCGGCGCGGATGTACCCCGAGACGGACGTGCCGCCCGTCGAACTCGACCCGAGCGACGTAGAGGAGCCAGAACTCCTGACCGAGAAGGTGGAGCGCTACCAGTCCGAGTACGACCTTGACGCCGGCCTCGCCGAACAGGTCGCGTACGGGCGCCGGATGCCCCTCTTCGAGGACGTCGTCGCCGCGGGCGTCGACGCCACTTTCGCCGCGGGCGTGCTGGAGGGGACGCTGACCGAACTCCGGCGTGATGACGTGCCCGTCGAGCGACTCACCGACGACCACCTGCGCGCGGTCCTCTTGCTCGTCGAGGACGGCGACCTGGCGAAAGAGGGCGTCGACCAGGTGCTCGAAACGCTGGCCGCCGACCCCGACCTCACCGCCGAGGAGGCCGTCGAGGAGGCTGGCCTCTCCGGCGTCGACGAGAGCGAGGTGCGCGAGGCCGTCGCGGAAGTAGTCGAACGCAACGCCGACCAAGTCGAGGAGGAAGGCATGGGCGCGTTCTCCGCGCTCATGGGCGAATGTATGGGCGCGCTCCGCGGGAAGGCGGACGGCGAAGTCGTCAGCGACGCTCTCCGCGAGGAAATCGGCAAGCGGACGTAGGCTAGTTCAGCGTCTGCGACCGTGACGCGCGTTCGACGCCCGTTATCTCGAATCTGGTCCCGCTCGACTCGCTCTCAACGACCGCGACCGACCAGCCGTGGGCGTCGGCGACGCGCTGGACGATAGAGAGCCCGACGCCCGTCCCCGCCGATGCGGTCGTGTAGCCGTCCTCGAAGACCATCTCGCGCTCCTCTTCGGGGATGCCGACGCCGTCATCGGCGACGTAGAAGCCCTCGTCGGTGTCGCCGACCGTGACGGTCACGTCGTCGCCCCCGTGGTCGAGGGCGTTCCCGAGCAGGTTCTCCAGCAGGTGTCCGAGTTGGCCCGCGTCCGCCCGAACCACGAGATTCGTCTCGACATCGAGTCGCCCCTCCGTGGTCGCGACGTTCCGCCAGCACTCCTCGACGGTCGATTCGAGGTCGACGGCTTCGATTTCGCTCATCCGCTCGCCGTCGTGAGCGAGCGTCAACAGGTCGCCGACCAAGTCGTCGATGCGGTCCAGCGCGTGGGCCACCTCGTCGAGGTGGTCGTCGTCACGGCCGTCGCGAGCCACCGACAGGTGCCCGCGAGCGACGTTCAGCGGGCTTCGGAGGTCGTGGGACACGAGGCTCGCCACCTCGTTGAGGCGCTTGTTGCGGCGCTGTAACTCGTGTTCGTGCGTGCGCCGCTCCGTGATGTCGCGGGCCGAGGCGATGAGCGAGACGACCGTCCCCGTCTGGTCGGTCACGGGGCGGATGGTGCCGCTCACGCTCCGATAGTTGCCAGCGGTGTGGCTGTGGTCGGCCTCGTACACCACGTATTCGCCGTCTGCGGCCCGGTCCACCCATCGACTGACGTCGTCGCGGATGTCGTCGGTCCACCATGGCGTCTCGTGGAACGGCCGGCCGACGAGGTCCTCGTGGGCCGCGTCAACGAACAGCATCGCCGTCCGGTTCGCCTTTCGCAACCGGCCGTCGGGAGAGAGGAGGCCGACCAGCATCTTGGGGTCCTCGAAGACAGCCTCGAACTGGCGCTCGCTCCGCCGCAGGTCGGCCTGCCGGGTCGCGCTCTCGCCCTCCGCTCGACGCTGACTCACCGACGCCCGAATCCGGTTCGACAGCACGGCGCGGTCGTCGCGGTCGGGTATCCGTCGAACGTACGCCGTGACGCCCGCAGAGACGGCGTCGCTCGCGACGGCCTCGCTGCCCGACCCGGTGAAGAGCACGAACGGGCAGTCCGCGGACTGCTCGCGAACGAGTCTGAGTAGTTCGAGACCGGTTCCGTCCGCGAGGTCTTGGTCAGCGACGACGCAGTCGGCCTCATCCAGTCGCCTCGCCGCCTCTCGAACGCTCGACGCAGCCGTCAGGTCGAACCGGTTGTCGGCCGCGGCGAGCACGCTGGTGATTCGCTTCTCGGACGGCAGGTCGTCCACGCAGAGGACGCGAATCCGCTCGGTCGACCGAGTTCGCATTACCCTTGCTAACCCAGCGACCACTTAACTGGTTGGGCCCGCGTTATCAGGCCTGACATTCCCAGCGAGGAAAACCGACTTGCCCCCGCGGTGTGACAACCGACCGATGACCGTCTTCTTCGAGGACGTCGACCGCTGGGACGGCGAATCGCACGGCACCTACGAGGTGACTGAAGGGGAAATCGTCGAATTCGCCGAGCGCTACGACCCGCAGTGGTTCCACACCGACCCCGAGCGAGCGGCCGAGTCCCCGTACGGCGACCTGATAGCGAGCGGGTGGCATACGGCCGCGATGTCGATGCGCCTGTTCGTCGAGGGCTTCCTCGACGAGACGGCAACGATGGGCGCGAAGGGCCTCGACCGCCTGCGCTGGCCGGCACCGGTCCACCCCGGCGACGAACTCACGATTCATTCGACGATTCGCGGCGTCGACGAGGAGAGCGGGACCGAGGACTACGGCGTCGTGCGCTGGGGCGTCGAGACGACAGCGGGCGAGAAGACGGTGCTCGCGCTCGAAGCGCTGGTGCTCGTCGCGCGGGCGTGAGAGGTTACTTGTCCCAGCGGTCGGGTTCGTCGTACTCGTCGAGGAGTTCCGACCGGTGGTCGAGTTGGGCCGTCGCGCGCCGGAGGACGCCCAGCAGCGTGTGAATCTCGCGGTCGGTCGGGTGGGCGCGCCCCACGAGGCGGCGGACGAGTCGCCGCGTCTTGTCTCGCTTGACTGGTTTGTAGCCGCTGGCGTCCAAGAAGTCGCCGACGTAGTCGTGGAAGCGTTCGATGTCGGCTTCCTCGGCTCGCTCCCGTTCCACGTCCGGGAGCTGTGTCTCCTCGACGGTCAGGTCCCGGAGTTCGTAGAGCAGGATGGTCGCTGCCTGCCCCAGATTCAGGACGGGGTAGTCGTCGCTGGCGGGGATGGAACACACCTCGTCCAGCTGGGCGAGTTCCTCGTTGTCGAGGCCGCGGCCCTCGCGCCCGAAGACGAGCGCCGTCGGCGCGTCGACGGTCCGTAGGCTGTCGGCGAGTTCCCGCGGCGTCTTGAACGGGAAGCGGACGTGGCGACGGCTGTCCTCGCCCGTGATAGCCGTACAGCCCACGGTGTGGTAGTTTGCGACTACCTCCTCGAAGGTCACTTCGTCGGCGTTCGGGAGGACGTCCTCGCGGGCGTGGCCGGCGAAGCCGTGCGCCTCGCCGTCGGGGTCGAGCTCCGGCGGGTTCACGAGCTTCAGGTCCGTCATCCCGAAGTTCTTCATCGCGCGGGCGATGGTGCCGATGTTGCCCGGCGTCTTGGCGTCGACCACGACGACGACCGGCGGGTCCCGGCTCATCGTGACGGGTAGTCGGTGCCGAGGTCGACGTCGTCGAGGTCGAGGTCCTCGTCGTCGCCCGTCTCCTCGTCTCGGTCGTCGCGCAGGTCGATGGTCCGTCCCTCGAAGGACTCGTTCACGCGCTGGTGGACCTCCTCGGGGCCCGGCGGCGCGGGGAGCGTGTCGGGGTCGGTCTCGACGTGGTCGAGGCCGCCGTACGCGTCCGGCGCCCGGCCACCGTTCGCGAACCAGTCGTGGAACTGCTCGCGGAAGTCGGGGTCGCCGCGGTGGGCCTTCCCGCCCGCTTCTCGATACCAGTAGAGGAAGTCGGCCTCGTGGTCGTCACAGAGGAGGAGTTCGTCGCCGGGTTCGCCGTAGACGATGGCCGCCGGCGCACAGCGTTCGATGTGCTCGTCGCCGTGCTCCAGATAACAGGCGTCGCACGGCTCCTCGACGAGGTAGGTGAGCCGAACCAGTCGCTCGCGTGGCTCCTCGGGTATCTCGTCGAGTGGCTTGAACTCGCCGTCCTCGGTGAACACCTCGGACTCCTCGAAGCGCCAGCCCCGGAGGCCGATGCTGACCTTTGCCATTGGGCCGAGGTAGCGTCGCGACCGGTAAAAAGAGCGCGTTGTCGGCGGGACTGATAGTCGTGGCCTCGCCGTCGACCACCGGTCCGCATATGGTGGTCGGGGCCCGAAAGCCGCCCATGCGAAACGTGGACGCCGCGGGGCTCGGCATCGGCGACGACTATCCGCCGCGACTCATGGGGGTGTTGAACGTGAGCGAGGAATCGCCCTACGAGCCGAGCGTGTTCGACGACGCGGGCGAGGCCGCCGCCTACGTCGACGAGGAGCTCATCGGCGAGGGCGCCGACATCGTCGACGTGGGCCTCGAATCTGCGAACAAGCGCTTCGAGGTGCTGTCCGCGGAACAGGAACTCGACCGCCTCGAGACGGCGGTGGCGGCGATGGAGTCCGTCTCCGGCGACGCCGTCTTCTCTATCGAGACGCGCTATCACGAAGTCGCCGAAGCGGCCCTCGACGCCGGCTTCGACATGGTCAACGACATCTGTGGCTTCGCCGACCCGGAGATGCCCCGCGTCTGCGCCGAACGCGACGCCGCCGTCGTGAAGATGGCCAGTCCCCCCGACCTGACGCGGCCGGGCGCCATCGAAGCGGTGGACGACATCTACGCCGCCCTCGAACGCGAGGGCCTGACCGAGAAGACCATCGTCGACCCCGCGTTCGGCGGGTGGAGCGAGGAGAAAACACTAGAGGACGACCGAGAGACGTTCCACCGGCTCCGTGAGTTTCGCGCCCTCGACCGACCGATTCTCGTCTCCATCAACCGGAAGAACTTCCTGCGCGACCTAGCCGGGCGCTCGACAGAGGAGGCCCTGCCCGTCAGCCTCGCGGCCACCGCGATGGCCGTCGAACGCGGCGCACACATCGTCCGCACCCACGACGTGGCCGAGACGCGCGACGCCGCCCTCGTCGGCGACGCGTTCGCGCGCGAGCGAGTGCGACACGGTGGCGAGGTGGCCGTCGAAGAGCTCGACGTGACATCCGTCGGCGACTTGCGCCGCCACCTCGACCGGGTCGACGGCGGCAGCGAACTCGCGCGGCGGGGCGTGGTGCGCGTCTTCGAATTCGCCGACCTCTCGCCGACGGCGCGTGAGACACTCGCCGAGGCCGTCAGCGGGACGAACGCCGCCCTCGCCGGGTCGGGCACCAGTCGATTGCTCGTGGGGACGCCCGCCGACCTGTCGGAGGTCGTCGACGCCGCGTCGGGGGAATCGAGTGCGCTCGACGCCGCACTCGCGGCGGTCGAGGAGATTGTCGAGTAAGAGAAAACTTATGCCAGACGCTTCGAAACAAATAGCGTGGACGCCGGGGCGACACTCGGGTAGGGGTACTTGGTGTCGTGCCGGCTATTGTGTCCTTATTGGTCCTCGATGAACTACCAGACGTGGAGCCACGCGTACGAGCAGATTCTGGCCGATTTCGGGTACGACCCCGCCGCCGACGAACGGGCGCGTGACCGACTGGCCACCCTCACCGACCCCTTCGACGAGTCGCGACTCGCCGCGATGCGGGGCGCGACGGTGGCCGTCGCCGGCGCGGGACCGTCGCTCACGAGCGACCGTGACCGCCGTCTCGCGGCCGAGGCGGACGTGGTGGTCGCCGCCTCCGTCGCCGCGAAGCGCCTCCGCGAGGCCGGGGTTGCCGTCGATCTGATGGTCACCGACCTGGACAAATCGCCGGCGACGGCCCGGACGCTGACCCGCGAGGGCGTCCCCGTCGCGGTCCACGCCCACGGCGACAACGTTCCCGCCGTCGAGGAGTGGGTGCCGCGGTTCGACGACGAACACGTCCTGCCGACGACGCAGGCCGAACCCCGCGGCCCGGTCGTGAACTACGGTGGGTTCACCGACGGCGACCGCGGGGCCTTTCTGGCCGACGCGTTCGGCGCCGACACCCTCGTCTTTCCGGGGTGGGACTTCGACGACGAGGGTGTGAGCGAGACGAAGCGGCGGAAACTGGTCTGGGCCGAGCGCCTGCTCTACTGGTTGGAGCGTCGCCGCGACGACCACTTCGCCGTCCTCGACGGCCGGCGCGACGACATCGCCTCGATGTAGCGGGCGCCGGTCGAAACCCACTAAGCCACGCCCTGCGAAGCGCCGCCATGACTCCGCTGGAGCGGTACGAATCGCTCGTCGACGACTTCGAGGCGTTCAGGCAGGCCTGCGAACGGCCCCTCCCCTCGGTCGTCCGCGTCAACACCATCAAGGCGACGGTCGACCGCGCGACCGACGCCCTCGACGCCGAAGGCATCGCCCACGAACCGACCGACTGGCACCCCGGCGTCTTCCGACTCCCGAACGACTCGCCGGGTCGAAACTGGCCCCACGCCCACGGCTGGATTCACGGCCAAGAGGAGGTGTCGAACCTCCCGGCGCGGGTTCTCGACCCCCAACCCGGCGAGCGCGTGTGGGACACCTGCGCCGCGCCGGGGAGCAAGACCACCCAACTCGCGGCGCTGATGGACGACAGGGGCCTCCTCGTCGGCAACGACAACAACCTCGGGCGCCTGTCGGCGCTCCGACACAACGCCGAGCGCCTCGGCGTGACGAACCTCGTCGTCACGAACCAGGACGCCCGCAACTTCTCGCTGAAACCGCTGGGCGAGAACGCGGCCGACGACCGAGGCGTCGACGCCTTCGACCGCGTCCTCGTCGACGCGCCCTGTTCCTGCGAGGGGACGATTCGGAAGAACCCGGACGCCTTCGACACGTGGAGTCTGGACCACGTCCACAGCGTCGCGGGCGTCCAGAAGGGCATCCTCCGGCGAGCGATTCAGGCCACTCGCCCCGGGGGCACGGTCGTCTACTCCACCTGCACGTTCGCCCCCGAGGAGAACGAGGCGGTCCTGGACCACGTCCTCGACGAGGAGGACTGCCGCCTCGTCGACTTCGAGACGCCTCTCGACGGCGTCCCCGGCGTCACCGAGTGGCAGGACGAGGCGTACGACCCGAGCGTCGAGAAGGCGCTTCGCATCTACCCACATCACAACGACACGGGCGGGTTCTTCTGTGCGAAACTGGAGGTGGGCGCATGAGCGAGAACGACGGCCAGCAGTTCGACCGCCTGCCCGCCACTGCCGAGGACCGCAACGTCGCGGGCCGGGCGACGCGCGCCGAAGTCGTCGACTGGTGGACCGACCGCTTCGGCGTCCCCGCCGAGACGTTCGAGGGGTACACCTTCTGGGAGAAAGGCGCCGGGAAGGTGTGGGCCTTCGCCGCCGACCTGCCGACCCCGACCGACGTGGAGGGACTTGGCATGACGTTCCTGCGGACGCGACAGGAGCACTGGAAGCCGACGACGAACGCCGTCCAGCGATTTGGCTCGCTGGCGACGAGAAACGTCATCGAACTCGACGACGACGACGCCGTGGACTTCCTCGCTGGCGAAGATGTCGACCCCGAGTGGGAGGGCGACTGGGGGTATCTCGTCGTCGCGCACGAGCTGGCGGGCGGCCTCGAACCCATCGGCGTCGGTCTGTACGTCCACGACGAGTTGCGGTCGGTGATTCCGAAGGGGCGGCGGGCGTCGCTGTCGGAGTAGTGGGAAGCGGGGAAACCACTAACACCCTACATGTAGATTCGCCGAAGGGAGACGACCGATGGCATACTTCGAAACCAACGACGGTGTTCCGATTTACTACGAGGACCGCGGCGAAGGTGACCCGATTCTCCTCATCCACGGGTGGACGATGAACTCGACGTACTGGTGGCAACGCAACGTCGACCCCCTCGTCGAGGCGGGCCACCGGGTCGTGACGATGGACCTCCGCGGCCACGGCAAGTCGGGGAAGACCGACGCGGGACACACGCTTGCGCAGTACGCCCGCGACGTGCGCGAACTGCTCGACCACCTCGATCTGACGGGCGTGACGCCGGTCGGGTGGTCGATGGGGACCGCCGTCATCCTCAACTACGTCGACCAGTTCGGCACCGACGGCCTCGCGAAGGTGGTCTTCGTCGACCAGAGCCCGAACTTCCACACGGACGACGAGTGGGAACACGGGCTGCTGGGCACGTTCTCGGGCGAGGCGGCGACCGAACTCGCGACCAATCTGGAGTACGACCGACCGTCCGCGGGCAAGCCGTTCGTACAGGCCATGTTCGCCGACACCATCGACGACGACCTCGTCGACGAGATGTACGCGGAGACGACGAAGACGCCGACGAGCGTCACCATCGACATCTTCCTCGACATGTCGTACGGTGACCTCCGCCCGGTGGTGAGCGAGGTGGACGTGCCCGCCCTGCTGATATACGGCGAGCAGAGCGACATCTTCCCGACGGACGTGGGGGCGTGGCTCGAAGCCGAGATGCCCGATGCGACGCACCTCCGCTTCGAAGAGAGCGGCCACTGCCCGTTCTGGGAGGAGGCCGAGCGGTTCAACGAGGAACTCGCGCAGTTCGTCTAGTCGGCCCGGCGGAGCGTCCCACCGCTCAGCCCCTCCCACTCGACGCGGAGGCCGAGCGTCGAGCAGACGGCGCTGGTGTCGTCGACTCCGTATTCGTCGAGAATCGCCTCGGCCTCGGCGAGCGTCTGTCCGGGTTCGAGTCGGTCGCGCAGGTCGTCGAGGACGGCGGGCCGGACGAGCGTTCGCCCCACGCGGTCGTGGTCGGGGACGGCAACGTCGTCGAGAGCGTCGACGCTCACGCCGTGGTCGGCCGCGAGTTGCTCTAGCGTCACCACGTCGGCGTCGGGCCGGAGTTCGTCGGGAAGCGTCGCACGCGTCTCGGCGACCAGCTCCTCTTCGTAGTGGCGGAGGGCGTCGACCACGTCCTTGACGCGCACCGACCCGGAGTACGGGATGGCGCGGTGGTCGCGGGCTTCGATGTCCTCGCCAACCCCCAGACTCTCGTCGACGGCGACGAGCATCTCGACGTCCTCGACGGTGGCGAGCTGGTCGAGTTTCTTCGAGACGTACTCGGGCGTCCAGAAGCCCATGATCTCGAAAAACACCGTGAAGTCGGCGTAGCGGTACTCGAAGGCGAAGTCTGGAATCATCACTCGCGTCCCCGCCGCGAGGGGTTCGGGTTCGCGCACGAGGTCCCAGTCCAAATCGAGCGCGGTGAAGCGAGCGGCGAAGTCCGCCTCGACGCCGCTGTCGTAGGTCGGTTCGGTCACGGGGTCGACGCCGGGGACGGACACGTCGTCGTCGGTGAGGACGAGTTCTCGCTCGGTGCCCCGGTCGTCGACGGTGGCTTCGAGGCGCCAGTCGTCGGTCTTCGCGACCGAGCGAAGCAGTCGGGCGAAGGCGGTGCCGTAGCGGCGGGTCCGCCGGAAGAGGTGGTCCGGTCCCGTGACGACCACCTCGCGGCCCGCGTCAGTGCGGCGAATCTCGTACATCAGGCCGAGGCGTTTGACCGCCGAGAGCAACGTCCGCGGGTCCGAACTCCGGACGCGCACCTCGACGGCGTCGAACAGCGCCGTCTGCGCCAGCGAGAGGTTGTACTGCTCGACGAGGCCGTCGGGGTCCCAGCGCGGGTCGAAGTCACTCAGAATCTGTCGGGGGTCGCGGTCGGCGTAGAGGGCATCGTCGAGGGCGCCGGCGTCGACGCCGAGGCGGTCGGCGGCGCGGGCGAGCGCCCGGTCGCGGTCGTCCTCGGTCACGACGCCGATATCCTCGGCGGCCTCGAAGGTGAGTCGGCGGGCGCGTTCCGGCGGGACCGCCGCCCGCGTCTCGAAGGTGGCGTCACGCTCACAGAGGGCGGCGAACCCCCGGACGAGTTTGAAGTGGTCGGCGTCGGGTTCCAGGTCGGCGAGGGCGTCCTCCAGCGTCGCGCGCGGCCGGTCGACGTGGTCCGCGAAGGTGCCGAGGACGCGCGCGGCCAGCGGGCGGTGGGCGCGGTCCGCGAACTGCGGGTGGTAGCCGCCGCCCGCCCGCGACACCCGGAGGAGGTCCTTCGTGAGCACGGCGACCCTTCGGCCCGGCGCGCCTAAAGACCCGCCGCTCCCGCACCGACAACGGTTTGACCGTCGCGAGGGAGGGTCGGGTATGCACAGGCGCCGCCTGCTCGCACTCGCCCTGCCGCTACTGGGCGGGTGTTCCTCGCTCCCGAAGGCGTCGGGGCCGCGGACGCCGCCGACGCCCGGCGACCGGCCCGCGCCGGCCGACCGCACGCTCGGGGTCCGAAATCTGGACGTGGAAGAGGCAGACGACGGCCATCTCCGAGTGGTCGCGACGGTCGCCAACCGCTCGTCGAGCGAGCGAACGCGCACGCTCCGAATCCGGGTCCAGGCGGGCGAGGTCCGAAGCGAGCAACAGCGGTCGGTGACCGTCGCCGCCGGCGCGTCTCGGGACATCGTCTTCGACTTTTCCGACATCCCTTACGAGGACTTCGCGGGCGACGGGTCGGTGAACACGGCCTGGCTCTAACGCGTCAGCGCCGTCGTTCCGCGACTCGCTCTTCGGCCGTCTCGGCGCTGACGACTTCGTAGAGAATCGCCTCGCGTCCGTCGGATTTGGGGCGGAGGATGCGCCCCAGTCGCTGGGTGAACTCGCGCTCGCTCCCGCTTCCGGAGAGGAGGACGGCCACGCTCGCGTCGGGCACGTCCACCCCCTCGTCGAGGACGTTCGCGGTGACGACTCGCGTGTAGTCGCCTCGCCGGAAGCGGTCGAGGATCGACCGGCGCTCGCTGGCGCCCGTCTCGCCGGTGATGGCCGGGAGCAGGAACCGCTCCGAGAGTCGGTAGACGAGGTCCGTGTGGGCGGTGAAGACGATGACGCGTTCGTCGCGGTGGCGGTCGAGGAGTCGGGCCAGCGCCTCGACTTTTGCGTCGGCGTTCATCATGATTTCGCGCGCGTCCTGTTTGGCCAAGAGGGCCTCCCGCGCCCGCGGGTCGCTCCCCGACCGCTTGACGAGTTCCTGATAGTCGCTACCCGAGGTGAGCGAGAGACCGCTGGTCTTGAGGTAGTCGACGAACGTGCCCTGTGCCTCCTCGTAGGCCGCCCGCTCCTCGGGCGTGAGGTCGACTTCGATGCGTCGGAGGTCGTAGTCCGCGAGGTGTTCGCCGGCTAAATCGTCGACGGCGAGGTCGTAGACCACGGGGCCGACCAAGTCAGCGACGACTTCGTGGGCGCCGTCGGGGCGCTCGAAGGTGGCGGTCAGGCCGAGGCGGGCAGGGGCAGCGAGCAGTCGCGCCACGTCGCGATACCCCTCGCCACCGAGGTGGTGGACCTCGTCGAAGACGACGAAGCCAAACTGGTCGCCGAGTTCGTCGGCGCGGAGATAGGCGGAGTCGTAGGTCGACACCGTGATAGGTTCGACCGTCTGCTCGCCGCCGCCGAGTTGGCCGACGGGAGCGTCAAACTCCGTTTCGAGTTCGCGGCGCCACTGGGTCAGGAGGTCGACGGTGGGGACGACGACGAGCGTCGGCGTGCCGAGCGCGGCCATTGCGGCGACGGCGACGACCGTCTTGCCGCTCCCCGTGGGCAGTTCGAGGACGCCCCGGCAGTCGTTCGCGGTCCACGCGTCGAGGGCCTCGCGCTGGTAGGACCGGAGGTCGTAGTCCGTCGAGAGGTCGAGCGCCGGCAGGTCAAGGACGCGGTCCTCGTAGTCGACGCCGGCGTCGTCGAGGGCCTGCCGGAGGGCGGCGTAGCGGTGGGCGGGGAGGCGGTGGGTGCCGCTCCGCTCGTCGAGGGCGACGGGGAGCGAGTCGGGCACGTCGCCGTCGAGCGCGATAGTGCCGTCCTCGAACCGGCAGACGAGAGTCACGGTCGAGGTTCGAGAGGTGGAAATAAATGCCCTCCGCCCCCGGGCTAGCGTATGAGCGACGACGACCTCGAAGCGGCGGTAACGGAGTTCCTCGACGCCACCGAACGCGTCTACGACGAGTACGACGATGGCTACATCGACGCCGACGCGGCGCTGTCACAGCTCGGCGACCACGTCTCCACGCTCCGGGACGCCCACGAAGGCGAGTAACACTGTCGGCTGGACGTCGATACAGGAGACAGTATAAGCAACACCTATGCCGGGGCGGTCCCGGTTGGTGGATATGAGCGAGTTCTCCGCACGCGTCGAGTCGATTTCGATCAGCGGCATCCGCGAGGTGTTCGAAGCCGCGGGCGAGGACGCCATCAACCTCGGCCTCGGCCAACCCGACTTCCCGGCGCCCGACCACGCCCGCCAAGCAGCGGTCGACGCCATCCAAGCCGGCGAGGCCGACGCCTACACGAGCAACAGAGGCATCCAGCCCCTCCGCGAGGCCATCGCCGACAAACACGCCCGCGACCAGAACGTGGCCGTCGACCCCGACGACGTCATCGCCACCGCGGGCGGGAGCGAGGCGCTCCACCTCGCCCTCGAAGCCCACGTCGACGCCGGCGAGGAGGTCATCTTCCCCGACCCCGGCTTCGTCTCCTACGACGCGCTGACGAAAGTCGCGGGCGGGACGCCCAAGCCCGTCCCCCTGCGCGACGACCTGACGCTCGACCCCGCCGCGGTGGAGGAGGCCATCACGGACGACACCGCCGTCTTCGTCGTCAACAGCCCCGGCAACCCGACCGGTGCCGTCTCGCCCGAGGAGGACATCCGCGAGTTCGCCCGCATCGCCGACGAACACGACGTGGTCTGTGTCTCCGACGAGGTGTACGAACCCTTCGTCTTCGAGGGCGAGCACCACTCGCCGATGACCTACGCCGACACCGACAGCGTCGTCACCGTCAACGGCTGTTCGAAGACCTACTCCATGACCGGGTGGCGACTCGGGTGGGTCACCGCGTCGTCGCGGCGCGTCGAGCGAATGCTCCGCGTCCACCAGTACGTGCAGGCCTGTGCGTCCGCGCCGGCCCAGTACGCCGCCGAGGCGGCCCTGACCGGCCCACAGGACGTGGTCGACGAGATGCGAGCGACGTTCGAGGAGCGCCGGAATCTCCTCCTCGACCGCTTCGAGGAGATGGGCGTCGAGGTGCCGACGCCGAAGGGGGCGTTCTACGCCATGCCGAAGGTGCCCGACGGGTTCGTCGACGCCTGCATCGACCGCGGCGTCGTCGTCGTCCCCGGCGACGCCTTCGGCGACCACGGCGCGGGCCACGCCCGCATCTCCTACGCCAACGATACGGAGACGCTCCGGGAGGCACTCGACGTGATGGAATCGGTCGTCACGGACCTGCGCGAGTGAGGCGGATAAACGCGAATAAACGGGGGTGAGTGGGGTAAACGCTACGTTAAACTATCCACGCGTCGTGAGTTGGAGTACCCGCTGACGAACGGGTCCTCCATCCGTCTTTCAGTTCGCGGTGCTAACGATTTTGATGACGTCGCCCTCTTCGAGTTCGTGGTCCTCGCCGATTCGGCGGTCCGACCGCGCGTCGACGGCGTGCAGGTAGCCCTCGCCGATATCGGAGTGGATGGCGTAGGCGAGGTCACGCGGCGTCGACCCCGCAGGGAGGAGCATGGCGTCGGGGAGGACGGTCCCGCTCCCGTCGGTCCAGCGCGTCTCGTTCTGGACGGGGTAGACGGTGATGTGGTCGAGGAGGTCGTAGACGGCGTGGTCGATGGCGGCCTGCACGCCGGTGCCGCCGTACTCGGCCATCACCTCGCGGATGCGGTCCAAACCCTCGCGTTGGGCGTCGGTCACGTCGCCGACGATGTCGAAGTCGGCGTCGCCGGGGTCGTAGTCGACGACGCCGGCGTCGGCGGCGGTGCGCAGGGCGAGTTCGCCGTCCGCCGTCGTCGGGACGATAGGCTTGTTCGTCTCGCGGAGGCGGTCGAGGTTCTCTGGCGGGGCGATGTCGGCCTTGTTGGCGGCGATGAGAAGCGGTTTGGTGCGGGCGCGAATCTCCTCGGCCAGCGCCTCGCGGTGTTCGTCGGTCCACTGAATCGGGTCCTCGGGATACTCCAAGTCGCGGAGGCTGGGGGCCACGTCGGCCACCGTCGCCCCGAACCCGGTGAGCATCGAGGTGAGCGCCTCGTCGATGTCGAACTCGGGCGAGCGAGACTTCCGCTCGACACCCTCCCAGTTGCTGGCGATGATGCCCGCGAGCCACTGGTCCATCTCGCGTTCCACGAAGTCGACTTCGTCGACGGGGTCGTAGGCCCCGACTTCGACCGGTTCGCCCTCGGCGTTGGTCTCGCCGGCGGCGTCGACGACGTTCACGATGGCGTCGGCGTTCGTGAGTTCGTCGAGGAACTGGTTGCCGAGGCCCTTCCCCTCGTGGGCGCCGGGGACGAGGCCCGCAACGTCGAGGAGTTCGACGGGGACGTAGCGCTTGCCGTCGTGACACCGTTCGTGGCCACAGCGCTCGTCGAGTGCGAGACAGGGACAGTCGGTGCGCGCGTGTGTCACGCCGCGGTTGGCGTCGATGGTCGTGAAGGGGTAGTTCCCCACGTCGACCTCGGCGCGCGTTGCGGCCTGATAGAACGTCGACTTGCCCGCGTTCGGCTTGCCCGCGAGCGCGAGAGAGAGCATAGTGGCTGTGGGTGAGTCGGCGGGAATTTACTTTCGGTCCCAGCGACGCTCACTCGATGTCGCGGTCGGCGTCCGGGCGGACGATACGCATCTCGCCGCGCGAGCGAATGGAGCCGTCGACGACGGCGTCCTCGTGGAGTTCGAGGTCGGCACACGACACGTCGCCGAGGATACGAACGTCTTCGGCGAGTTCGACAGTGCCGCCGCGGGTTGTCACGTCGCCGTGGATGCGCGTGCCCTCGCTGACGGTCACGTCGCCGCGGGCGCGGAGACTCCCGAAGACGTTGTTGTCGGCGCCCATCTCGATGGTGCGGGCGCGGAGATTGCCGTGGAGACGGCAGTCGTCGCCGACAGTCGCGGGCGTCGACACCTGCCACGAGTCGTCGGAGACGGTGCCGCCGCGCGGGATCACCAGCGGGTCGTTCGGGGCGTCGCCGCCGAGGGCCTCCGCGATTTCCTCGGCGGCGTCCGTCTCGCCGACGCGCAGGAGTTGGGAGAGGACGATGAAGTAGAAGACGAGGGTCGGAACCGGATTTCGGATGACGATCCAGCCGTTGGCCTCGAAGCCCTCGTCGATTTCCACGTCGTCGCCGATGTCGAGGTCGCCGGAGACCATGAGGCGGCCGCCGACGTGGACGCGTTCGCCGAGGTAGGCGTCGTCGCCGACGAGGACGTTCCCGGCCACGTCACACCACATGTCGAGTCGGCAGTCGCTCTCGGCCTCGATGTCGCCGCCGAAGCGGACGCGTTCGCCGGCGATGACGTTGCGGCCGCGAACGCCGAACTCGACCGTGCCCTGGCCGCCGACGATGACGTCGCCGTCGGTGACGAGGTCGTGCTCCTCGACGGTCGTCCCGTCGGGTATCTTCAACTCGTCGAGCGGGTCCCTCCCGAGTGCCACGCGCCTGTGTTCTCGCTACGGATATTAAAACGACCGTCAGACGCAGGGCTGACGGGACGGGCGGCGACACGTGGCCGACGAAGGCGCCCGTAGGACGGCAGGGTTTTTTCCGGGCGCCGAGTAGGCTGGGCTATGACTACGCTCTCGTTCGACGAGCAGGGTGTCGACGTCGTCTACGAAGGGACCGAATTCCGCCTCGAGAAGGCGCTCATCGAGGACGCGGTGGAGAAGCAGTACCCCGACGTGACCGACCACGAGGTGCTACAGATGGTCGAGAAGGAACCGACGCTCAGCGGCGAACCGCGTCGCATCGGCGACATCATCCACTAGGTGCGTTCGACGGTATCGGTCGTCGTCACGGCGTCCAGCGAGGTGTCGAAGCGTTCTTCGATACCGATTCGGCAGATGGACTTCGCGATGGCCGCGCCACCGCGGAACGGGTCGAGTTTCGTCTCGCCCGCGCGTTCGTCGTACTCGATTTGCAGTTCAGCGACGCGGTAGTTGCGCGCGGCGGGGCGCATCAGGAGTTCCGCGGAGAGGCCCGTGTTCTCGGTCCACTCGATTCGGTGGAGGAGTTCGCGCCGGTAGGCGCGCATCCCGGTCGTCACGTCGTGGAACCGCTGGCCGAGGAAGAGACTGGCCAGGGCGGCGAAGGCGCGGTTGCCGAGGCGGTTGAGTAGCGGCATCGTCTCCGGACCGGGCGAGATGCGGTCACCGCTCACCACGTCGTACCCCTGGTTGATTCGGTCGAGGAAGTCCGGAAGGCGCTCCATCGGATAGGTGTCGTCGCAGTCGGTAGTGACGACGATTGGACGGTCGGGCGTCAACACCGCCTCGCGGACGGCGACGCCGTACCCCTGTGGCTCCTGTTCGATGACCGTGGCGCCCATGCCGCGCGCGATATCGGGCGTTCGGTCGTCGGACCCGTCGACACAGACAACCTCGGCCCGCCCGTCGGTCACTCGGTCGATGTCCGCGAGTACGCCTCCAATCGCTTCCTCCTCGTTGTACGTCCCCATGACGACGGCCACGTCGTCGAAGGTGAAATCGCTCATACCCGTATCTGCTGGTCCCGCTACTTGAGCATTTAGGTTTGCCTAAAAGGTCGTGTTGGCGGGAGAGCAGGTCGTATGGAGGCGATTCGTGACCACATCGGCGAGGCGTTCGAGGTTCACCGTGTCCTCGCGGTTGTACGATACCAGTTCGTCGAGGGCGGCATCGTCGCCGCGTTCGTACTGTCGCCAGAGGCGAACGGCGTCCTCGCCGGATAGGTCTGGTCGGTCACGGTCGATGCCCACCTCCTTCTCGATGGGTTTGAGGCCGCCGGTCAAGTCGAGGCGACGGCAGGGGTACATGAGGTCGAGGTGAGGCACGTCGATGGCAAGGTCGAACGAGTCCTCGAGGAAGGGCACGTCGAACCGCGCGCCGTTGAACGTGACGATGAGCGGGGCGTCCGCGAACTGCTCGCGGAGGGCGCCCGCCGTGAGGTTGTCGCCGCGGACGAGCGTCGTGGTGTCGCCGCCGCGGTGGAAACTCACCGTCGTCACGTCGTTGCGCGCCGCGTCGAGACCCGTCGTCTCGATGTCGAAAAAGAGCGCGTCGTCGCGGAAGTTCTCGTAGAGGCGCCAGCGCTCGCCGGAGGGGAACGATTCGTCGAAGAAGTGAGCGTCGCCCCGCCGGAGGTGGTCGGTGGCGATATCGACGAACTCGTGGATGCGGTCGGCCGTCGTCGGCCCGACGACGGAGCCGTCGAAGTCGTCCCAGTGCGTGACGCCTGCCTCCCAGAGGCGGCGCTCGGTCGCCTCGCCGACGCCGCGGACCGGGATGAAGCTGTTCTCGATTCGCACACGCGTACTGGCCGGCGAGGGAGCAAAAACCTCGCGCTTGCGGTCAGTACGAGAAGGGATCGGACGTGACGAAGTCGGGCGACCAGCCGTCGGGCTTCAGTTGGACGTACGCCCGAGAGCCGATGGCGACGGTGAACACGTTCGCGACGGCACCGAGGACGACGCCGACCAGTCCGGTCAGGAGGGGCGGCGCCCCGACGAATCCGAGCACGAGACTCGGCACGGCACTCGCGATACCGATGGCGAGGATGACCAGCAACAGGAGGAAGATTGCGAGACGCTCACCCTTGGTCAGGTCCCACCCGGTGCGCAGGGCCTCGATAGCGTTCTCTTCGGCGGCGATGACTTCGAACTGGACGAAGTACAGCCCGACGGCGAGGTAGATACCGGGGATGACGAGGAGAAGCGTCCCGAGGCCGATGAACACGTTGACGACGACGCTCGCGATGATGGCGTTCAGGACGACCCACGGCAGGTGCCGACTGACGCCGGTGGGGAACGTGCGCCGAGCGTCGCTGACGAATGTCCGGATGGCGACGACGCCGACGACCTGTGCGACGACGAGTTGGACGAGAAAGAGGACGGCAGCGACGGGAAGCCCGACGTCAAGGGCGAGCACACCGGAGCCACCGACGCCCGGCGTCGTCGGTGTGAGTGCGGCGTCCGGTTGCTGGGCGTCCATCGCTGCGACTCTGAGCGTTTCGGCGGCGACGGAGGACACGATACCGATGGCGAGGTACGCCACGAACAGGAGCCCGGCCACCCGCGTCGGAATGCGGGAGAATCCGTTCTCGAGTGCGGCTGCAACGTCGAGTGACATGAGGGCAGTCTGTCACTCTCGCTCGGCGGACAAATAGGTGCGGATGGGCCGACCGGTCAGTCGCTCGTCGCGGTGTCGTTGGCCTGCGCCGATCCCGGTACCACTCGGACCGTCTCGTTGTCGTACACCTTCATCGTCTCGACGACCGTCCCGTTCGGGGCGACGCGTTCGACGACGATGCGCGGCGAGCGCTCCGTGTCGTCGTCAGTCGATTCGGGCTGGTCTGCGACGCGTTCCCCGTTGAGGAACGCCGTCACCTCGGGGGTCGTATCCACCTCGTTGACGTCGCTCGACTGAGCGTTCACGAAGGCGATGTAGGCGATGCCGCTACTGTCCTCGGGGACGACCCGCACCTCCCAGTAGAGTTGCCCGTCGACGACGACCGGAATCGGTTCGGAGGGGATAAAGCGGTTCCAGTCGGTCGTGCGCGCCGCCTGCCGGACGTAGTCGGTGGCCTTGCGCGCGCCGAACAGCGAGGAGTCGGGCGAGTAGGTTTCGTACTCACCGGTCCGGGCGTCGATAGTCCACACCTCTTTCAGTCCCTGTGCCTGCCCGTAGGGTTCGACGGCGACGACGTACTCCGGCCCGCTCTCGGTGAAGACGAGGAACGGCTGGTCGTTGTCTTCGCCGGGGACCGGTGCGACTTCGATTTCGTCTTCGTGGCTCGTGAACGTGTTGACGATGCCGTTCCGATACTTGGTCGCCGCGACGGATTCTCGCGCCAGATCGAAGGGGTAGAGTTTCTGCTCGCGGAGCGCGGGGTGGTCGCGGGCCGCCGACGGTGAGAGGTCTTGGACGCGCCCGTCGCCGTGTATCAACACGACGCCGCCCCACTCGGGGGTGGTGTGGGGAAGCGGGAGCCAGTGGAACTCCGGTTTCGTGTAGGGGACGGCGATATACTGCTCGCCCTCGTCGACGACCATGAACGGGTCTTCGTACTCGACGAGGTAGTTCGCGCGCTTGAGCGTCGCGAACCGGTAGTTGTTGTAGAAGGCCGGGCCGACGCCCCGTTCGACGTCGCCGACGACGGTGTCAACCTCGGCGTTCTGCTGGCTCATGTCGACGAGGACCGTCCCGTGTTGACGCTTGGTGTAGTGGTTGAAGGTGCCGTCGGGAGCGAGCGCGTACGACCAGTAGGGTGTGCCGTTCCGGACGGTGATGTCGCCGCCATCGATGCGGTACTGTGGGAAGTTGAGGGTGTTCGATGCGTAGCGCTCGGCGACGGATTTCGTCACCACGCGCGGACGGGCGGGGTCAGTCTCGGACAGGCTGTCGGCGGTGTCGGCCCGCGCCATCGTATCCTGCCCGAGCTGTGCCCCCGTCAGCAGGCCACCAACGCTCGACCCGACGAGGAGGACGACGACGAAGACGGCAAAGCCCACCTGTCCATCGGCGACGGTACCGAGGCGTCGGCGGAGCAGTACCGCCACCCCGAGTCCGAGCGCCGCCGCAATCGGGAGGACGGGCGTCGTGTAGACGCCGTAGACGACGGTGTGAAACCACGGGCGGAAGAACCACACGAGGCCGAACGCGACGAGACCCAGCAGGACGGCGGCGCTCCGAACCGCCTGCGGGTGTCGAGCGTGCAGGTCGGTGAGACGGTCCCGTATCAGCAGGAGTAGCTCGTCAACGGAGGGCATGTGCCACCGAGTCGTGACCGGACGGGTATGAGAATGTCGGTGGGGGAGCGGGTCAGTCGGGCAGAGGGCAGGCGTGCCCCGTGTGTCGAGACCACGCCCGAGACGCCCCAGCCGACGCCGAAAATGGCACAGTCGAGTACCCCATACTTTGTATAGCGACATACAGTTTATTCGTCTGAGTGCGAACGTCGAGCGTCGACTGGTTTATCTCGCGCCCGACCCAACGACCGCCAATGTGTGGTCGGTACACGCTGTTCACACCGGCATCGAAACTCGCCGAGCGATTCGAGACGGCGACTCCTGACCTCGACCCTCGGTACAACTGTACGCCCGGCCAGGACCTCCCGGTACTCACGGGCGAGACATCCGACGAGTTCACTCGGATGGAGTGGGGACTCGTCCCCGAGTGGGCCGACGACGGGTCGAACGCACCGATCAACGCGCGGGCGGAGACGGTCACCGACAAGCCGACGTTCGCCGACGCCATCGAACACCGGCGGTGTCTCGTCCCCGCAGACGGGTTCTACGAGTGGGTCGACCGCGACGCGGGCAAACAGCCCTATCGCGTGGCGTTCGAGGACGACCGCCCGTTCGCCATGGCGGGTATCTGGTCACGGTGGCAGCCACCGACTCGACAGACCGGCCTGGGGGAGTTCGGCAACGGCGGCGCCTCAAGAGACCCCGACCCGATAGACACCTTCGCAATCGTGACGACGGAGCCGAACGAGCTGGTCGCCGACCTCCACCACCGAATGGCGGTCATCCTCGACCCCGCCGAGGAGTCGACGTGGCTCCACGGCGATATCGACGAGGCACTCGCGTGCTGTGACCCCTACCCCGCGAGCGACCTGTCGGCCCATCCAGTCTCGACGCGCGTGAACGACCCGAGTCACGACGACCCGTCGCTGATTCGAGCGACGAGCGAGGCGTGAGTGGTGAGATATTGTATTTGTGCCCGTAGTACTACTTTGGGGGCAAAATTGGGCCCATTTCCACAAATACACCGATATTTGACCGTCATTCACAGCACTACAACCACAAATAAGAGTCTTTATTCGGCCAACTAGGACTACTTTGAAGTAACCGGCAATCGAGGACCACGTATGGGAGACACAGTCCCGGTGAAGACGTACGTCCCGCCCTACCAGAAGGAACGCTGGCAGGAGCACGCCGACCGACTCGGGATGAGTCAAAGCGAGTTCGTGCGAACGATGGTACAGGCCGGACGACGCGATTTCGAGATTCCCGAGCAGCCGTCCACAGAGGAACCCGCTGAAGGCGGGTCTTCGGGGCTCGAACCCCGGGTGAAAGACGCCCTGAACGTGGAAGAACACCGTTCGTGGGACGCCCTGCTCGACGAGGTGACCGACGGCGTGGAAGACCGACTCGAGGAGACGCTGAACGAACTGCAGGAGGCGAACGTCGTCCAGTACAGCGGACGCCACGGCGGCTACACCCTGACAGACGAATGAGCGACACCGTCGACGACCCCGTGGGCTACTTCCTGCAAGACATGACCTACCACGGGAAGACCGACCGCACCCGCGCCGCCTACGAGCGCGTCCTCCGGAAGTTCGAGTCGTTCCTCGCGGCCGAGCGCGGAGCGACCCCCGCCACCGCAGAGCACCGCGACTGCATGGCGTGGATTCACCGCCTCCGAGGCACCGTCGCCGAGAGCACCGTCGCCACCTACGCCGCCTACCTCCACCGATTCTACGCCTACATGACCCAAGTCGGAACCTTCGACTCCAACCCCATGACGCTCGTCGTCGAGGAGATGGACGAGCGAATCAACACCGACCCGGCGCGACGCGAAATCTCGATTCCCCAGATGCGAGAGTTCGTCACGTCGGTGGCGCATCCCCTCGACCGCGCACTCCTTCTGACGCTGCTCAAAACCGGAGTACGCGTGGGCGAACTCTGCAATCTCGACCTTCGAGACCTCTCGATTCCGGTGACGCGCGACACACTCGACGTGTCCGTCCGCCCGCAGCTCGACGGACGCGGGGACGCACTGTTCGTCGCCGCCGACCGCGCCGTCGGCGACGAAATCGACGGCGAAGAGCGGACGGCGGCGAACAAGCGCAAGCGAGCGACGGTCGTCCCCGTCGACGACGAACTCCGCCGCGCGCTGAGTCGCTGGCTGGCGATTCGTCCGGACCCCGCCCGTGCGAACCCCCTCTTCGTGAGCACGCGCGACGGGTGGGGCGAACGCGTCACGCCACACGCCGTCCACCACGTCGTCGAATCCCACGCGCGCGAACGCGGGTGGCACCGCGACGGCGGCGGCGCGGAAGAGAACGTCACACCCCACTACTTCCGGCACTTCTTCACGACCCACCTCCGGGACCGAACCGGGGACCGAGGCATTGTGAAGTACCTCCGCGGCGACGTGGCGAGCGACATCATCGACACCTACACCCACGACTGGGGTGACCGAGTGCGGATTACCTACGAAGAAAACATCTACAAATTGACGTGAGTGGCGTCGCGAGCGCGATAGATAAACTGTATTTCGCTATACGAAATCTATATTCGAATCTCGACCCCAACGTTCGGAACTAACGTCGAGAAATCACACGCCTCAGGCGTTCAGAATCGCATCGAGCAGTTTCCGCTGGGCGGCAGCGAGGTGTTCTCGGAACGTGGCACGCGACACGTCGAGTTCGCTCGCCACCTCGCCGGCGTTCGACCGCTTCGGGTGTTCGAAGTAGCCCATGTCGTAGGCCGCCCGGACGACTTCGCGCTGGCGGGCGGTGAGCCGACTCCGGTCGACGAACACGAGGTCGGTGCTGTCGCCGTCGACTTCGGTGAGTTTCCGGAGTTCGATGCCGCCGAAGCGCTCCCGGAGGTCCGAGACGATGGCCTGCACGGCGTCGAGGTCCGGGGCGTGGAAGGTGATGGCGAGCGAGCCGTCGGTGGCGTGAACGTCGGAGACGGGGTAGCCGAACGTCTCGACGCGCTCACAGACACACGGCTGTTCTCGGGACCGGCGGAAGCGATAGACGGTGTGTGAGTCGTAGGACGCGACTTCGGAGACGCCGCTCTCGGGAACCGTCGCGGAGGCGCCGACGGTGAACTCCTCGGCGATTCGCCCCTCCGAGTCCGGAATCGAAGCGCGCGAAACCGACCTGGCCGGCGTGTCGGACTCGCCCGAGACGCGCGCCACGGGGCACGTCCCAGGGTCACTCACGTTGAGGTCGATGCGCAGTCCAGACGCCATAGTGAACGGTCGCCGTTCGTCGAGCAAGGCAGTAGCCCCGAATATCTTCGCGGGGCGGGCGTCAGAAGAGGTCGGTCGAGAGGTAGCGCTCGCCGGTGTCGGGGAGGATGACGACGATCAGCTCCTCCGAAGAGACGCGGTCGGCAACCTGTGCTGCGGCGTCGACGGCGGCGCCGCCGGACATGCCGACCAGAATCCCCTCCTCCGTGGCGAGGTGGCGAGCCATATCGACGGCGTCGTCGCGAGTGACGGTCACCACGTCGTCGAGCAACTCCTGTCGGAGCACGTCGGGGACGAACCCGGCGCCGATGCCCTGAATGCCGTGCGACCCCGCGTCCTCCCCGGACAGCACGGCCGATTCGGCGGGTTCGACCGCGACGGACTGGAGGCCGTCTTTGCCCTGTTCCTCTTTGATGTACTCGGAGACGCCGGTGATGGTCCCGCCGGTGCCCACCCCGGCGACGACGATGTCCACCTCGCCGTCGGTGTCCTCCCATATCTCCGGGCCGGTCGTCTGGCGGTGAATCCACGGGTTCGCACCGTTGGCGAACTGCTGGGGGACGAAGGTGTTGTCCATCTCGTCCGCCAGCGACTGCGCGCGTTCGATGGCGCCGTCCATCCCCGCATCGGCGGGCGTCAAGACGATTTCGGCGCCGAAGGCGCCGAGGAGTTGGCGGCGTTCCTCGCTCATCGACTCGGGCATGGTGAGGATTACGTCGTTGCCCTTCGCAGCGGCGGTGAAGGCGAGGCCGATGCCGGTGTTGCCGCTCGTCGGTTCGATGATGGTGGTGTCGCTATCGAGGTGTCCCTCCTCGCGTGCGCGTTCGATTAGCGCGACCCCGACGCGGTCTTTCACCGACTGGTTCGGGTTGAACGATTCGAGCTTTCCGACAACGTTCTCGGCCACCGAACTGAGTCGGACCAGCGGCGTCTGGCCGATGAGTTCGGTGCTATCGGCTGCGACGTGCATCGGTTTACAGTCGGTGCGAGGAACCTTCCGAATCGGCCCACGGAACCGTGGGTGTTCAAACCCTACGACTGTCGGTCAATCGACGTACAGCGAGACGAGGATGACGGCGAACCCGAGCGTCGTACAGAGGCTCTCAACGACGAGCGCCAGATGGTGGTCGAGCGGTAGCAGTTGGTCGACGATGCCGGCGAGGAGCGCGCCGAGCGTGATGGTGCCGAACCCGAGCGCCAGCGCTCGGAGCGAGTCCGACCCGGTTCGCCGAGAGGCCTTGAACGCGTAGAACGTGATGGACCCTCCGAGAGCGAGGGTCAGCGTCTTGAGGGCGACGACGACTGTCGTCGCGTTCATGTCTCGCTACGCACGTCCGACCAGAGTTCGACCAGCTGTTCGTCCGGCGACTGCGACCGGCGCTCGATATCGAGGTCAATGGTGCGGTCCTCGTCGAGTTCGATGCGGACCGCATCGAAGTTGCGCGTGTATCTCGTGGTGTGTTGCCCGTTCGACCGGACTTCGATCTGTTCGTCGACCAGCGACGCGTCGCTGAGGAGGTCGAGCTTGCGGTACATCGTCGACTCCGGGATGTCACAGGCCTCGGAGAGTTCGGCCGCCGTCATCGGGCGTTCGAGATGCTCGATGATCGTGTGACACGCGGTGTCGTCGAGTGCGTCCAGTACGTCCTGGAGGTCGGGTGGGTCCGGGGCGAACGGGTCACCCATGGCTTCCTCGCGAGAGCGGTCGGAGTGAGAGACGTTGATAGTCATGGTCTTGTAGCGTGTGCGTTCGGCGCGTCATAGTGGCGTGCGGGAGCGATGCATCTCATGGATGCGTCGATTCGATGGTCGCCTCGTCGGCGTTCTCGACGAACTGCTTGACGATTTTGCCTTCCGCGCGGTGCAGCGTCTCGCTACACGTCGATTTGGCGAAATCCAACTCGTCCGCGAGTTCCGTGAGCGAACAGCCTCGCGGCGTGTCGTAGTACTCGTGTTCGACGGCGGCGGTCACGAGTCGCAGCTGCCGGTCGGTCAGCAGTTGCTCGGGTTCGATGCGCTGGTGTACCTCGTTGACCGTGAACGGGATGTCGAACGCCTCGAGTTGCTCGCCGAGTTCGGACAGTCGATGCTGCGGGGCGGTGAGCTCCCACTCGGCTTCGCCGTCCTCGATGGTGAACGGCATCGTGAGCGGGACGCCCGACCCCTGTACCGGGAAGAGGAGCAGGGGCATCGTCGTCTCGAACTGGACGAGCACCGTGTCCTCGTACCGCTGTAACACCTCGAGTTCGGTCACCGAGTCGCTGGACTGGATGTCGGCGACGACGTCCTGTAGGTCCGGGGCAGTGATTTCGGTGAGTCCCACGCCGGCGTCGTCGTCCGCGAGCGCCGCCAGGATGCGAATGCTCGCGTCCGGGTAGCGTCGGGAGACGTCACCGATCCATACTCCCTCCGGAATCGTGACGGTGAGGTTGGCTTGGGGCATCGGTGTTCAGTCGAATATATTCGACTCGTCCCCCAATCGCTGGCCCCGAACATGTTCACGTAGGGAGACAGAAGACCCACCCGAACACCATCGGGAGAATCTGTTTATATTATCGCTCCGAGGTGTAGCGTATGAGCGCCAGTACCGCTGACGACGTTCAGGAACTCGACGCTCGCGAAATCGAGGGGGAACCGTTCAGCGACATCCAAGACGCGCTCCGAACGCTGCCGGCGGGCGAGACGCTCGTCCTCGTCAACAGTTTCGAACCCGAACCGCTGTACGACGTGCTCGAACAGCGGGGATTCGAGTACGAGACGACGCAGGTGGCAGCGGACGAGTGGCGCGTGTCGATTACCCACGCGTGAACATGTTCGGAGAAACTGGCAGGGGACGATAACGACGAGGGAAACGTGCATGCCAGGACCGACCATCGACGTCCGTGAACTGCCACCCTCGCAGCGCCATCCGAAGATTCACAACGCGTTTGACGACCTGGAGAGCGGTGAGGAGCTGACGCTAATCAACGACCACGACCCGAAACCGCTGTTCTACGAGATGCAGGCCGAAGTCGACGCGTTCGACCCCGAAGGCTACAACGTCGAACGACAGCACGAAGACAAGTTCGTCGCAACGTTCCCCAAGAAGTAGCTGCGAATCGCCCGCCGGCGTCACACTGCCATGCGGTCGCCGGTCGCGACTGCTGCCACTCGCGTCGCCACTCCTTTCGCCTGCCGAACTCGCCCCGGGAGCCCCGCGCGTGACTCGTAGTTCGCACACAGATGGATTCCCGGAGGCGTCGCCACGTCGTCGAGGGCGTCCCACGACGTGTCGTAGGCGGGCATCACGTTCGGGCGCCGGCGCACGGTCAACGCGCGGGCGTCGACGCCCGTCATCTCGCGGAACTCGCTCTCCGCGAGACGGCGGAGGGTCGCGGTGGATTCGTCGAGCAAGTCCGGATACCGCGACCCACCCAGATAACAGGTGTAGACGCCGTCGCGTCCGAACAGACTCGCGTTGTACGTGACTCCGAGCGTCCGGTAGTCCTCGTCGTACTGGACCTGATGGCCCGCCCCGTCGAGTGTCGCCTCCGCGGCGAGGTGAACGACGACCAGCGAGTTGTACGTCAGCTGGGCCAGCGCCTGCGCCGTCTCGGGCGCGACGCTGTCGAGGAGGCCGGCGGTGGTCGCGGCGGGCGTCGTCAGAATCACCGTCGACACCGGGACCGACCGAGACGGCGTCTCCAGTCGGAACCCCTCGGCCGCGTCGCGAACCGCTTCGACCGGCGTGTCGAGGTGGACCCGGTCCCGGTGGGCCGCGTAGAGTGCCTCGGGGAGCGTCTGCATGCCGTCGTCGAACGTGACGGCCGGCGGCAGGTCCGCCCCGCGGAGCGCCGCCTTCGCGGCCGCGACGAGGAGGCTCCCGGACACGTCGTGGGCGTCGAGCGCGCGCCCGAAGGAGTGTTTCACCCGCATCTCGTCGGGGTGAGAGGCGTAGACGCCGGCGTAGAGCGGGCCAACGAGATACTGCGCGGCCTCGCGCCCGAGCGTGCGCGTCAGAAACGTCTCTATCGTCTCCTGGTCGCGTGGCGGCCCCGTCAACGGTTCCGCCAACAGGCGGAGTTTGCCCCGCCACGAGAGGAGGTCCGTCTCGACGGCCTCCCGGGGCGTGAACGGGACGCGGCGGCGCGCGCCGTCCCGATACACGTACAGGGGGCCGTCGTCGGCCTCGCGGAGTTCGTCGCGCAGGCCCAGCGAGTCGACCAGCGAGTCGAGCGGCGGCGAGAGCCGGGTTCGCTGCGGGCCGAAATCGAGGACGCGCCCCTCGACGCGACGACTGTCGATGACGCCGCCGGGTTCGGACGCGGCGTCGAAGACGACGCTCTCGACGCCCTCTGCCGAGAGGTAGTGCTGCAGCGCCAAGCCCGTGATGCCGCCGCCGACGATGCCGACTGTCATAGCTGACGATTCGTGAGGACGCAGGTGTAGTTCGCGCCGAAGATGTTCTCGTCGGGGCGCCGACACCACAGAGAAAGACACCCCACCGACAGGGACCCGAACACGTTCGGGGGCGTTCCCAGCGTTCCGGATTTTGCGCGACGATATACGTAGGTCTCGGTATGACTGCCAAGTGGAGGCAAGCATGAACGAGCACTATTCGCGTCGGCGCTTTCTAGCGCTTACAGGCGCAGCGAGCGGGGTCGCACTTGCCGGCTGTTCGTCGGGGTCCGGCGGCGGCAGCGGAGGCGGTGGCGGTTCCGAGGCCACTGAGACCGGCGATTCCGGCGGCGGTTCCGGGAGCGGTGGCTCCGGGTCGTGGACCGAGACCAGCACGGTCGAAATGACGGACGAACTGGCGTTCGCGCCCAAGCAGATCCAGGTGTCCGCGGGGACGACCGTCACCTGGGAGAACGTCGGCGCCGTCGCACACTCGGTGACGGCCTACGAGGGCGAGATTCCCGACGGGGCGACGTACTTCGCGTCCGGTGGCGCCGAGAGCGAGCAGGCAGCCAACGACGCCTACCCCGACCAAGGGTCCATCGCACAGGGCGAAACGTACGAACACACGTTCGAGACGACCGGCACCTACGAGTACTACTGCATCCCGCACGAGATGAGCGGGATGGTCGGCTCCATCAAGGTGGTTTGATATGACCAACACGCCATCCGACTCGGACGACGACGTGCTCGACCCCGACGCACTGGTCGAGCGACACGAGAAAGAACTCCAAGACCTCCTCGCGGAGGTCGACGAGCCGACGCCGAGCGACGACTCCCCGTCCCTGAACCTCGCCGGTCTCGAACTCGACCGGCGTGACTTCATGAAAGCGGGCGCAGCGACCGGTGTGATGTCCGGGCTCGCGGGCTGTACCGGGAGCCTGATGAACGGCGGTCAGAGCGGGTCCAACCAGCAGTCCTCGGGCGGGTCGACGCCGGAGCACTTGGTCGAACCCGGCGAACACGACGAGTACTACGGCTTCTGGTCCGGCGGTCAGTCCGGCGAAATCCGCGTCATGGGCATCCCGTCGATGCGCGTCCTGATGCGCATCCCCGTGTTCAACAAGGACGCTTCGCGGGGCTACGGGTACGACGACGAAACCCGGCAGATGCTGGAGGACGCCGGCGACTACACGTGGGGCGACAACCACCACCCGGTGCTCTCCGAGACGGACGGCGACTACGACGGCGAGTACCTCTGGGTGAACGACAAGGCGAACGGGCGACTCGCCCGCGTGAACCTCACGTACTTCGAGACGGACGCCATCACCGACGTGCCGAACATGCAGGCCATCCACGGGTGTACCGTCCAGAGTCCCGACACGAAGTACATCTTCGGCAACGGCGAGTTCCGGACGCCGCTCCCGAATGACGGTCGTGACGTGCACTCGCCCGAGAACTACGAGTCGCTGTTCGCGGCCATCAACCCCGAGACGATGGAGACGGAGTGGCAGGTGAAAGTCGACGGCAACCTCGACATCGTCGACACCGACAAGGACGGCCGCTGGGCCATCTCCTCGGCGTACAACTCCGAGGAGGCCGTCGAAGTCTCGGGGATGACCCACGACGACCGCGACTACGTGAAGGCCTTCGACGTGCCGGCCATCGAGCAAGCCGTCGAGAACGGCAACTACGAGGAGGTCAACGGCGTCCCCATCGTCGACGGGACCCAAGAGAGCTCCCTCAATCAGGGCGACAACCCCATCGTGCGATACATCCCGACGCCGAAGAGCCCCCACTGTGTCGAAGTGGAGCCAAACGGCGATTACGCGATGGTCGCCGGCAAGCTGTCGCCGACGGTCACCATGCTGGATATCGACGCGCTCGACGAGTCCAGCGACCCCGAGGACGTCGTCGCCGGCCGTCCGAAGGTCGGTCTCGGCCCGCTTCACACGACTTTCGACGGCAACGGCCACGCGTACACCTCGCTGTTCATCGACTCGCAGGCGGTCAAGTGGGACATCGAGGCCGCCGTCGAGGCGGAGAACAACTCGACGGAGCCGATCCTCGAGAAGCAGGACGTCCACTACAACCCCGGCCACATTCAGGCCGTGGAGGCGATGACGACGGACCCAGACGGCGAGTGGCTCGTCTCGCTGAACAAGCTCTCCAAGGATCGGTTCCTGCCGGTCGGCCCCATTCACCCGGACAACGACCAGCTCATCCACATCGGGCAGGGCGAGAAGGAGATGGAGTTGGTCGCGGATCACCCGGCGTATCCGGAGCCACACGACTGCGTCTTCGCGCACAAGGACAAACTCGACCCGGCGACGACGTGGGACAAGTCCGACTACCGGACCGACAAGGAGTTCGTCACCCAGCAGAACTCCGGCGTCGAGCGCACGGGCGAGCAGTCCGTGGACGTGAAGATGTCGTCGATGCGCTCCGAGTACGGCCTCAGCGAGTTCACCGTCAAGGAGGGCGACGAAGTCACGCTCACGGTGACGAACATCGAGGGCGTCCGTGACATCATCCACGGACTGGCCATCCCCGAGTACGACATCCACCTCGCCATCGCGCCCCAGGACACCCAGAAAGTCACGTTCACCGCGGACAAGCCTGGCGTGTACTGGTTCTACTGCACGTACTTCTGCAGCGCACTCCACCTCGAGATGCGCTCGCGGATGATCGTGGAGCCACGCGATGGCTGAGCGGTATGTCGTCGATTGCCGACCCAGCCACTGACCCCGACTGACGTCGGCGTCGACGGCCCCAGCAGTCACGCGGGGTGTGCAAGCGGCCCGCGTGGCTGACACTGGGGTTCGTCGGACGGACCCCGGCGCGAGGTGACACCATGAGCTACGAACTCCCACCCAAGTCAGCGTTCTTGGAGCTCCGTCGCGGGCTCCCACTGGTAGCGGCGGTGCTGTTCGTCGCGGCGCTACTCTTCCCGATGTGGTCCATCGAGGTCCACGCGGTCCAGTACCCGAGCACGACGCTCAACTTACACCTGTACGCGTATCCGCGCATCTCGGGTGATTACGCCGAGATGGCGAATCTGAACAAGTACATCGGCTTCTACTACCCGGACCCGGTGTACTGGCAGCCCAACTACGAACCACACGAGTACGCCGTCAACGTGCCCGAGTGGTCGTTCGGCCCGTTGGCGTTCGTCGTGGTGTCGGCGTGTAGTGCTTTCGTCGCGCTGGCGCCCAGCACCCGAAAGCTCAAACGCGGACTCTTCGCCCAACTCGCCGGGACGGCGGCGGTGTTCGGCGTGATGCTCGCGGACATCCAGTACCGACTCTACCAGGCCGGCCACCACCTCGACCCCGGCGCGCCCGTGATGGGTGTGGAGGGGTTCACGCCGCCGCTCTGGGGGACGTACAAGGTAGCGAACATCACGAGCTACTCCCGGTTCGGCGTCGGGGCGTACATGGCCATGCTCGCGGTGGGACTGTTGGTCGTGGCGTTCTACTACCGCGACAGCACCGCGACGGCCGGCGACGTGGCCCGCGGAATCGCGGCGCGTCTCGGACAGCGCGAACGGACGGCATCCGTCGACGAAGCGGGAGGGAGGTAGCCATGCCCGGACGGTTCGAGCGCGGATTCGCCGTCGCAACGGTCGTACTCCTCGTGACGAGCGTCGGCGCCGCCGTCGCGGCACCGAGTGCGCCAGTCGAGGAGACCGACCGAATCGCGTTCGACGCCTCGGTACCGGCAGAGTACGACTTCGCCGCGCCGCCGAGCGACGGGTACGCGACGGTCGGGGGCGACCGCTACGACACGCTCGCGTCGGCACTCGACGCCGCCGCGCCCGGTGACACCATCCGGGTCGTCGGCGAGGTGTCGGGGCCGGTGACCGTCGAGACGCGGGGCGTCAGCATCGTCGGCGCGTCGCCGAGCGAAGCGGTCGTCTCCGGCGACGGCGAGGGGACGGTGCTGACGGTGAACGCCTCCGACGTGACGGTGCGGCACGTCTGGGTGCGGAACGCGGGCTACAGCACCGCCGACAACGACGCCGCGGTGTGGCTCAACGGCGCGAACGCCACCGTCGACGGCGTCCGCGTCACCAACACGACGTTCGGCGTCTGGGTCAACGGCGCCACGTCCGCGACGATTCGTGACACGACCATCGTCGGCCGGGAGTCCATCAGTCGCCTCTCGAACCGCGGGAACGGCATCCAGCTCTGGGAGGCCCACGACGCCGTCCTCGAGAACAACTCCATCACGGACGTCCGCGACGGCATCTACTTCTCGTGGAGTTCCGACGTGGTGGCCCGGAACAACACGATGTGGGACCTCCGCTACGGCGTCCACTACATGTACTCCGACGACTGTCGACTCGCCAACAACACGGCGTTCGACAACGACGTAGGATACGCGCTGATGCTCTCGGACCGCCTCGAAGTCGTCAACAACACGGCGGTGAACAACACCGGCAGTAGCGGCCACGGGATTCTGGTCAAGAGCGTCGACCACACCCGCATCGCCGGAAACGACCTCGTCGGGAACGAGAATGGACTGTTCGTCTACAACTCCCTCGACAACACGATTGCGCACAACCTCGTGCTCGAAAACGACGTTGGTGTCCACCTCACCGGGGGGAGCGTCCGCGAACGCGGCTACGGCAACTCGTTCATCCGCAACGACGAAGCGATGAAGGCCGTCATCGGCGAACAGGTCGCCTGGAACGACAGCGAGCGTGGCAACTACTGGTCGGACGCCAACGCGGTCGACGTGGACCACGACGGCGTCAGCGACGTTCGGTTCCAGGCCGACGGCGCACTCGACCGCCTCACGCGACAGCAGCCGGCAGCGTCCGTCTTCGCGTCGAGTCCCGCCTTCGACGCCGTGCGTCTGGGGATACAGTCCGTCCCCCTCATCGAGACGCCGGGCGTCGTCGACCACCACCCGCTGGTCAGCCCCCCACACGAGAACTGGAGGCGTTACTATGAGTGAAATCGAACTTCAGGACGTCGAGAAACGATACGGCAGCGTCACCGCCTTGAACGGCGTCTCTCTGTCGGTCGACCGCGGCGAGACCGTCGGCCTCATCGGCTGTAACGGCGCTGGCAAGACGACGCTGTTCAAGATGCTCGTCGGCCACGAGACGCCCGATGCCGGCACGGTGTCGGTCGGCGGACTCACGCCCGACGCCGGGGCCACGCTCCGAGAGCGGGTCGGCTACCTGCCCGAGAGCGCGGGGTTTCCCCCGTCGTTCACGGGGCGTGAAGTGCTAACTTTCCACGCCGAAATCCGCGGCCTCCCGGCCGACGAGCGAGAGCACCGCGTCGAACGCGTGCTTCACACGGTGGGACTGGACGAGGCCGCGGACCGCCCCGTCGGCGGCTACTCGAACGGCATGAACCGACGGCTCGGCCTCGCAACGACGCTCGTCGGCGACCCCGACGTGCTGTTGCTCGACGAGCCGACCGCCGCCCTCGACCCGGTTGGCGTCAGCAACTTCCACGACATCATCGAGGCGCTCGCCGAGGAGACGGACATCACCATCCTCGTCACGTCACACGTGCTCTCGGAAATCGAGCGCCTCTGTGACCGCGTGGTGATTCTGGACGACGGGAGTGTCCGCGTCGCGGGCGACGTGACCGACCTCCGGCGGACGACCGGCGACGCCGTCACCGTGACCGCGACTGTCGAGGACGACGCCGCGACCGTCGCCGAACGCGTGGCGTCGTGGGACGGCGTGACGACTGCGACCGCAGACCCGCCCCGACTCCGCCTCGACTGTGACCGCGACCGGGTGTTCGACGTCCTCGACCGACTCCGGGACGCGACGGCCGTCGTCGACGTGGAGATATCCGAACCGGGCCTCGACGCCGTGTTCCGCGACGCCGTCACCGCGAGTCGTGGCGTCGCCCTCTCGACGGGAGGTGAGCGCGATGACTGACGAGACGCCGACGACCGACGGCGGCGCGACTGCCACCCAAGCGGACTCGGTCGCGGAGATGCAGACGGCGACGGCGACCGAGACGGGCACGAAGTCCATCGTCGCGTCCGCGCGTGACGTGACTCGGGTCGCGGCCCGCGAGTACCGACTGGCGGTTCGGCGGCGGTGGTTGCTGGGCACGGCCGTCCTGTTCGCGCTGTTCTCCACGGCGCTCGTGTTCCTCGGTGGCTCGAACGTCGGCCCCGCGCGCGCCTCGGCGGTGCTCGCGAGCTTCGCGCAACTCGGCGTCTACCTCGTTCCGCTGGCCGCGCTTGCGGCCGGCTTCGACACCATCGTCGGCGCCGACGAGAGCGGGTCGCTGGAGATGCTCCTCACGCTCCCGCTGTCGAACACCGCCGTCATCGTCGGGACGTATCTCGGCCGCGCGGCGGCGCTGACCGGCGGGATTCTCATCGGACTGGCGCTCGGCGGCGCGGCGTTCGTCCGCCTCGCTGGCGCGGGCGTGCTGGGCGCGTACGCCGGCGTCGCCCTCATCACCGTCGGCGCCGCCCTCGCCTTCCTCGGGGTCAGCGTCCTCGCCTCGACGCTCGCGCGGGAGAAGACCCACGCCCTCGGCGCCGCCCTCGCCGCGTGGGTGTGGTTCGTCCTCGTCCACGACCTGCTGGCGTTGGGCCTCGTCGCCGCCTTCGACCTGCCCCAGTCGGTCGTCGCGGCCGCCGTCCTCGCCAACCCCGGCGACATCTTCCGAGTGCTCGTGCTTCGGAGCGTGTCGGCGACGGCGGGTGGCTTCACGAGCGTCCTCACCACGACGGGACTCACGGCGCCCGTCCTCGTCGCCGCGCTCGTCGCCTGGATAGTCCTGCCCGTCGCGGGGGCCGTCGTCGCCTTCCGCCGGCGGTCCATCTAGGCGAACACGTTCGGCCGAACGCTCACTCCCGGCGGCGACGAAGGGTCGACGGAATGTCGGAACTTACGACGCTCGACGACCTGACGGCAACGCCGCACGCGGAGATATTCGAGGCGCACCGCCCGCGCGCCGTTCGACTCCAACTCGACGCCGACGAACACGTTCCGGACCACACCCACCCCGGGACGGACATCGTCCTCCATCTCGTCTCCGGCCATCTCGAACTGTCGCTGGACGGGGAGACGCTGGAGGTGACGGCCGGCGAACTCGTCCAGTTCAGCGGCGAGCGCGAAATCTCGCCGCGCGCGATAGAGCCGAGCACCGCCGTCGTCGTCTTCGCACCCACCGAAGAGTGACGACGAAGCGGGGGCGCCGACCACCCCCTCACAGTACCCTTATTATCGGGTAGACTGACGTGTGACTGGGATGGTCTGCAAGGTCGATACGCTCTTGGAACGCTACGCGTTGCCCATCCACGACCCGGCGTACGACTCGGTCGACGAGTATCTGGTCGCACGCTGGACGGGGCGAGACGGTCACAATGCCGAGGGCTACAAGCCACTCACCGAGTGGTTCAACAAGCAGGTGCTCCGGCGACGCTACGACGCCCACGGGCGCGACGTGACGAGCGTCCACCTCGACCGGGAGTACGAACTCGTCACGGGCGACGCGAGCGCGGAACGCGAGGAACTGGCCGCCGACCTGGCGGCGGATGGCCTCGACATCGACCGCCTCGCCGACGAACTGGTGTCGTGGAGCACGATGCGCCACCACCTCAAAGACTGTCTCGACGCCACGAAAGAGCCAGCCACGGCGTCGACCGACTGGCAGACCAACACCGTCGAAATGGCGACGACACAGGCCGCCGAGAAGACTCGGTCGGTGCTGTCGTCGCTGGCGTCCACGGGACGCCTGCCCGACGCCGAGGGGGCTGACGTGGACGTACAGGTAGAGCTTCGCTGTCCGGACTGTTCGGCGAGCGCGTCGTTCCAGACGGCGGTCGAACGCGGGTACGTCTGCGAGACACACGCCGAAGAGACGAATCGGGAACGCGTCAGCGAACGGTCCGCCGCCGCCCTGTTCGGGGTATTCGAGGGGTCGCGGGCGCTACTCAACGGCCCGTATCTCGCCGACGTACTGGCAGTCGTTGGGCTCTGACGAGGAACGGTCTACCGGACCGTCAGATGCCCGACCATGCCGTTGTGCGCGTGCAGCACGCAGACGTAGGAGTAGTCGCCCGCCGTCTCGAAGGTGTGCGTGTAGCGCGACCCGGTCGGGTCGACTGCCTCGTTGTTGCCGGACGGATGACTGCCGAATGGCTCCGCGCCGTCCGGGAGCACGGCCTTCGAGCTGTGTTCGGGGTGACAACAGACGTTGTGCCCAGAGGATTTGAACACCCACTCGACCGTGTCGCCCTTCGAGAGTCGAACTCGTGTCGGAACGAAATTGAGGTAGTTCCCATCGGGACCGACTTCGATGGTTACGTCCGCCTCCGGGGAAGGGGTGGCCGTCGCCGTCGACGTGGACGTGGGCTCCGGCGTCCCCGTCGCCGTCGCGGTGCTTCCGTCGCCACTACTTCCATCGTCGCTACTTTCGCCGCCACTCCCACCACTCGAACAACCGGCGAGTACGACGCCCGCGAACGTCGCCGCGAACTGTCGTCGACTCACGAACCGAGTTGGCTTGCGTGACATCGGTCACCCGTTTCCAACTCCATTATATAAGGCTGCTGAAATAGTGACAAGGACTTATGGGTTGTTACAATATATCCTCGAAATCGCACGATTTCGAGTATGTTTTCGGGGCATCGATGGAGTAGAGCGTGCCAAAACCAGCTTTCAGGCGCTCGAAATGTACTCCGTACGTTGCCGATGCTCGCGAGAACAATTATAGTAATCTAACTGATGATATTCTACCACGCGTTCGAGGGCGCTACTCCCGGTCGGTCCAGAAGTCGAAAGAGCGTCCCGGAGCGAACACGTCGAGGCCGACGGCGCGTTCCTCGCCCGTGTTCTCGACGCGGTGGGGTTCGCCGGATTCCAGCAGGACGGAGTCGTAGGGGCCGAGCGTCACCGCGTCGTCTTCGGTGTAGACGGTCATCTCGCCCTGTAACACCAGGCAGACCTGTTCGTTCTCGTGGTCGTGCATCGGCGAGGAGTGCCCAGGCGGTTTCTCGAACCACTCGAAGGAGAACTGGTCGCTCCCGGCCAGCGACACGCGGCGCCAGCCCTCGTCCGGTTCGTACGTCTCGGCGTCGTCGAAGGAGACGGGTCGCATGAGCGGTGGTTCGGATGCCGACTCGAAAGAGTTGGTGAATCCGGCCGACAGTATAAGTCGCGGCCGCCGCGTGTTGGGGTATGAACTGGAGACGGCGGAGGGTGTCGCCGTGACGGTGCAGTTGCCGAGCGAAATCGTCGTCGAGCGATTCCTGCCGACGGTCCGGTCGATGCTGGCCGCGGAACTCGAAGCGCGTGGCTTCGCACAGCGAGCCATCGCGGACCGACTCGGCGTGTCGCAGGCCGCGGTGAGCCAGTATCTCTCGGACGAGCGACGTGACGAGGAGCGGTTCGTCGACGACCCGCGACTGCAGGCGACGGTCGAACGCATCGCCGAGGGGTTCGAGAATGAGACGATGGACGACTACGAAGCCCTCGCCGAACTGCTGGAACTCGTGCGCGCCTTCGAGGACCGCGGCCCCATCTGTGCGATTCACGAGGAGGAGATGCCCGCGCTGGAGGGGATGGGCTGTGACCTGTGCGTTCGGGGACGCGACCAGGCCATGCAGGCCGAACGCGACGTGTTGGCGAACGTCAGACGAGCGGTTCGGCAGTTCTCGAACGCGCCGGCCGTCGCCGACCACGTCCCGAACGTCGGGACGAACGTGGCGATGGCGCTCCCATCGCCGGGCAACGAGACCGAGGTAGCGGCCGTTCCGGGACGCATCCACGCGATGCGCGGCGGCCTCAATGTCCCGGCGAACCCCGAGTTCGGCGCGTCACACCACGTCGCGACGACGCTTCTGGCGGCCACCGCGGCCGACGAGACGGTCCGCGGCGCGGTCAACCTCGCGACCAGCGACGCCCTGCTGGCTGCCGTGCCGGACTCCCTCACTGTCGCCAACTTCGACCCCGAGTACGAGGGGCGGCGCCAGCGACTCGACGACCTGTTCGAGACGGGCGTCCCGCAAGTGCTCTATCACGAGGGCGCGTTCGGCATCGAACCGATTACGTACGTCCTCGGGACGAGTGCCGTCGACGCTGTCGAGCGAGCTATCGCCATTCTCGACCGAATCGGCTGATACGGATTATCGTAGCTGTGCTCTGGTGGTTCGCCGGCCCGTCTCGGCGAGCCACCGGCGACGATTTACAATAAACCGTACTCGCGGCCACCGACCGGTAAACTAAATGTCATCGGAGCCGATAGATGTTACATTCAGATGGGGGAACAGATTCGGGTACTGGTGGTCGACGACGAGGCCGTCGCGAGTGACCTCGAACGCGCCGCCGATGGCTTCGTCGTGACGGCCGAGCCCGAGCCACGGGCGGCGCTCGACCGCCTCGAATCGGCGCCGATAGATTGCCTCGTGAGCGAGTACGACGTGGCGGACAGCGACGGACTGGACTTCCTTCGAACCGTCAGAGAGCGGGACGCTAACCTCCCGTTCGTCCTCTTCACCGACGACGGAAACGAGGCTGTCGCGAGCGAGGCGTTCGCCGCGGGGGCGACCGACTACGTCCGAAAGGGGGTGACGGAGCCGTACGCGGTACTGGCGGAACGGGTCGAATCGGCCGTCGCCGAGCGCCGGACGGACGAACACGCGACCCACATCGACCACCTCGAGACGGTGGCCAGTGATGTGATGCGGACGCTCGTCCGGACCGACGACGCGACGGCCGCCGAGCGAGCGGTCTGTGAACGCTTGAGCACCGTCGAGCGATACGCGTGGATCGCCATCGGAACCCTCGAAGACGGGGAGGTGAGCGCCCGCACCGTCGTCGCCGACGACCCAGACGACTTCTCCCTCGATTCGATTCCCGCCGTCCGAACGGCGCTGATAGACGGCACGCCCGCAGTCGAGACGGACGGTGGCGACGCGGTCCGCGGCGGCTCGACAGTCGCGGCGATGCCGCTGACACGGGACTCGACACGGTACGGGGCGCTCGTCGTCGGGGCGCCGGAGAGCGACGAAATCACCCCGGCCGAGCGCGACGTGCTCGAAACGCTGAGCGACGACGTGGCCAACACGCTCCACCGACTTGACGTTCGGGCGGACTTGCGCGAGTCCGAGGCCAAGTATCGACGACTCGTCGAGCAGAACCTCGTCGGCGTCTACGTCATCCAGGACGACGAGTTCGTCTACGTCAACCCTCGCCTCGCGGCCATGTTCGGCTACACACAGGCGGAGTTACTCGACGTGAATCCGATCGAGCTCGTAGTCGAGGACGACCGAGAGACGTTCCGACGGAACGTGCGACGACGCGAGTCCGGCGAGGTCGACGACCTGCGGTACACGCTCCGCGGACGGCGGCGCGACGGGTCGCGCATCGAGTTCGAGGTCCACGGCGGCCGAATCGACTACCGCGGCGAGCCGGCGATTATGGGCACACTCCTCGATGTCACGGAACAGAAACGGTACGAGCGGGAACTCGAACGGTCGCGGGCCGAGTACCGGGAACTGTTCGAGGGGCTTCCGGAAGCCGTCTTCCTCAGGCAAGGGGGCGAGCCGTTCCGCGTCGTCAACGACGCGGCGGTGGAGCGGTTGGGCTACTCGCGGGAGGAACTGTTGTCGCTTCGGCCGCCGGACATCGACCCGAATCTGAGCGCGGCGGTCGAATCGGAACGGCTGGCGAGGCTCGATAGCGACACGATTACGCGCTTCGAGACGACTCACGAGACGAAATCGGGCGAACACATCCCCGTCGAGGTCAGCGCCACCTGCGTCCCGTACCGGGGTGAGACAGCGATTCTCTCGACGGCGCGCGAGGTGAGCGAGCGCGTCGAACACGAACGCGAACTTCGGCGACAGAACGAACGGCTCGAAGAGCTGGCGAGCGTCGTCAGCCACGACCTCCGCAACCCGCTGAACGTCGCCGCGGGCCATCTCGAACTCGCGAGCGAGGAGTGTGAATCGGCCCACGTCGACGTCGCCACGAACGCGCTCGACCGCATGAGCGGGCTAATCGACGACCTGTTGACGCTCACCAGCGGCGACGATGACCGCCATCCAGTCGACCTCGGGACGCTCGTCGAGGAGTGCTGGGCCAACGTCGCGACGGGTAACGCCCGACTCGAACACGATATCGACTGCACGATTCGGGCGAGCGAGAGCCAGCTTGCGCAGGTGTTCGAGAATCTGTTTCGGAATAGCGTGGAGCACGGCTCCACGAACAGCCGGACGGAGTCCGGCGATAGTGTGGAGCACGGCCCGACGAACGATACACAGTCTTCGGCGCCCGACTCACACGTCGTCACCGTCGGGGCGTTCGACGACGGTTTCTACGTCGCCGACGACGGCGTGGGAATTCCGGTCGAGGACCGGACGCGGGTCTTCGAATCGGGGTACTCGACCAACGAGAACGGCACCGGACTCGGACTCACCATCGTTCGCGACGTGGTCGAAACTCACGGCTGGGAGATTGCGGTCGGCGACAGCGAGGACGGCGGCGCCCGCTTCGACATCACGGGCGTCGAGCGAATCGAGTAATCAGGCGCTGTCGTACGCGTCGCCGTAGTCGCCGCCGTAGCGGATGAAGAAGTACGCGAGCGCGAGGATGGACATCATCCCCGTCGTCAGCGCGATGACGAGTGACTTGGCGCTATCGGGGACGGCCGGGCCGCCACCACCGCCGCCACCGCCACCTTCGCCACCACCGCCGCCGTCGGATTCGGGTATCTCGCCGACGACGACGACGCCTTTCATCCCCAGTCCCCGGTGGGGCTGGCAGTAGTACTTGACGACGCCTTCGGAGTCGAAGGTCTGTTCGAAGGTGAACCCTGCTTCTGCGGTGAGTTCACTCTCGAAGTCGCCGCCTTCCTCGGCGACGACGTTGTGCTGACCGCCCTCGCCCGTCCACTCCCAGACGACCGTCGTCCCGGGGTCGACCTGGACGGCCGGCGGGTCGAACGCGAACGCGCCGCCGTTGCCCTCTGCGCCGACAGAGACGGTCACTTCGTCCTGTCCGGTCGCGTCGGCGACCTCGCTGTAGTTGCCAACGTCGCTCATCCAGCCGCCGAACGACGCCTGCGCTGTGGCGGTGCCGGCGGCAGCCGCCGTCACGGCCGTGCCCGCGACGGTCGTCAGAAACCCGCGTCGCGTGGCGGAACGATGGCTTCCCATACCGAGGGGTTGGGTGCCATCCTACGAAAACCTGACTATCCACCGCGCGGCGAGAATACCCCCACGCTTACGGGGGCGTCGAACCGATGGACAGACAAGATGTCGAAACGACTGCTCGTCCCCGTCGACGGATCGGATCCCGCAAACACCGCACTGGAATTCGCGCTCGAAGAGTATCCCGACGCGCACCTGACGGTCCTGTCTATCATCGACCCGACCGACATGGGCTACGGCTCTATCGAGGCCGCACCGAGCACGTTCGAACGACTGCAAGAGTCCGCCGAGGAGCGGACGGAATCGATTCTCGCTGACGCACGCGAGCGCGCAGAGAGCGCTGGCGTCGAGGTGGAGACGGAGACGATGATTGGCATGCCCTCACGAGCCATTGTGGAGTGGGCGGAGAACAACGACGTGGACGCCATCGTTATCGGCAGTCACGGGCGCGAAGGTGTGACACGCGTGCTCCTCGGGAGCGTCGCAGAAACAGTCGTCCGTCGGTCGCCGGTGCCGGTGACCGTCGTCCGCTAATCGCCTTCGGTCGAATCGACCGACCCGCCGTTGGGGAGTTCGCGGAACGCGACGGCGAAATCGGAGTCGTCGAACTCTTCGACTGCGCTGTCGAGGTCACGCTCGATAGCGTCGAGGCGGCGAATCAGGTCGGCGTACTCCTCGCTCTCCTCGAGTTCGTGTGGTGTCTTCGCCGATTCGAGGGTGACCTTCTTCTCGACGAGGCGGAACTTCTCCTGTAACTGGTCGTCGTACGTGCTCCGGACGACCATGCGCTCAACGGTTTCGACGAGTTCCGGCTGGTCGACGGGCTTGATGAGGTAGTCGTCGATACCCATGTCGACGATGTCGAACCCGGGGTCGACGGCCGTCACCATGACGATGCGAACGTCGAAGCCCCGCTTCTCGACTTCCTCGACGACTTCGTCGCCGGACAGACCGGGCATCCGGCGGTCGAGCAACATGACGTCAATGGTCTCGTCGAGCTTTTCGAGAGCCTCTGTTCCGTCGTAGGCCGTGCGCGCCTCGGCGAACTCGTCGACCCAGTACGCGTACAGATCGGCCAGCGACTGCTCGTCGTCGACGATGAGCACCGTCGCGTCTGAGAGCGTGGTCGTCATTGTCTGGCTCCTTGGTCGCAGGTGGCGCGCGGGGAATCGACAGCCATCGAAATCGGCAGAGGGCCGACCCACCGCACCGCCCCAGAACCGACATCTCGCCGGCTCAGCTTCGACTGTTGGAACCCACTCGCTGTATATGAAACTGTTGGCCGAATTCTCGGGCGTGATACAGGTCGTCGGATTGACGCCCCGATACGGGCGTCTGTCCGGGATGCACTAGGCATCGAGGACGGTCGGGCGAACCCAGATGACGAATTCGCCCTCGCGCTTTATGACGCCGTGGACCGCGTCGTCGTCGACAGGAGAGGGTTCGACGTCCTCCCGGTCGACCTCCACGACCTGTTCTACCTCGTCGACAATCCACCCCACCGCCTTCCCGCCGATGGTGTGGTCCTGGTCGAAGACGACGATACGCTGTCGAGCACCGTCGTTGTCGATGCCGAACACGGACTTGGGGTCGACGATGGTCGTCGTCTTCCCGCGAAGGTCCATCACGCCCTCGACATGTCGGGGCGCGTTGGGCACGACCGTGAGGTCGTTCACGTCGACGATTTCGGCGACGTGTGCGATGTCGACCGCGTACGTCTCCGAGCCGAGTTCGAACTCCAGCAACTGGACGGTTCGAGCGCGAGACGCCGTTTTGCTCATCGGTCCCCCCGTTCGACGTAGATCCATATCTGCCGCCCGTCGCGTGGCTGCATACCTGTCCTATCGACAAATCTCCGGTTAAGCGTACTGGTCGGATTATCCGTTCTGATAACCGTGCCGGTGTATTTATTTCGACGCTACGGGAACGGACGAGCAACGTATGCACGGACGAATCCCCCCCGGAACCGACGGATTGCTCCAGACCGTCGCGACGCCGCGGGCGCGATGCGGAACGAGTGGGGCGGGGCGTCGATGACCGGAGCAACGCCTCGGGCCGTCGTCGTCGACGACTCGCATTTCATGCGGACGATGCTCTCCGACATGCTCGACGACGGCGGCGTCGACGTCGTCGCGACAGCCGCCGACGGGGCCGAGGCGGTGACGGCCGTCCTCGAACACGAACCCGACGTGGTGACGATGGACCTCGAGATGCCCGACGTCGACGGGCTAGAGGCCGTCGAGCGCATCATGGCGGAGCGTCCGACGCCGATTCTCATGCTGAGCGCGCACACGGCCGACGGCGCCGATGTGACGTTCGAGGCCCTCGACGCCGGCGCGGTCGATTTCTTCACCAAACCCGGTGGAGAGGTCAGCACGCAGATGTCGAGCAAAGAGACGCAACTGGTCCAGAAGGTGAAAGCCGTCGCCGGCGCCGACGTAGACGGCGGCCACGCGAGCAGTCGGTCGTCGAGCGAGCGACCCAGTGAGCGCCCGACACGGACCGACAGCGAGTACGAGGGCGCGACGGTGCTCATCGCCTCCTCGACTGGCGGGCCGACGGTCGTCGAACGCGTCGTCGGGGCGCTCCCCCGCGACGCCGACTTCCGAATCATCGTCGTCCAGCACATGCCCGACGCGTTCACGGAACGGTTCGCCGACCGCCTCGACGCGGCGAGCGAGTACGACGTGCGCGAAGCGTCCGACGGCGACCGAATCGGCGGCGGTGAAGCGCTCGTCGCCCCCGGTGGCAGTCATCTCGTCGTCGCCGGCGCCGGCGGCGACCGACTCCGCGTGAAACTGACCGAGGACCCGCCGGAACACGGCGTCCGTCCGGCCGCCGACGTGACGATGCAGTCGGCCGCGGAGACGGTCGACGGCCCCCTCGTCGGCGTCGTCCTCACTGGAATGGGTGCGGACGGCGCGGAGGGCGCCCGCGCGATTCGAGACGCCGGCGGTCACGTCATCGCCCAAGACGAGGCGTCGTCGGCGGTGTTCGGGATGCCGAAGCGAGCGATAGAACTCGGGGCGGTCGACGACGTGCTGGCCGGCGACGACGTGCCGGACGGCATCCTCGACGCGACCCGGATTGAGGTGAACGCATGACTGACGAGTACGTCCAAGCATTCGTCCACGAGAGCGAAGAGCAACTGACCGACCTCAACAACTCCCTGTTGGCGCTGGAGTCGGACCCCGACGACCAGGAAGCCATGGACGACATCTTCCGGACGGCGCACACCCTGAAGGGGAACTTCGGGGCGATGGGGTACGACGACGCCAGCGACCTCGCACACGCCCTCGAGGACCTCCTCGACGAGGTCCGGGAGGGCGAGATGACGGTAACACCCGAGGTGATGGACCTCGTGTTCGCGGGCGTCGACCGCCTCGAACTCGCCGTCGAATCCATCGACGACGACGGCACCGTCGACGTGGAGACCGAGGACCTGGAGGACGACATTCGCACCGTCATCGAAGACGGGGGCGCCGGTGGCGACGAGACGAGCGCAGGAGGCGACGAGACGAGCGCAGGAGGCGACGAGGATGACGACACAGCGGACGAGACGACCGACCAAGTCGACACCTTCGAGGTCACCGTCGAAATCGGCGACTCGGAGATGAAAGGCGTCGACGGGATGCTCGTCCTCGAAGCCATCCGCGAGGAGAGCGACCTCGTCGATTCGACGCCCGACCCCGAGGCCATCGAGGACGGCGAGTACGACGACGGCTTCGACGTCGTCGTCGCGTCGACGACCGAAGACGAACTCCGAACGACGCTCGACCGCGTGTCCGCCATCGACGACGCGACCCTGTCGCAAGCGGGCGAAGACGACGAAACGAGCGAGCGCACGGACGACGCGGAACCCACCGTCGACGACGAGACGGACGCGGAATCGGCCGACGCGGACACTGAGGAGTCGACCGAGAGCACGAGCAACGGCTCGTCACGCGATATCAGTTCCGTCCGGGTCGACGTCGACCAGCTCGACGACCTGCACGGACTGGTCGAACAGCTCGTCACCAGTCGCATCAAGCTCCGTCGCGCCGTCGACGACGGCGACGTGGGCGGCGCGAGCGACACGCTCGGCGAACTCGACAAGATCACCGGGAATCTCCAGAACACGGTGATGGACATGCGGCTGATTCCGATGCGGAAGGTCATCAGCAAGTTCCCGCGACTGGTGCGTGACCTCGCCCGCGAGCAGGAGAAAGATATCGACTTCCGGATGGAGGGGCAGGATATCGAACTCGACCGGACCATCCTGACCGAAATCAGCGATCCGCTGATGCACATCCTGCGGAACGCGGTCGACCACGGCATCGAACCGCCCGCTGAGCGCGAAGCGGCCGGCAAGGACCCGGAGGGGACCATCGAACTCCGCGCGGACCGGGAGCGCGACCACGTCACCATCACCGTCGAGGACGACGGCCGCGGCCTCGACGTGGACGAACTCCGGGAGAAGGCCCTCGAAAAGGGCGTCCGCTCTCAGGCGGAACTCGAATCGATGGAGGACTCGGAAGTGTACGACCTGGTCTTCCATCCGGGCTTTTCCACCGCCGACGAGGTGACCGACGTGAGCGGTCGCGGCGTCGGGATGGACGTCGTCCACAGCACGGTCAAACAGCTCGACGGCTCCGTGAACGTCGAGAGCGAGCACGGCGAAGGAACGACCGTCACCCTCCGACTCCCGGTGACCGTCGCCATCGTCAAGGTGCTGTTCGTCGAAGTGGGTGACGAGGAGTACGGCGTGCCCATCAAGAACATCGACGAAGTGAGCCGCCTGCCCGACATCGAGACGATAAACGAGGAGCCGATGATAGAGCACGACGACGAAATCTACCCCGTCGTCGACCTCGCGTCGGAGCTCGACGTGCCCGGCGAGACGGCCAACGGCGACGGGATGGTGCTCCGAATCCGCAAGTCCGAGCGCCGGGCCGCACTCCGCTGTGACACGGTGAACAAACAGGAAGAGGTCGTCGTCAAACCGCTCGAAGGGGTCCTGAGCGGGATTCCCGGACTCAGTGGGACGGCGGTGCTCGGCGACGGGAACATCGTGCCAATCCTGGATGTCGTGACGCTATGAGCTCCGACTCGTCCGAGACCGACGCGGCGTTCGACGCCCTGCTCGACCACCTGGAGAGCCACCTCGACTTCGAGTCCTCGTACTACAACGAGTCGTATCTGGACCGCCGCATCTCGGCGCGGATGCGCCGCTGTGACGCCGAGACGTACGACGAGTATCTCGATGTCGTGCGCTCGGACCCCGAGGAACCCGAGGCGCTCCTCGATTCACTGAGCATCAACGTGACCAGCTTCTACCGCAATCCGGAGGCGTGGGAGCCGATTCGGGACGCGCTCCGCGAGCTGACGGACGGGCGCGGGCGAACGACGGTGTGGAGTGCGCCTTGCTCGGACGGGCGCGAACCCTACTCGCTGGCGATGCTCGCCCTCGACGACGACGAGATTCGGACGCGTGGCCTCGAAATCGTGGGCACCGACATCAACGCCGACGTGCTAGAGCGCGCCCGCGACGGCGTCTACGAGACGACGACGACCCGCGACGTGGCGTCCGAACTCGAACCGCTCGACGACGCCGAACGCTACGTCGAACGCGACGGCGACACGTTCGCCGTCCGCTCGGAGGTCAAAGACCTGGTGCGGTTCGAACAGCACGACCTGATCGCCGATGAGCCGAAAGGCGACGTGGACCTCGCGCTCTGTCGGAACCTGCTCATCTACATCAACACGGCGTCGAAGCGGGCCGTCGTCGACACCGTGCTCTCCTCGCTCCGCGAGGGCGGCTATCTGGTCATCGGCATGACCGAGACGCTGCCGCGCGAGAGTCGAGACGCGATCGAGACGGTAGACAAGCGACGGCGGGTGTACCGTCGAACGTAACATGTCCCTCTACCAGCTCGAAAAGGACGGCGACGTGGACGCCCTGCTCGACCACCTGAAGCTGAGCGACTCGGCGTCCATCCGCGAGCGAGCGGCGTCCATCCTCGGCGACGTCGTCGACGACGAACCACAGGCGGTCGACGCCCTCGTCAAGAGAGCGCAGAGCGACGACGACGAGGCGGTTCGCGGGGCCGCCATCGACGCCCTCGACCGCATCGGCCCCGAGGCCATCGAGCGACTCGTCGCCGAGATGGCTGGTGTCGACGCGGATGGGGCCGACTGGGTGCGCGCTGAGGCGTTCGTGGAGACGCTCTCGGCGGACCGTCCAGAGCTTCGGATGGCAGCGGCGAACGCGCTCCGCCAGCTGGGCGACGCCAGCGCGCTCCCGACCCTCGTCGAGACGCTCGACGACCCGAACCCGCGAGTTCGCGCGCGGGCAGCCCGTGCCTGCGGCGCCATCGGCGACGAGCGAGCGAGTGACGCACTCGCGAATCGACTCACCGACCCTGTCGGGGACGTGCGCCGCGAGGCGGCCGACGCCCTCGCGGCCATCGGCACCGACCGCGCGCTCTCGCCGCTTCTCGATGCCGTCGAAGACGACAACCAAGAAGTCCGGTACGCCGCCGTCATGGCGCTCGGCAGCTACCGAGGCGCGGCGGCCATCGACCCGCTCATCACGGCGCTTGACGACGAGAGCGACACGGTCCGGCGGGCGGCCGTCTTCTCTATCGTCGAGTTGCTCGCGGCGGCGCCCACCGAGCAGAGCCACCGCATCCGGGAGACGGTGGTCGACCGCCTCGGCGCCGCGGACCGGAGCGTCGTCGACCCGCTGGTCGAACTCCTGACGGAGAGCCGTCAGCCCCGAGAGCGGCGCAACGTGGCGTGGCTCCTCGGGCGCGTCGCGGGCGACGTGGGCCGGGACGAGGCCGTCGAAGCGCTCATCAGCGCCCTCGACGCCGACGACGGCACGACTGCGCAGTTCGCGGCGACGAGCCTCGTCGAACTCGGCGGCGAGACGGTCGAAGACGAACTGCTCGACCTGCTTGAGGACCCGGACTGCTCGTCCGAGGCGCGGTCGAAGGCGGTGTTCGTCCTCGGCAAGGTCGGCGGGGAACGGGCCCGCGAGCAACTGGAGGGGATGCTCGACCGCACCGACGACGAATCGGTCCGCAAACAGGCGTTCTCGGCACTGTCGAAACTCGGAGGGCGACGATGAGCGAGGGCGAACGCAAAATCGTCGACACGCGCGGGAAGTTCACGCAGGTCGTCAAGGACGGCCGAGAGCTGAACGACGCGGAGTGGACGGGCGGGCGAATCCTCCTCTCGAACAAACGGCTGGTGCTCGCGAGCAACAGCGGGAAGCGGACCATCCCGCTCCCGAAGATTCAGAGCCTCGAAGGGCGGACGGACGTGAACCAACTCGTGGCGAAGGTGTCGGGCTACGTCAGCCTCCAACTCGCCTCCAACGACGTGGTGCTCGTCTCCGCGGAGGACAGCGAATCGTTCGAGCGAATGCTGTATCGGGCGCTCCTCGACCGGACCGTCATCCTCGCTCGCCACCCGGCGGTCGAGGGCGGCGTCGTTACCGACGCCGAGTGGGAGAAGGCCCGCCTGAAAATCGAGGAGAACGCCGTCGCCCTCGCCGTCGCCGACGGCTCCTTCGTCGAAATCGACCTCGACGACATCGGGTCGATGGAGACCAACGAGCGCTCGGTCAACGACGAGAAGCGACGGGTCATCGAAGTCGAGCACAGCGAGGAGGGCACGAGCGTCCAGACGTACATCTCCGGGGCGCAGCGACGGTGTACGATTCTCGAAACCCTGCTCAAGAAAGGCAAGAGTCAGACCGAAATCGGCGTCGACCTCACCGAGCGCCAGAACGAGGTGCTGATGGCGCTTTACTCCGGGGTCTCGCCGTTCGAAATCCCCGACTTCCTCGGGATGGACGTCGACGAAGTCGAGGAGGTGTTCGACCGCCTCATCGAACTCGACATCATCGAGGAGATTCGCGTCCGGCGGGAAGTCGCGCTCAACGCACGCGGCCGAAACATCGCCAGCGAGGCGATGAACGACAACTAAGTGTTGACCTCTTCAAGGCGACTGTTCACCACGACGCGTCCCTTCGGCGTCAGGACGACGCCCGCGTCGCCGTCGGCGACGAGCTCTTTCTCTTGAAGCCCGTTCAACACCATCGTCGTCTGACTGGCGTCCCCGGAGACCACAGAGAGCGGGTCGACCCCCTCGCCGGCAGAGTAGATGGCGACGAGGACCTCCACCTCCTCGTCGGAGAGGGACACGTCCGCGAGGTCCTCCACCAGGTCGCTGTACTCCAAGCGGAAGTAGCGACCGAGCAGGTTCATCACGCGCTCGGAGGGGAGGGAGACGACGGTGACGAGCGTCGTCGTCCCGGGGACGTGGCTCACGGAGAGTGCGGGGCGGTCCTCGCCGTCGAGCGCACGGGTCTCCTTCTCGAAGTCTGTCACCGTCGCCAGTTGGATGGAGAAGTCGGTGTCCGGGCCGCTGAACGAGAGCGTCTTGCCGTCGACGGCGAGGCGAGCCTTGGTGACGGGCGAATCGACGACGCGCCCCCCGCGTCGGGCGGGATGCTGGACCAGCGCCGTCTGCCCGTTCAGATGCGCCTTGAACAGGACGGTGGAGAACTTGTCGACGGTGTTGCTCTCGGCTTCGATGACCGCCATCCGGCGCTGGTTGCCCTCGCGGTAGGCGATGGTGACGGAGTCGCTGAAGAACGCGCGCATCTCCGGCGGGACGTGACCGACGGCGATGTCGAAGATATCGTCGGTCGGAATCGTCACCTTGTGGTCGTCAGCGGCGAGGACGAGACGCTTCGGACTCATAACGATACGACCCTGAACCGGGTCGTCACGGTCCATATCGGTCAGGAAGAACTCGCCGACGAAGTCGGCGATGACGCGTTCGCTCACGGCACCACCTCACAAGTGGCGCGACCCTGCCGTTCAGACATCCAGCAACCCCCCCACGACGGACATGGTGAGGACGGCGATAACACAGCCGATCCAGGTGAGCATGACGAAGTGTAGGAGGGCGTTGGCCTTGTGCCCACCGTCTACGGTCCGGATGATGAGCGAGGAGAGGACGGCATTGATCATCACGACGCCGAGCAGCATGAACTGGATGACCGGGAGGTCGTACACCTGCGTGTGAATGAGCTGGGCGGCCGAGAACGAGGAACTCGAACCGAGGTCCAGAGACATGCCGGCGAGGATGTCGACGATTTTGAAGCCGATGAAGAAGGCAAACGAGGAGGCGGCGGTGATACCGTAGAGGAGACCGATCATCGTCACCGTCGCCTGCTGACGCTGCTGTCTGAGCTGGTTGACGTGGTTCATGTTCTCGCTGATGAGCTCGCCCAACTGTTTCGGCTCGCCCCCCATCTGTCTACCGACGAGGTACATCTCGCTGAACTTCTGCATGAGATACGACCGCGTGTTGGCGGTGAAATACTGCCACGCACGGTCGGGGTCGAGACGCATGTTCAGCCGTTTGAACAGGTCGTCGATGTCCTCGGTGAGCGGGCCGAAGTCCTTCTTGCGCAGGGTTTTGAGGACGGCAGTGGTCGTCGACTGCTTCGCCGTCTCGCTGGCCCCGAGCGCCCGGATGAAACTCGGGAACTCGCCGTCGCGGGCCTTGATGCGCTCCTCGTGCAGGCGGAAGACGACACCCGGAATCGCGAGCGGCGTGACGGGGATGGCCATGTATAGCGGTCGTGGGAGCGTCGACACCGGGAGGAAGTCGGTGACGCCCGGCCCGATGCCGAACAGGTCGCCAACGACGAGAGCGACGAGGACCAGACTGCCGACGGCACCGAGGGCGAGACTGCCGATCATCGTCCACTCGCCGCGCGGGCGGACGTTGTCCGGATAGTACCAGATTGGGTCGTACGGCGACATCGTCCGGATGACGAGGAAGAAGCCAGTCTGGACGAACGCGTAGAGCACGATGACGGCGCCGACGGTCATCGTCGGATTCGTCCCCGTCAGGATGGGGAGGACGATGGCGAACACGAGGGCGAACGTCATCGAGAGCACCATCGAGAGGTAGAGGTCTTTCATGACCTCGATGTTGTCGAGCGTGCTCTCGTACATCGTCACGTAGTTCTGTATCATCACCTGCTGTTCGCTGAGGAGGAATTCGCTGAGCTCCTGCCCGGCGTTGACGGTGTAGGCGAGGCGGTCGAAGAAATCGGCCAGGTGGTCGCTGGGAATGCGCCGGGCGCGGCGGCGACAGGCGTCGTCGAGGCTCTGATTCCAGGTGTCGACGAGTTGGACGATGCGGTCGACTTCGGTGGCGAGGGCGCCGTACTCCTCTTCCTCGGCGAGTTTGCGGAACACCTCCATGCGGTCGATGTTCGTCGTCGACAGGACCGTCATGTGTGTCATCAGGAGGTGGTACTGGTTCTCCATCTCGACGCGCTCCTGGCTCACGAGGAGTTTCGGGTACGCGACGGCGGCGGCGAGCACGAGGCCGCCGAGAAGCGGAATCGGAAGCTGAACCGAGAGCGGCAGGTCGACGAAGATGGCGATGGCGACCGACCCCACGAAAAACACCGCCGATGGCAGGACGATGAAGAGGAGATACCGCGACATCTCCATATCCATGCGCTCGTAGGCCTCGACGATGTCCGCGAGCGTCTCCGAAGCGGTGATGTCGGTCCCGCTCTCCGAGGTCGGTTCAGAGGAGGCCATTATTTGTGTATATCGAACGGAAGACCCTCGACGCCGTCGCGCTGGAAGGATTTGATGGCCTCGTTGACCTCGTGGTAGTCGAGGATGTTCTCCTCGATCATGCGCTCGACGAGTCGGGCCCGGAAGTCGAGGTCGTCGTAGATGTCGCGCGTGTCGGCGTAGCCGAGCAGCGTCGCAATCTGCTCTTCGAGCACGTAGGAGTTGTTCATCCCCTGGAAGACGATTTCGTCCTCGACGGGGTCCCAGCTGAACACCTGTCGGGTGACGACACCGTCCATCTCCTTGGAGTACCCCTCGATTTCCTGCACGCTCGTCACGCGGCGAAGCACGTCGTCGCCCTGCTTGACTCGGTTCTGGAACAGCGCCACGTCGGCGTTGTCCATGAACGTCTCGGGGACGTTGATGGGGTCGCCGGTGAACCGCTGAATCATCGACACGATGTCGCTCGCGTGGAAGGTCAGCATGACGGGGTGGCCGGTCTGGGCCGCCTGGAACGCCATCCGACCCTCCTCGCCACGGACCTCACCCACGACGATGTAGTCGGGGCGGGACCGGAGTGCCGCGGCGACGAGGTCGAACATGTCCACGTCGGAGTCGCCTTCGGCGCCGCCCTCTCGGGTGAGCAACTGCTGCCACGTGTCGTGGGGCGGGAGCACCTCGGCGGTGTCCTCGGCGGTGTAGATTTTGGAGTCCCGCGGGATGAACGACATGATGCTGTTGAGCGTCGTCGTCTTCCCGGACGCCGTCTCGCCGACGACGAACACGGTCTGTTCGTTCTCCAGACAGAGCCAGAGGTAGGCGACGAGCTCGGGCGAGAGCGTCCCCCACTTGGTAATCTGGTTGATGGAGAGCGGCGTCTCGTCGCCCTGACGGATGGTGAGACTCGGCCCCTGAACGCTCACGTCGTCGGAGTAGATGACGTTCAGACGGGAGCCGTCCGGGAGCGTCGAGTCGACGATGGGGTTGGAGTCGGAGACGGGGTCGCCGATGCGTTCGCCCATGCTCCGAATCCAGGAGTCGAACTGCTCCGAGGTGCCGAAATCGACCGTCGTCTCGATGAGGCCGTAGGTGCCGTGGTCGACGTAGCACTGGTGGGGACCAATGACGTGAACGTCCTCGTTGGCGGGGTCGCGCATAACCGGTTCCAGCGGTCCGAGGCCGACGATGTCGCGGTTGAGCCGGTAGCGGATGTTCTCGTAGGTCTGCTCGCTGACGCGGATGTCACCGAGGTTCAAAAACTGGAGCAGGCGGTCGAGCCAGTATCGGAGGCCGCTCCGGTCGCGCTCGATGGTCGTCGTCTCCTGGAGGAGTTCCTCGATTCGGTCGTCGTACTCGGACTCCTCCTCGGGGACGGACTTGTTGACGCTGCGGTCGAGCAGTTTGTCGCGAATCTGGGAGAAGAGCGTCTGCTCGTTGCCCGACAGCGACGGCTCGATGGCGTAATACTTCATGTCCTGCCCCAGGTCGCCGTAGATGTGGCAGTAGATGGGCCCGCCGATGTGATAGAGCACGTTCGGCCGGCTTGTCTCGTAGTCGCTGGTCGGTTCGTCGATGAGCAGTGGGAACTCGCCAGTAATCTGTTTGAACTTCTTCAGATGGTCGCGGAGGTGCGGCCGGGAGGCTGCAATCTGCTTGAGTTCGTCCGACGGGGTGGCGGTTCCGAGTTCTGTCATTATGCGACACTACGGCTTTCTATGACGATTCCCGTCCCGGAGCGGACGGAGTAGCCGATCGAGTCTCCAACCTGCTGTCCCATACCGGCAAAGCGCTTGACGGCAATCTGTCGGCGGACGTCGTTGCCGACCTCCACCATCTCGAGTTCGAGGAAGACGTCCGCGATGGAGCGGAACGGGCCGATGGCTTCCTCGTCGACCGTCGAGGGGTCGACCGTCAGCACGACGACCTTCCCCTGCGAGATGATGTCGCGGAAGAAGCCGATGATTTCGAGGGCGGCCTGTCGCTCCTCGTTCTGTCGGACCAGCGCCTCGAACTGCGGGTCGTTGCGGAGGATGGCGTCGAACGTGTCGATGACGATGACGTCCGACTGCCACATCACCTCCGCGTTCATCAGGCGCTTGAGGAGTTCCTTGCGCTCGCCGTCGCCCTCGCCGGAGAACGTCCCACTCGTGTCGAAGTCGGCGTGGAGAAAGAGGACGTTCTCGTCGAGGAGGTGGTCCACCATGTCGTATGACAGCGAATGCATCTGGTCGATGAACCCGCGCGTCGTCAGCTCCGTCGAGAGGAAGGTGACAGAGTGGCCCTCCTCGCAGAAGCCGTACGTGAGCCGCTGGGAGAGGGCGCTCTTGCCAGCCCCGTAATCCCCCTCGGCGAGGACGATACTCCCTCGCGGGATACCGCCGCCGAGCTCCTTGTTGAGGCGGTCGTGCGATTCCAGTCCGAGCGACAGTAGGTTAGTGCCAGCCTGACTCATGATCGGAATCGAAACACCTCCTCGTCGCCGTTGACGATGAGTTTCACGCGGTGGTCGTCCGACGAGAGGTCGGCGCCCCCGATTTCGAGGCGGACGACGTTGTTCGGCCGCCACCGGTCACCGTCGACGACGGTCATGGTGACGTTCGTCTGGTACTGTCCGTCCAGTAGTATCTCGATGAACTGCGATTCGGCCGGTATCGTCGACGTACCCGTGTTCTTCACCAGGATGGTCACCGTGTTCGACGAGTTGTCGTAGACGGGGCTACCGGCGTCGCTAATCACCTCGATGTCCGTTCGCACTTCCTCGGACACTTCGAGACTCTGGTCGTCGATGCCCTGGCTCAGCCGTGACACGCCCTGCGTGAACGTCCCGGCGACACCCGCCGCGATGACCATACTTGCGATGAACAGAATCAGGTGCGATGCCGAGACGCTCGCCATCAGACCACCTCCGTCGCGGCCACGCCGGGGCCAGTGACGATTTTGATTCGGGTCGGCTGCGTCGACATCGAGACTTCGAGGTGGAGTCGCTCGCCCGGGAGCCACAACGACGTCGAATTGTCGCCGTCGACGCTTCGCACGGCGAAGTCGGTCCGGTACGTGTTGTCGACGACGAGGTCCGTCGCGTTCACCGACAGCGACGTACTCCCCTCGTTGACCACGTCGACGATCAGCGTCTCGTTGCCGGCGTCGTAGGTGGCCGTCGTGACGTTAAGCGCCGTGTTCTGGCGTTCGAGCGTCTGGTCGTCGACCGCCGCCGTGGCGTCGCTGACGCGTTCGAACCCGTTGGCCGAGGCGGTGTACGCCGTCGAGAAGGCCAGAAACAGGCCGACGAAGATTATCGCCGCCGAACCGCTGACGCTAAAGCCCAAAGGGAACCCCCCCGTCACCGCTCCAGCAGTCGAAGACGACCGAGTCCGCGGTCGACCCCGTGAGACGGCTGATGTATCGCAGGCTAGCGACGTGGTGGTCGATGGAGAGCGCCGAGGGCGGCCCGGTCACCTCGCGGTCGGCGTCCAAGTCACCGAAGCCGACGAGGAAATCGCGGAGTTCGTCCGCGGCGTCCTCGCCGACCCACTGGACGCGGCGGTAGTACTCCACCGCTCGGACTGCGTCCTCCACGTCGCTCTGCTCGACCAGATACTCCAGCCACTCCATGACGAGCATATCGCCGACGTAGCCGGCGGGCACGGTTTCGAGGTACGGCTTCGTCGTGCCGGCGCCCTGCATCATCGTGTTGGCCGCGAACTGCAGGTCGCCGGCCTGTGCCGTGTCGTCGGTGTCGGGCGTCGGCGGCGCCTGTTCCGTGGCCCCGTCCGTGACCATCTCGGCCGGTTCCGCCTCGGTATCACCGGGCTCGTCGACAGAGTCGGTGGTGTCGAAGGCGTCGTCACCGCCGCGGCCGTCGTCGGCGTCGAAGTCGTCGTCGAAGGAGTCGTCCACCCCGGCCTCGTCGCCGATTTCGGTGTCGTCGTCCCAGTCGTCACCGTCGTCGATGAGGCCGTCACCGTTGTCCATCAAGTCATCGTCGTCATCCATCAGGTCGTCGCCGTCGTCGTCGATGGGGTCGTCACCATCGTCCATCAAGTCATCGCCGTCGTCCATCAGGCCGTCATCCTCGTCGACCCAGTCGGCGTCGCCGCTGTCGTACTCGTCTTTCAGTTCCTCGAACGATTTGCCGGCGTCGTCGGAGTCGTCTTCGTCGTCTTCCATGGTCTCTGAAGTGGTCGAATCGCTGTCCGTCGTCTCGAAGTCGTCGAAACCGTCGTCGTCCTCTTCGTCGTCGAGGAAGTCGTCGTCGAAGAAGTCCTCCGCCTCGGCATCGGCGACGTCGGAGTCCAGGTCTTCGGCCTCGTCGTCGCCGTCGTCGTTGTCGAACAGACTCATCGAGCCACCGCCGGCGTCGAAGCCCCCACCGCCGGCCTGCGCGTCGTCGACGAAGGGGTTGACGCCGCGGGTGACCATCTCGTAGATGTCGAGCAGTTTCCGGACGTTCTCTTCCACGTCCTCGACGGTATTGCTTATCTCCTCGTTCTCGCTGCGAATCGTACTCACCGTCGAGGAGAGACTGGCGACTTCGTTCTCCAACTCGTCGATTCGGCCCTCGAGTTCGGCGGTCGCCGCATCGCCGCCGCCGCCCTCGTCACCTTCGTCGAATCCGAGGCCGTCGTCTTCGAAGTCGCCCCCGAAATCGTCGAGGTCGTCGTCCTCTTCGAAGAACATGTCGTCCTCGCCGCTGTCGGCGCTGGACTCGTCGTCGTCGCTACCGAGAAACCGCTCTAGAAGCTCCATGCGGCCCCCTCAGTTACGCGACGTTCCGTCGAACCCATGCTATCGTATGTTTTCACGCCTGCACTCACTTTAATCGTTGTCCTTAAGTTATCAATTCTGATATGCGCATGACGTTCGTCTGACGCGTCAGCGCGGCGCTACAGACGGGTTTCGTTGCCGCTGGAGACGATGAGTAACTCACCCGTGTCGCCACGGAACTTGATCGAGCGCCCCGAATCGCCGCCCACGTCTTCGGCGACGATGGGGATAGAGCGCTGGTCGAACACCTCGTGAGCGACGGCGACGTTCCGGTCGCCGATGGATTCCTCCTGACTGTCGAAGTCGAACATGGCGCTGGCGCCGGCCAACTTCGCCGTGACGTTCGCGGTGGTCGCCCCCTCAGCGGCCATGGCCGCGAGGAGCGTGTCGATGCCGGTGTCGGTGTACTTCACCGGATTCGGACAGTCCTCCGGCGCTGCCGGAAGCATGGTGTGGATGAGGCCCGCGACGCCCGCCCGCTCGTCGTAGAGTGCGACGCCGAGACAGGAACCGAGGCCGCTCGTCGACAGCACGGCGCCCCCGTCCGTGACGGCGAACTCCGCAATGCCGACGCGCTTCTGGGTCGCACTCGACGTCGGTTCTGCGCCATACGTCTCCATGTTAGAAGAGCGATTCTGTATCGGCCTCGAGTTCGTCGCGTCGCTCGACCAACAGGGAGTCGAGGGCTTCCTTGAGCTTTCGCTCGTCCGGGATGGCGTAGATTTCGCAGTTGAACTCCCCCTCGGGCGTCACGACGGCCGAGTCCATGAGGAACGCGTACTCCTGGGACTGACCGAGGCGGCCAGCGATGGGACTGAGGATGGCCGTCCCCATGTCGTGAACCAGTTCCGGGGGCGTGTGATCGATGCTCGTCTGGAGCACGTTCGCCCAGCCGTCGATGAACCCGCTGGTCATGATGTTGCCGAGTTCCTCGATGGCGCTCTCGCCCATGTCACCGAGTGGTTCGTCGAGTTCCATCGGCACCGTCGCGTCGACGATGGTCCGGGCCGATGGCTCGTCGAAGAGGATGGCGAGATAGCCACCGGGCGTCCCCTTGAACTCCATGACCGTCCCGAGATACACCTCGTCGCGGGCCGTGTTCGGCACGTCCTCGATGGGGACGAAGCTGAGACGACTCACGTCAACGTCAGTCTCGATGCCCGTCATCGAGGAGACGTTCTGGGCGGCCCGTTCGGCGCCCTGGCGCGTCATCTCGTCGAAGACGGTCAGTTTGTCCATCGGGATGGCGTCCTCGTGGTCGTCGCTGGCTTCGAGCATCTCCGCGAAGGCGCCGTACTCCGGGAGCATGTAGATGTAGGCGTCTATCTCCTCGTCGACGGCGGTCATCTGACTCTCGAAGACGAAGACGTGTTCCTCGTCAGCGCGTTCGAGCGCCCCGTTCGGCAACACGTCGGTCCCGTCGCGTTCGACGTAGGTCGGCGGCGTCATGTCGACGTTCGTGGTCAGGTAGTCGGCCCACCCGTCAACGAACCCACCCATCATGATGTTGCCAATCTCCTTGAGACCGCTCTGGGCCATGTCGTCGAACTCGTCGTCTTCGCTCGCCGTCGCACCGGGAACCAAGACGTCGACGATGCTCGCTGCACTCCCACGGTCGAACGCGAGCGCAGTCTGTCCCGAGAGCCCACCGTCGAGACCGATTTGGACGCCGACGAAGGTCGTGCCACCGAAGACGTCCTCCACGTCCCGTTTCGACATCAGGGTGACGTTGGTCACGTCGACGTACGTCTCGATGCCCGTCATCTGGGTCAGTGACGCTGCGGCGTGTTCCGCCCCCTCCTGTGCGAGGCGGTTGTACGTGCCGAGCGACTGGATATCAACCCGCATCGTCAGGCCACGACGTCGTCGATTGCTTCCAGCACGTTCGGTTTCTGGAAGGGTTTCGTGATGTAGCCGTCTGCCCCCGCTTTGACGGCGTTTTTCATCTTTTCCTCCTGACCGACGCTGGTACACATGATGACGTTCGCGTCGGGGTCGCTCCCGGTGATTTCGCTCGTCGCCTCGATTCCGTCACGGATGGGCATGACGATGTCCATCATCACCAGGTCGGGGTCGTGTTCGCGATAGAGTTCGACGGCTTCCACGCCGTTCTCGGCTTCCCCGACGATTTCAAAGTTCTCTTCCAGAATCTCGCGCAGGAGGTTGCGCATGAAATCCGAATCGTCGACGAGTAGTACTTGCGGTGGCATCTATCCCGTGAATTCACGACACCGTAAATAAAGACTCGGGCGCGATTCTCAGTCCTGATACGGATGCCGGCAGGCGATACGGTCAGTCTTCGGAGAGGGCGACGGCTTGCTCGTCGGAGACGGCCTGTATGAGATCGTCGATGGAGTCCTCGCGGTCAAGGTCGTAGCGCTTGAGCAGTCCGGTGAGCGTCCGAACAGGGTAGCGGACGGAGACGCTCGACTCGGCGAGCAGGATGCCGAGTACATCCTCGACGGGCGTCCCATCGCCGACGTGTTGGGCGTACCAGATGAGAAGCGACTCGAAACTGGTGACCACGTCGTTGGAGACGACCTGATGGCGGCTGACGCCATCGTCGAACTTGGCGGTGGCGTGGAAGCCGTACTTGGCGTCGATGGTACTGTAGTGGTCGTCGAGCCACGCGTTGACGTCCGCCTCGGTGATTGACGACTGGTCGTCGGACGTCGTGTCGTCGGTTTCGGGCGGGTCCGACGCGTCGCGTTCTTCGTCGCGGGCGTCGGCGGCGTCGTCGCTCGTCGGCCCACCGGTGGAGACGACGTAGCGGCCGTCGTCGATTTCGTCCACGTTGTCGTGTCTAGTGATGTCTAACTCCTCCTCGGTGAGCACCTTGCCACGATCCGAGACGGAGTCGTCTGAGTCTGATGGCATACCCCGGGCAGTGTTACCACTTGCGAGGGTGAAAACATAAAGATTCGGTGGAACCGCGCGGAGCGGCGGTTTATAGTTCGACGGATTCCTCGCCCGAGAGCGACTGGGGCACCTGAATGCGGATGATGGACGTCGCACCGCTTTCGGTGTTGACTCGGAGCGTCGCCGTCTGACCGGGTTCAAGCGGCCCGCCGACGAATTCATCGTTGTTGGCGAAGGCGGTCATGTTGATCGTGACCACCAGTCGGTCAGTCCGACTGTTCAGGATCAGACCGTTACCTCGGCTGGCGTTAATCGAGTCATCGTCGTCCTGGAGGGCCCGCGTGCTGTTGACGGCCGTGTCATTCGTGAACGGGAATCGGTCAGTACCGTCGGGCCCGATGAGTTCGAACGTCGTCGCGCTCATGTTGATGTCGTTGGCGCCCGGCGATTTCTGGACGACCAGCGAAACCTCGTTCACCCTGAGAGATTGGTTCGCCGCGGAGAGGTTCTCCGAACCCTCGGCGACGACTTGGCTATTCGAGCTGTTGTACACCGAGACGTTCCCCGTCTTCGACACCGGCTCGAGCCGGTCGGTGACCTGCGAACTACTCTGTTGACCCGTCTGTTCAGACTGCGTCTGGAGGAAGCCAGCCGTGTTGATCAGAACGCCGGCCGCGATCGCTGCGACCAGGACCATCGCGATGAACACGATGAGCGTCCCGATACCGACTTGACCCCTGTCAGTTCGTTCTTCGAACATTGTTTGATGTGTAACCCGGGGTCGTGGTGCCCGCGGGCTCTGCTCTACCGTTCTCGAAATCAGTAATAAAGATATGCACCCGAATATCAGTAGTGAAAATCGCAGGTAGAAGCCCTCAAACCCAGAGTACCGAGATTATTACTGTAGAGAATATTTGAAGGAGCCGAAGTGCAGGGAGATCGTCTCGAACGGAGGATTAGTCGTAGATTACCAGACTGTAGACGACGAAGATGAAGCCGAGCGACGAGAGTCCGTTGTTGACCAACAGGAGCGAGCGGACGCCGTCGAAGTCGGTGACGAACGCACTGATTGCAGTCGCGATGGCGGCAGCAGCGATGAGACCGAATCCGAGGGACACGTGAATCATCGCTCGACGGGTAGTCTGGAGGTACGCCTTGATCGCCATCCCGACCATGGTGAGCCCGGAGAGGACCAACACGCCGGTGGCGGCGAGGTATAGGTATTCGACGACGAGCATTGGGGTTCGTGAGCCACCTTACCGCAACAGGATATAAATCTAGCCGTGATATTCTCAACGTTGATACGCCCGTGCGCAACGTCGCCCTCGCACACGCGCTCAACAGTACATTTTATTATGACGCCTCATATCTAAACTGATAACGAATGGACGGGACCGAGATGCTGCGGGTGTTGGGCAACGAGTACAACCCGCAAATACTGAGTTTCGCTCACGAACCGCGGTCGGCACAGGAACTCAGCGATGAACTCGACGTGCCCATCGCCACCTGTTATCGGCGCATCGAGGAGCTGCAAGAGGCGGACCTACTCGAACACCACGACCGTGTGCTCTCCGACGAGCGGCGCCGCGTCAACGTCTATCGCCGAAACATCGAGGAAGTCGTCGTTCGATTCAGCGAGGGCGATGTCGACGTCGACGTCGAGGAACGACAGCAGATCAAAAACCGCCTCGACGAAGCGTGGCGACAGCTCTCCGAGTGATTACTCGCCGGGGAACGGGGAGTTTCCACCGCTACCCATCATCGAGAAGCCCGCGGCTCGCTCGTGGACGGTGATGCCCCCGTCGGTGATGTCCATGGGGAAGATGTCCGTCTCGATGTTCTGCTTGCGCATCTTCGCGACCCAGATGTATCGGTTGACGCCCGACTCCGTCGGCGTCTGAATCAGGTAGATGTTCCCGTCGGTGAGGAAGTTCTCGAGGCCGATGTCCTGTTCGGGGAAGACGGCGGACTGCTCGGCGATGAGCAACGACGTCAAGCCGTTGGCCTTCAGGATGTCGGAGAACTTGAGGAGGTACGTCCGCTTTTCCTGCTCGTCCGTGAAGAACAACTCGAACATCGTCAGCGAGTCGAGGACGAAGCGGTCGTAGTCCATCTCCTCGAACTCCTCGAGAAGCAGGTCCAGCGTGTCGTTGAAGTCGTTGTGTCGGAGGAGTTCCTGCTTGTCGTAGACGAGAATCTGGTCGTCCTCGACGAGTTCGCGCCAGTTCTCGAAGCCGATGGACTCCGCAGCTTGGGCGATGTCCTCCCGGTTCTCCTCGAAAGAGAGATAGATGCCCGTCTCGTCGAATTCCTGAACGCCGTTGTAGATGTACTGCAACCCGAGGATACTCTTCCCAGTCCCCGGATTGCCGCTGATCAGGACTGTCGCGTTGTCGACGATCCCGCCACCGAGAATCGAGTCGAGCCCTTCGATGCCAGTTCGCGTCAGCTCGGTCATTACAATCCCGTTACGCGGACTGATTGAAATAAATTCGCAACGCGCCCGAGACGGCGGCTCCCCCGGGGCTTATCAGACCTGAGAACCCGGACGCAACCTATTTCATCGGGTGTGGCGAGTACCAGTCAATGAGGCTTTCCACCGGCGTGGACGGTTTCGACGAACTCGTCGAGGGGGGGCTCCTCCAAAATCGGCTGTACATCCTGAGCGGACCGCCGGGGAGCGGAAAAACGACCCTCTCCTCGCATTTCGTCACGGAGGGGGCCCGCGTCGGCGAGAAGTGTCTGTACCTGAGCATGCACGAAACCGAGGAGGAACTGATTCACGACATGAGTTCCTACAATTTCGGCTTCGAGAAGGCCGCTCAGTCCGGTAAATTCCAGTTCCGGAACGTCTTCGATTCGAACGCCAAGCGCCTCCTGAAAGGCCCCGGCGGCAACGACTTCTCTTCCGGCGTCCAGAACATGACCAACCGGCTGGTCAGTTTCATCAACTCCCGGGAGATAGACCGGTTGGTCATCGACTCGACGATGATCCTCCAGTATTTCTATCCGGACAACCACGAGGCGTTCGTCCAGTTCCTCACCTCGCTGAAGCGCGTCGACGCGACGACACTGCTCATCTCCGAGATGACGGACCCGACCTCCTACGCGGACGAACACTACCTCGCACACGGCGTCATCTTCATGCACAACTACATGGAGGGCGACGGGATGCGACGGGGCGTCCAGATAATCAAGATGCGGGGGACGGACATCGACAGCGACATCCACGCCATCGAGTTCGAGGACGATGGCCTGCACGTCCGACCGGAGCAGGACATCGAGGCCTGATATGTACGACACCGAGTTCGGCACCGACTGGGAGAATCTGGGCAAGGAAGCGGCGCTCGAACGCGCCTTCGCCCTCGGCGTCGCGCGTGCGCTCGGTAAACCCAATCAGGAGGAGTACGACCGCGTGGTGGCCGACGCGGACACGAGTTACGAGCGCAGCCTGATCGAACTCTCGTACGACGAAGGCCGACGGAAGGCGTCGGGGCGAAGCGGCGACGGAACCGCGGTGTGGGAAGAACTGGTCGTCGAACCGACGGGTGCGTCCGAGGCTGACACTGCCGCCGACGCCCCCAAGTCGCGGACGAGCCGGCCAGACATGATGTCACGGCCCGAGCCGACCGCAGTCCCCGACGACGGGATGGACCGACTGCAACTGCCAGAGTTTCTTCGCCAGCGCTAGGCCGCGTCGCCGTCGCGCATCAGTTCGCCCGGCTCCGTCCAGATGACGAACTCGCCGTCTTCCTGCCGTTTGACGACGCCGTTGATCCACGGTTCGTCGACGGGTGACTCCTTGACCGCCGACAGCGACACCGTCGAGACGCGCCGGACACCGTCAACGGCCCACCCGACGCTCCACTCGTCGTCCATCTGCGTCGAATCGAAGACGACGATGAGGTCGCCGTCCCCGCCGGACTCTGCCGCCAGCGTTTCCATCGGGTCGATGACCGTCGTGATGTCGCCGCGGAGGTCGATGACGCCCTCAACGAACGCCGGCGCGTTCGGGATTCGAGTCACGGTGCCGCGTTCGACTATCTGCTCGATGTACGTGATATCGAGACAGTAGCGCTCGTCGCCCAAGACGAACTCCAAGACGGAGATGGTTTCGTCGTCGTCCTCCGTCTCCTCGTCGGCCGTGTCGTCGTCAGTTGTGTGTTCGTCGTCGCCCATCGCTTCGAGGACGGCGGCGACCGACGATTCGGCGTCGCTCGTATCGGCGCCCGAGAGCGCCTGAACGACTTCGGAGTCGATGGCATCGTCTCCCACCGCGTCGGATCGTGTGGTCGGGTCGGACATGTGGTCTTGGCCGAGATTCGGACCACCCCGTAATAAATTCGGGCGACAGGTTCTCAGGGCTGATACTCGACCCACTCGCCGGCGAGGGCTCGCCCCGCGCCCGCGGAGACGTAGCGGTCCCAGAGGACGAGTGTCGTCGGGAGGACCAGAATCGAGGCGAGATACGAGTAGAGCACGCTCAAGGCGATGAGCAGGCCGAACTGGCCGAGGATGGGCGAAATCGCCAGCCAGAGCACGCCCAACCCGGAGACGGTGGTCAGCATGCTGCCGGTGAGGGCGCCGCCTGTCCCGCGGACCGTCGACAGCAACGCGGCGTCGACGTCCGTCGACTCGTCGTACTCCTCGACGAAGCGATGCAGGAGGTGCGCCGAGTAGTCGATGCCGAGGCCGATGGCGATGGAGAGACTGGTCCCGGTCAGGACGTTGAACGGGATGTCGAGAAAGCGCATCGTCGACGCGAGCGCCGCGACGGTGACGGCGATGGGGAGGACGTTCACGAGGCCGAGCGACGGGCGCCCCTCCAAGAGGCCGTAGACGACGACGAGGAAGGCCGCCGCGGCGACGAGGGCGATGACGAGGCTCCGGAAGGCCGACTCGCCGATGACGTCCGAGACGGCTTTGAGGACGATGACGCCGCCGGTGGCGGTGGCTTCGAACCGCACTCGGTCGGCCACCTCGCGGGTGTCCTCCGTGACTGCCTCTTGGGAGGCGTCGGCCTCGACGGCGTACTCGATGCGCGCGCTGGAGTAGTCGTCGGTGATGTAGTTCAGCGCGCGGTCACGCGCCGGCGAGTCCAAGAGCGCGGCGTAGACGGTCCGCAGGTTGTCGTCCGGGATGCCGTTGTCGTTGCGGTCGTTGCGCGCGACCAAGGCGGCGAACTCGGGGTCACGCTCCGCGTACGACCGGATGACGGTCACGATGCTCGTCTCGCGGGCGTGACCGTCGTCGTCGACGAAACTCCCCGGTGGACTCTCGCCCGCCCGCCACAACGCCTCCAGCGCGTAGTCCTTGTGTAACGGCCCCTCGACGTACACCGTCGTCGTGTCTTCCTCACCCGTCTGGAAGTTGCGTTCGAGGAAGTTCGTCGTCTCGGTGACGGTGTAGTCGCCGGGGCGGAAGGGCTCGGGGACGTACTCCAGATACGCCGGGGGCTCCTCCGGGGGGAGGAAGTCGTCCTGCGTGAACCGGCTGTCGACGCCCGCGCCGTACTGCCCCATGAACGCCGTGGAGATGATGACGAGGACGAGGAACGCGCGCGGCGCGTTGCGGGCGATGTGGACGCCGACGGGTAACACGCGTCCGAGGAGCGAGCGCTCGTCGCCGAGCGCCGCCGACCCGAAGGACGGGAGGCCGAGGCGCTCGCGCCAGCAGTCGGCGTACACCTTCGTCGCGGGGAGGAAGACGCCGAACACGAGCGCGGTGAAGACGATACCCACCGCCGCGACGATACCGAGTTCGCGGATGGAACTGAGGCCGCTGCTCAGGTTGGCGGCGAACCCGAGTACGGTCGTCCCGGTGACGATGAAGAAGGCAATCAACAGCTGGTCGGTCGTGACCCGCATCGCGTCGCGAACGCCCACGTCGCCGACGTGTTCCTCGCGGTAGCGGTTGATGGCGTGGATGCCGAAGTCGATACCCACCGCGAGCAAGAGCGGCGGGATGGCGACGAGCAACTGCGAGAACGCGATGCCGGCGAGCCCCATGAAGCCGAACGTCCAGAGCATCGTCATCGCGAGGGCGACGAGGCCGAGCAACAGGTCGATCGGGTCGCGATAGGCGACGATGAGAAAGAGCAGGATGAGCGCGACGGCGGCCGGAATCACCAACTGGAGCGAGTCGTTGATGACGTTACCGAGCTCTTCGGACGTGATGCCGCTCCCGAAGACGGTGATGTCGCCGCCGACCGACTGGACGATGTACTGGGCCTGCAGCTGAATCGACGTGAGCGGGCTGGACCCACTCGTTCCCGGTCCCTCGCTCGCACCGCCGGGGAGTCGGTGCGACACCGTCCCGATGGTGGCCGACGCGGACGCGGACCGGGCGTTGTAGTCCTCGCTGAGGAGGGCGCGAAGCCCGGGCTCGCTCGAGACGGTCGTGCGGACGGCGCGGTCGATTTCGCCGGGCGTCGCGCGTTCGACCGCCCGAATCTCGTCGTCGATGGTGTCGGCCGAGGGGTCGAGTGTCTGGGCGACGGCGCGGGCGACGCTCGACGTGCGCGTCACCTGCAGGTCGTCGTCCTCGGACAGACGATTTTGGGCCCGGAGCATCCGCAGCAGTTCTGGCTTCGAGAGGACGTTCGTCCCCGACTGAATCAACTGCGTCGTGCCGCTATCGTCGCCGAAGGTAATCCGCTCGAAGTTGTCGTTGACCTCTTGGAGCGCCTGTTCGGCGGGCACGTCCTGCGTGAACTGGTCGGTCCCGGAGTCGGTGCCGCCGGCGCCGAGGCCGGCGACGAACAGCCCCGAGACGAGCAGGAAACAGAGGATGACCTGTCCGGGCCGGTCGACTATCCACGCGTCCAGCGTGTCGATGACCCGCTGGACGTCGAGATGCGGGAGCAGCGACACGGGTCGTCAGTCGCCTCCGTCGCTCCGGCGATACCAGACGAGCAGGCCGAGTCCGACGAGGACGAGGACGCCGATGGCGATGGGGACGACGGGCGGGCCGCCGCTCTCCGGTCGGTCGACCGTGATGGGGACGCGGTAGGTCTTCGACACCTCCGTGTCGCCGTCCGGGAGTTCGTACTGGAAGTCGACGGAGACGGGGTAGGATTTCTCGAGTGCGGACCCACTCGTGCTCAGGCCGATGACGAACGTCGCGGATTCGCCGGGGGCGAGCGAGGAGACGAGGCCCTCGTCGTCGTCGCTACTCAGCGGCGACTGGACGAACGCCTTGGCCTCCACGTCGCTGAGGGGGTCGTCGCCCTGATTCGTCACGCGGAGTTCGAGCGTCGTCGTCTGCCCGGCGACGACGGTGCGATTGACCGCCTCGACGCTGAAGCGGTCGCGCTGGGGAGCGATTGTCACGCGCTCGGAAAGCGCGTCGCTCCGGCGCGTGTCGCCGCGCTCGTTCCGGTACCGGACGGAGACGTTGAACTGTTGGGTGGTGGCGCTCGCCCCGTCGCTGACGGCCACGTCGAAGTCGAACTCGCTCGCCTCGCCGGGGCCGAGGGCGTCGAGAGCGTACTCGCTGGACTCGACGTTGACGTTGGGGTTCGACGACTGGAACACGACCACGGGGTCGCTGACGGCGTCGGGGCCGCGATTGACGACGGTGCCGGAGAACTGCCCCTCCGTCCCGACTCGGAGCGTCGAGTCGGTGTCACGGAGGGCGAAGGTCTGTTCGGGGTCGGGACGGACGCCGACCGCGAGGGGTTCGGCGCTGCGCGCGATACCGTCGGTGTCCTCGTACTCCACCGTCGCCGTGAGACTGTAGTTTCGCTCCGCCGCGTCGTCGGCGAAGGTGACGGTGTAGTCGAGCGTCGCGTTCGTGCCGGGTTCCCAGCGCCCGACGTAGCCCGTCGAACTCGTCGACCCACTCCCGAACGTGAGTTCGTCCGTCGACGACGAGAGGACGATGCTCGCGTCGCGGGCGGGCCGCGTCCCGTCGTTCTGGAGGGTCACGGACACGTTGCCAGTGTCGCCGATTTGGGCCGCCGATGAGGTGTCGACCACGTCGAACTGTGCTTGGTCACGCACTCGGACGGTGACGTACCGAGTCACCTCGCGACTGATGTCGTTGTACTTTGGTGACCCGACCGAACTGTACTCGACACTGACGGAGTGGGTGTAGGAGACGGTGACGGGGATTCGGTAGCGCCCGGGAGAGACGTCCTCCGGGACGGTGATGGAGATGGGGTCTGCGGTGGTCGTGCCGCGGGGAACGTCGCCGACGGCCACGCGACCGGTGTTGATTTCGAAGGGCGTGTCGCCGCTGGCCACGTCAAGAGAGACGCCGCGGGCGGTAACGACCCGGGTCTCGTACTCCGCGGGGCCGCCGCGACGCAGCTGGCCGTCGTTGGAGACGACGAGCTGTAAGTCGGTTTCCGTACCCGGTTCGACTTCGGTCGTCGAGGCGTACACGTCGATGTCCGGGCGTCCGATGACGGTGCCGGAGGAGGACTGCCCGGCCGCGAGACCGGTGGCAGCGAGGGCAGCGACGACGACGAGCGTAACGAGGAGGAGCGAGCGATGAGTGGCTGACATAGTGGGGTCGGGCCGAGAACCGACCGTGTGGTCGCCGCAGAACGCGAGTGGGGGACCCTGGCGGCGCGACTCCCGGCGGGTGTGTCCCGACGGTCAACGGAACGAAGTATATAACTTGTGAATGAACGTTCAGTCACCGTGCCCTTCGACGCCCCCTTCGGGACCGACACCGACGAGACGCGGACGGCGATACTGCGTGCCACCTACGCCGCCCTCATCGAACACGGGTACGAGGACCTCACCGTCCAGCGCATCGGTGACGAGTTCCCGAAGAGCAAGTCGCTCATCTATCAGCATTACGACGGCAAAGACGAGGTGTTGGTCGCACTCCTCGAATACCTGCTCGACCACTTCGAGTCACAGATACCCGAACCGGCCACCGACGACGCCGACGACTGCCTCCAGACGCTCCTGTCGTTCGTCCTGGCGCCGGACCCGAGCGAAGCACGCGCGTCGCTCACGAAGGTGATGGCCGAACTCCGGGGGCAGGCCCCGCACAACGAGACGTTTCGCTCCTATTTCAGCGCCAACGACCGCCGCTTCCGGCGTGACCTCGCGACGCTCATCGAACGCGGCGTCGACGAGGGCGTCTACCGGCCGGTCGACGCTGAGAGCGTCGCGTCGTTCCTGCTGACGGTGCTCGCCGGCGAGACGATGCGCCGAGCGACGACCGACGGCACGGTCGACAGCGAGGCGGTGTGTGCGGAGCTGAACACCTACGTCGAGACGCGACTACTCGACGGGACGGACGATTGAGCGTTCGGAAGAATTCTCGGCAGACCAGTTAGGAGCCCCGTCAGTCGACTCGGACGTAGCCGGCGCCGTCGACGTGGACGGTGTACTCCTCGTACGCGAACGAGAGCGACCGCGCCGCAATCTCCTCGTCGGAGCCGCTGAAGAAGGCTTCGAGTGCGTCGGGGTCGACGTACTCGGTGAGCGGAGCCAATTCGACGGGCGAGCAGTTTTCGATTTCACTGAGTGCCGTCTGAATCGCGAAGCTAATCGGTTCCCGACGGTCCCAATCGATTTCGACCCGGTGGGGAACCGTCGTCACCGGTTCGTTCTCACCCGTTGCAGCCATATTTGGAACTTCGCACCGTCTCTCATAAAAGTGATGGCCTAATTATCTACAGTGATAGCACGTACTGCCCGACCAGCACGCATTTGTCGTCACGCGCGGAAACGGGGCGACGATGCACGTCGGGTCACACGAACCAATCACCGAGGGCGGCGCGGTGGGTCCCACCTCGCGCGTCTGGCGGGCCAGTTCTCGGGCGCGGCCGACATGAGAGTCGTCGTCTTCGGCGCGGGGAGTCTCGGCAGTCTCGTCGGCGGCCGCCTCGCGCGCGCTCACGACGTGACGCTCGTGGGACGCGACCCGCACGTCTCGGCGGTCCAGCGGTCGGGGCTCCGCGTCACCGGCGTCGAGACGTTCGAAACCCAGCCAGCGGCGACGACGGACGGGACAGGGACGAACGCCGACCTCGCCCTCGTGACCGTGAAGGCCTACGACACCGAGGCGGCGGCGCGGACGCTCGCGACCGGCGAGTACGGCGCCGTCTGCTCCCTCCAGAACGGGATGGGCAACGAGGACGTCCTCGCCGCGCACGTGGACGCGCCCGTCGTCGCGGGGACGGTGACCTGCGGGGCGCGACTGGCCGACCCGGGACACGTGGAGTGGCTCGGTCGCGGAACCGTCACGCTCGGCCCGTGGCGTCCCGAGGGCGACACGGCCCCCGTCGAGCGCGTCGCTGCGGCCTTCCGCGCCGCCGACTTCCCGACCGACGTGACGAGCGATATCCGGCGTCGGCTCTGGGAGAAACTGGCGGTCAACGCCGCCATCAACCCGGTGACAGCGCTCGCGCGCGTCGAGAACGGGGCTGTCGCGGGCGAAGGACCGCTCGCGGCGGTGGCGACGGCGGCCGCCCGCGAGACGGCGGCGGTGGCGCGCGCCGACGGTGTCGACCTCTCGGCGGCGACGGCGACGACGGCCGTCGAGACGGTGGCGAGCGAGACGGCGCGAAACCAGTCGTCGATGCATCGCGACGTGGCGCGTGGCCGGCGGACCGAGATAGACGCCATCAACGGGTTCGTCGTCGACCGGGCGGCCGACCGCGGCGAGTCGGTGCCGGTCAATCGAGTGCTCACCAGTCTGATTCGGGGCTGGGAGGCGGATGCGGGTCGCAGGGAGTAGCGTTAATTTCCCGGCGGGCGAGTCGGTGACCATGCCAACGGTCCGGGAGATACAGCGGGGGGCGCGGGACGAACCGCTGACGATGCTGACGGCGTACGACGCGCCGACGGCGGCCATCGTCGACGAGGCGGGCATCGACGTGGTGCTCGTCGGCGACAGCGTGGGGAACGCGATGCTCGGCTACGACACCACCGTCCCCGTCACGCTGGACCAAGTGGCCAGCCACACCGGCGCCGTCGCGCGGGCCGTCGACGACGCCCTCGTCGTCGCCGACATGCCCTTCCTGAGTTACGGGGCAAGCGAGGCCGAGAGCATCGAGAACGCCGGGCGACTGATCAAGGAGGCGGGCGCCAACGCCGTCAAACTCGAATCCGGCACCCACACCGTCGAGTTGACCGAGCGACTGGTCGAGCTTGGAATTCCCGTGATGGCACACCTCGGACTGACGCCCCAGCGAGTCAATCAGGTTGGTGGCTACACACAGCAGGGAACCACCGACGACGCGGCCGCCGAAATCCGTGACCTCGCCGCGAAACACGAGGCCGCCGGGGCGTTCTCGCTCGTCCTCGAACACGTCCCCGACGAACTGGCGGCATCGATAACCGACGCGCTCGACATCCCGGTCATCGGCATCGGCGCTGGCGGCGAGACGGACGGCCAAGTGCTCGTCGTGACGGACGTACTCGGCCTCTCGGAGTCTGTCCCACCCTTCGCGGAGTCGTTCGGCGACGTGCGCGAGGAGATGGAGGAGGCGGTGGCGGCGTATCGCGACGCCGTCGAGGACGGGTCGTTCCCGTAGTCGTTACTGACGGAATCACAGACTGGGCGATAGAACGACGGAATTCAGTCGCGACTGGCGTCGCGAATAGCGCTCGTGAGGAGCGGGCGCATCAGGCCGACGACGGGCGCTTCCGCGCTGTCTGTCCAGACCGCGCGGTGTTTGCGGACGCCGGGCAGGTCGGTCGCGGCGTCGGCGCTGACGAGCAACGCGTCGCCGTCGACCATGAGGACGCTGGTGACGGCACCGGGGTCGATGGGGTGAGACTCCCACCACGTCCACGTCTCGACCACATCGGCCCCGGAGTCGGCCTCGCGAATCTGGTCGCGGATGGCGTCGCTCGGTGAACCGACCACCACGTCGACGCCGCGGTCGGTCGCCGCCGACAGCGCGTCGAGGAGGTCGTCGCTCAGGAGCGTGTCGGTCGCGACGGCGAACAGCGCCTCCGTCTCGGCGTCGGCGAGGAGGGTCGCGAGGCGTTCGGCGACGGCGGCCTCGCCCTCCATCGTCCAGACTTCGCCCGCGCCGGTCGACCGGTTCGGGGACCCGAGACGGGGGAGCGCCGTTCCGAGTCGGTCGAGTCGACTCCGGCACTCGCGTTCGAGCAAGTCGACGGCTTCGTGGGGCGAGACGGCCCGGAAGCGACGGGGTTTCGACTCCTGGACGCTCACGAGGCCGCGGTCCTGGAGGGCATCCATACTGTCGTAGATGCGCGCGCGCGGGACGTCCGCGACATCGCTCACTTCTTTGGCCGTGCCCTCGCGAAGCCGCGTCAGCGCCACGAAACACTTCGCCTCGTACTCGGTGAGTTCGAACGTTCGAAGCGTGCTGACGACGTCCTCGACGAGGGCGTCGGTCCCGGCGTCCGGCGTGGTGTTGTTCGTCACGACGACTCTCTCTCTCGCGTAAGGCTGACACCACCAAAAAGAGTCGGGTCGAAAGGCGTGTGGCATGAACATCCACCACACTCGCTGTTTCGATTGGAATCAAAACATAGTGGAAACTATTAAGATACTACCAATCCTATCGGTGGATGAGACGAGACGCGCGGCCACGCGCCGCAACTGACAATCATGACCCAGGAGTCCGAAACCCTCCGAGAGGCCGGCGGGGAACAGCACGAGACGACCGAAAAGCGGGGGGAGGCTGGCGAACGAGTCTGTCCAGAGTGCGAAGCGTCGCTCGTCGTCGACGACTCGCACGGCGAGACGGTGTGTGAGTCGTGTGGCCTCGTGGTCGAGGAAGACGAAATCGACCACGGCCCCGAGTGGCGCGCCTTCGACTCCAACGAGCGCGCGGAGAAGAGTCGAGTCGGAGCGCCGACGACGAAGCTCCTCCACGACGACGGACTGTCGTCGGTCATCGACTGGCAGGACCGAGACGCCAAGGGCCGCACGCTCGACGGCAACAAGCGACGGAAGCTCCAACGGCTCCGGACGTGGGACGAGCGGTTCCGCTCGAAGAACGCCCAGGAGCGCAACCTGAAGCAGGCGCTCGGCGAAATCGACCGGATGGCATCCGCGCTCGGCCTGCCCGAGAGCGTTCGGGAGACGGCGAGTGTCGTCTACCGCCGGGCGCTGGAGGATGACCTCCTGCGCGGGCGCTCCATCGAAGCGATGGCGACGGCGTCGCTCTACGCCGCCGCGCGACAGGCGTCGATCCCGCGCAGCCTCGACGAGTTCGAACCCGTCAGCCGGGTCGAGCGCAAGGAGTTCTCCCGAGCCTACCGATATATCGTCCGCGAACTCGAACTGGCCATCGAACCGGCCAACCCGCTGGAGTACCTCCCGCGCTTCGCCTCTGACCTCGAGTTAGACGAAGACACCGTCGGTCGCGCGCGCTCGCTCCTCGAAGAGGGGATGGAGCGCGGCGTCCACAGCGGCAAAAGCCCCGTCGGCCTCGCGGCCGCGGCGCTCTACGCTGCCTCGATTCTGGAAGGCGAGAAGATAACCCAGAAGGAAGTCTGCTCCGTGAGCGACGTCTCGGAAGTGACGGTTCGCAACCGTTACACCGAACTCCTCGAAGCAGGGACGGACCCCGACGCAGCGCGCGCCCTCTAGGGCTGAAGCGCCGTCTCCAAGTCCACGTCCGCCAGCGCCTTCTTCAACGTCTCCGCCGCCGGGCCCGCCTCGGCGAGATTCTCCATAAGGACCGTTTCGCTCGGGAAGAGGTCTTCACCGACGACGAGTCCGTGGTCCCGGGCGGTCGACCCGGTCATCGTGAGATAGACGCCCAGTCCCGACTCCGCGATGGCGGCCTCCTCCTCGATTGCGGGGTCTGGGTAGACGAATTCGACACCCTCGATGGCGTCGGTGCCGAGGACGGCCTCGACGAGGCGCTCGTAGCGCGGCGAGATACAGAGCGGCCCCTCGTAGTCGGTGACGAACTCGCGGTCAAGGTCGGCGCCCGCTGGAAGCACGTCAGGCGTCGCGAGCAGAGTGTGATACACCGTGTCACCGAGCCCTCGCACGACGCGAACGTCGGTATCTCGCGGGTCGATGCGGGCGTTCACGTCGGCAATGGATTCGACGCCCGCCTCGCCGAGGGTCACCACCTCCTCCAACACGAGGTCGGCGCTGTCGAAGCCGAGGCCGAACTCGTGGGTGCGGAGGGCGCGGAACGGTTCCTCGCGCCCGATCAGCTCCACCCGCACCTCGTCGCCCGGTCCGTCGCTGCCGACGGTGACGGTCACGCTGTCGAAGACGACCCGCCGTGGCTTCCCCTCACGGTCGTCGCGAACGAGCGTGTACTCCGGCTTCTCGGGATCGGTGAGGTCGCTGTAGGCCGCCAGCCGGGCGTAGACGTCCCGGTCGGCGGTCGCGTTCCCCTTGGTGACTGCCTTCTCGTAGCGAAGCGTGGAAGAAACGTCGTCGGCGAGAGCGTCGGCGTCGGCCACGGTCGCAATCCGTTCGAGCACCGCCTCCAGCGGGCGTCCCTTGCGCGGGACGGCGACGCGGACCGTCTCGGTCATTACTGGCACGAGGCGGCCGCGGGCTTTACCGATTGCGCTTTCGGCGAGCCTACTCCCCGGGGCCGAAGGCGCTGTTCAGTTGCTCGCGGAACGACTGTAACTCCTCGAGTTCGTCGTGGATGGCCTCGATGTCGTCCTCCAGACTCTCGACGGCGTCGAGGCGGTCGGACAGCGACTCCGTCGTCGTCTCGACGGCCGCGAGGTCGGATTCGAGCGTGTCGACGCGGCCGGCCACGTCCTCGACGGTGGCTGACACGTCCTCGACCGTCTCGGCGACCGACGCCACCTCGGCGTTGAGGTCGGCCCGCTCCGCGTCGGCGTCGGCGAGCGACGCTTCGAGGCCGTCGACCTGTTCGGAGAGGTCGGCGAGGCCCTCGCTCACGTCGCCCAGTACCTCCTCCGCGGTACCGTTCTCGTCGAGGAAGTCGGCGAGGGCGTCGCGGTAGGCGAGCAAGTCCTCGGTCTGTGACTGGAGTCGGCTCACGCGCACGTCGATACTGGTCGGCACCTCGCTCGCGAGTGCCTCGTCGATGACGGCCAAATCGTCGTCGTCGACGGTCCCCGCGCGAATCTCGGCCGCGAGGGCGGCGGCGACGGACCCCGGCGTGGCAGTCGGGGAAGCCGTAGGCTCGGCGTCACCCTCGTCCGCTTCGCTCGCCGTCGCATCTGTCTCGTCCGCCGTGGCGTGTGTCGTCTCGTGTCGCTGGTCCCAGTCCCGCGGGTCGAACCGCTTGGCGGCCGCCGAGGAAGAGACGGATTCCGGTTCGTCCTCGGATTCGTCCGTTTCCTCGTCCTCGTCCGTCTCACCACTCTCGTCAGCCTCCTCGTCCTCGCCTTCGTCCGTCTCCGTGTCCTCACTCGCGCCAGTCTCCATGTCCTCGTCTGTTGCCTCGTCAGTCTCCGCGTCCTCGTCTGTTGCCTCGTCAGTCTCCATGTCCTCGTCTGTTGCCTCGTCAGTCTCCGCGTCCTCGTCTGTTGCCTCGTCAGTCTCCGCGTCCTCGTCTGTTGCCTCGTCAGTCTCCATGTCCTCGTCTGTTGCCTCGTCAGTCTCCATGTCCTCGTCCTCATCCGTCTCCGCGTCGGACTCCTCGGCTGTCTCCGCCGACGTGTCGACGGCGGTCACCGACTCGTCCCGGTCCCCGAGGATGGCTTCCGAGTCGTCGTCGAGTTCGCGAGGTTCGGGCGCCGACTCGTCGGCCGCGGCGTCGGGGCCGAGGCCGGCGAGTTCGTCGTCCGACTCGCCGGAGAGGGCGTCGCGGACGACCTGTGTCGTCTCGCGCCCCAGTACGTCGCCCGTGTTCGCGGCCTCGCCGTGTTCGATGAGTTCGACCGTCGGTTCGTCGAGGAAGTCGGCGGCCTCGTCAGAGTCGTCGATGCGGATGCCGTACACCGTGAGCACTTCCTCGCCCGGGTCCAGCGTCCGTTCGTAGGCGACGCGGTTGTCACGGTACGCCGTCCAGTTGTCCCCCTCGTAGTCGGGATGGAAGCCGACGCCCTCCATCGCGAACGACTCCGGAATGTCGTCGACGAGACGGATGCGAACTGGCTCGTCGGCCACCGACTCGATGTCGAAGGCGATGGCCGGGACCGGAAATCGCTCGGCCTCGAACGTCTTCCCCACGCGCACCTCGTCCGTCGTGACGGATACCGAGGCGTCGGGGGCTGGGTCCTTCGCCATGCGCCATACTGCTGCCAGTAGTAGTATAAAACAACCGGCGGTCGCTACAGGTCGACCCGGTCGCCAATCTCCACGACTTCGAGTTCTTGGGGGTACTCGAAGCTCCGCGCGTGGTTGTGCAGGACCGTCGGGTCCGCGGTCAGCCCCTTCCACACGTCCCAGTGACTCGGGAGGAGGCGGTCGAGTTCGAGGTCGTTCGCCGCCCGAATCACGCCGTTCTCGTCGGCGTACCACTGCGTCCGTTTCGGCTCGCGAGTTTGCTTGTCGAGGAGTCGCCCCGCCGACCCGAACGCGAGGACGCCGAGGTCGATGTCGAACCGGTCGGCGATGTCGGTGAAGGAGTCCGCGTGTCGAGTGTCGCCGCCGTGGAACACCGTCCCCGCCTCGTGTTCGATGACGTAGCCGACGGGGTGGTCGGCGTCGGGGTCGTTCACGGGGACGACGTGAATCGTGAACTCGCCCACCTCGAACGTCTCGTCCTCGGAGACGGTAACCAACTGGTCGGCGACGACGCCCCAGTCGTCGGTCCAGTCGACGCGTTCGACGACGGCCATGCTGGCGTCGGGGGCGTAGTAGTTCGCGCCCGTGCCGGCGAGGATGGGCGCCTGCGTCGGTCCGTGGACGTGGTCGGAGTGCTCGTGGGTGGCGAGAATCGCGTCCGCATCCTCGACGTCCTCGGGGTCGAAGGGGACGGGAATCATCCGCACCGTCCGCGGCGGGTCGCCGAGGCCACAGTACGGGTCGATAAAGAGCGTCGTCCCGTCGCTCCCCTTGAGGACGAAGCCGTTGCAGCCGAGATACCAGACCGCGACGCCGTCCGGGTCGGCGTCGGCGATAGCCGTCGGGAGCCAGTCGCCCCAATCGCTCTCACCGAGTTCGTGTGCCATGGGCCTCTTTCGGTCCGGTCGCCGTCTAAGCGTTGTGGTGGGCGAGACTGGCTGGGAAGGCTTTTGCCGGTGGACGCGCGAGGGAGGCCAATGACGCAGGACGAACTCGCTCGGCTTCGAACCATCGCCGACTACCAGTTCGGCGCGGGCGCCGGCGCGGCGCTCTTTCCCCCCAGCGACGACCTCACCGTCACGCACTCGACGGGCGGGCGGCCGCGACAGGTCCGGGCCGACGCGGGTCGCATCGTCTCTTACGGCACCGACGGCCGATTCACGCTCGGACTCGAGGGTGGGCGCCGTCTCGTCGACGCCCTCGACGCCCCCGCCGGGCGCGTCGTCGTCGGGTCCGAGAGCGAACCCTTCGTCCGCGAGGGGAAGAACGTCTTCGCGAAGTTCGTCCAGCGAGTCGACGACGACGTGCGCCCGCGCGACGAGGTGGCCGTCGTCCACGAGACGGGCGACGTCCTCGCCGTCGGACGGGCGGAACTCGCCGCCGATGCCATGCACGACTTCGACACGGGGATGGCGGTGAAAGTGCGGGCCGGCGCCGACGACTAGAGGTACGGCGCGAGTCCGAGCGCACGGAGTAGGGGTACGCCCGCGAGGACGGAACCGAGGAGGTAGCCGCCGATGGCGCCGCCGTTCAGGAGGGGGAGGCCAGCGTGAGCCCGGCCCTTCATGACCGCCCAGAGGAGGACGCCGAGGCCGAGGAAAGTTCCGACCATGGCGAGCAGAGCGGGCAGGTTGAGCGCGGGCAGGAACGTGACCCCGAGCGACGGCGCAGGGGAGAAGAAGGCGCCGCTGGCTATCATGACGGTGGGCATCACGGCGTCGCCGAGGCCGATGAAGAAGGCGTCGCGGTCGGATTCGCCCTCGTCTGTGTGGTCGTCCGCCGTCGTCTCGTCGCCCTCAACTGCCGCGTCGTCGTCCGCATCGCCGTCGTCGTCGTGAACGTCGCTCGCCCCCGAGAAATCGTCGTCGAGCAGGGAGTACGACAGCGAGAGCGGAATCACGAGAATGACGGGGACGTGGAGGTCCATCACGCCCTCGGCGAGGCTGAGCATGTGTTCGGTGCCGTAGACGCTGATGGCGTCGTAGACGGCGAGCACGGAGAGGAGGAGGATAGCGGGCAGCAGGCCGAAACTGATGCCGAAGAGCGCGCCCGCGCCGGCACCCATGACGACGCCCGCGGCGTCGATGACGTACCACTCGGGGTAGACGAGGAGGGCGACGGCAACGCCCACCGAGAGCGCGACGGCGAGGACGTTGAGCGAGCCGAGGGTGACCAGCGGCGGGGTGACGACGGCGAAGACGTACCACGAGACGAGGGCGCTGGAGCAGACGACGACGCCCTTGACGGCCCACTCGAAGGCGTACTTGAAGGCCGCGAGCATCAGCGCCGTGGCGACGAGGATGGCGGCGATGTAGACGAGGCTGTTCGTCGGGTCGGAGGGATTCTCGACGGCCTGGTAGCCCGCCGTCTCGAACGGTTCGACCAGCATGAGTGCGCCGAGCTGGACGAACAAGAAGAGCGCCGCGGCGACGGCGACGCCGCGAATCTCGCGCGCGTTCATGGCTGTCGGTTGCGCGGGGGGTGGCTTGGGGATTGTGACTTCCGAGCGTGGGTCATCGAGTGTAGAGCTTCGAGCCGAGGAGGTCGGTGAGGCTGACCGTGTCCGCGGGCGAGACGGCGAGATACGGCGCGTCGACGGGGCCGAAGACGTCGACGACGCGGCCGACGGTCGAGAGGGATTCGTCGACGGCGGTCAGTCCGATGTCGGGGTCCTCGTCCGCCTCGTAGCGGACGATAGCCAGCCCTTGGGCGGTCCGGGTGACGGTTCCGAGACGGCGCACGGTCAGTCCCGGAGGATGTCCACGTAGGCCGCGATGGCCTGGACGAGGTCGTTTTTCGTCGCGTCGTCCGCACCCTTCACGAGGACGCGCCCGCGGGGTTCGTACTCCCGCGGATAGGTCATGTCGCGTTCGATGACGGCGTCGTAGCCGACCTGCTGGGCGGCCTTCGCAATCTCGTCGACCGTCGGCTCGTCGACCGCTTGCTCGCGGGGGACGCGCCGCCCCTCGGCGCGCGTCTTCGACGCGTCGAGGTAGGCGGGCCAGATGACGTTCTCTACCATACGCGTACGCGGCGGGCCGGCCGTAATACCGTTTTGGATGGCGGCGGCGTCAACGGCGGCGTCCGTGGACGAGGAGGAGTGCGAACAGGACACCGACGACGGCAGTGACGACGCCGAATCCCGGGCCATCGCCGGCCGTCTGACGGCCCGTCGGCGTCCCGGTGGTCGTCGCAGTCGCGTTCGCTGGCTCGACTGCCGACCGCGGGACGTAACTCGCTTCGTCGACGGCGGTGGGGTGGACCGCGGTGGCGACGGTTCGGGTGGCGCGGACGATACTCCGGGGCGCCGGCTGGTTGAGGTAGTTGACGTCCACCTCGACGGTTTGGTTCTCGCGTACTGCCGTCGTCTCCCGATACGCCGCCGTGTCTGGGATGCCGTCGCGGGAGTTGTAGACGATCCACTCGGGGTTTCGCTCTCGGACCACCTCGGGACTGACCCGCGCGTACCCCGACACCGTGCCAGCGACGACGTTTCGCGTTCCAGCCGTCGTGAACACGTCGCTGATGAACGTGTCCGCACCGACCGTCCAGCCGTCCGAGAAGACGTAGAGCGCCGTCGGGCGGGGGTCGTCGGCGACGGCGTCGCGGACGGCGGCGACGTTGGCGCGCATCCAAGCGTTCGTCTCGGCGGCACCGGTACACTCGCCGGTGAGGCGGCCGAGACGCGTCGTCGCGTCAGCGACGCCCTCGACGGTCGCCGGCGTGTCCATCGCGTAGACGGTCAACCCTTGGTCGCGGAGCGTCGCGACCGTCTCGTTCGATATCGTTCCGGGTGCGATCACGAGGTCGGGGTCGAGCGCCACCAGCCGTTCGGACTGGATACCGCCGCTTGCCGTGTTGACGACGGGGAGGTCGTCGGTGCCGTCGAGATAGCCCGCGAACTCGGAGACGCCGACGACGCGGGCGCGGGCGCCGATTTCCCAGAGCGTCTGCGCGGCGCTCGGACTGAGGGTGGCGATCCGATCCGGGCGCTCAGAGAGCGTCACGGCGGTCCCCGTGGCGTCGGTTCGCGTCACCGGAAACGAACAGTCGCCGGCAGTTCGCTGTGCAGGCGAATCGCCCGCCGTGGCCGTCGAGGCTGTCCCCCCGACCGCGAGCGCCACGAGGAGCGTGCACACGAGGACCGCCGAAATGAGTCGCATCGGTCGCTTCTGTGGGGGTATGCAACAAATATTTACCTACTGCAAGCGCGGCTGTAACCCATGAGAACGAGCGTCCGGACGGGCGCGTGGGTCGGCGGGCTACTCGGTGCGCTCGTGGCCGTGACGCTCGCCAGTGCGACAATCGGGCCCGTCGAGATAGGCGCTCGGAGTGTCGCGGAGATTGCGCTCGCGGCGGCACTCGGCGGCACGGCGACCGCCCCGGAGAGCCACCGAACGATCATCATGTCGATTCGCCTCCCGCGGATCGCCCTCGGCGCAGTCGTCGGCTTCGCCCTCGCGTCGGCGGGGACGGTGATGCAGGGGTTCTTTCGAAACCCGATGGCCGACCCCTCCATCGTCGGCATCTCCGCCGGGGCGGCGACGGGTGCCGTCGCGGCCATCGTCGCGCCCGTCGCGGTCCCGGTCGCACTCCCCGTTGCCGCCTTCGTCGGCGCCCTTGTCGCCGCGTTCGGCGTCTACGCCCTCGCGTCGGAGGGCGGACGGACGCCCGTCCAGACCCTGTTGCTCGCAGGCATCGCCGTTCAGACGTTTCTCGGTGCGGCCGTCTCGTTCATGCTCGTCAGCGCCGGCCGCGACCTCAGAGAGGCTATCTACTGGCTGATGGGTCACCTCCATCACAGTACGTGGACGGAGGCGACCGTCGCCGCCGCAGTCGTCCTCCCCGGTTTCCTCGGCTTGCTCGCGTACGCGCGTGACTTGAACGTCCTCTTGCTCGGGGAAGAGGACGCCCACTCGCTCGGCATCGAGGTCGAACGAACCAAACGTCTCCTGCTCACCGTATCGAGTCTGCTGACCGCGGCCGCCGTCGCCGTCGCGGGCGTCATCGGCTTCGTCGGCCTCGTCGTCCCCCACGTGATGCGCCTGCTCGTCGGCCCGGACCACCGCATCCTCCTCCCGACGAGTGCGCTCGCGGGCGCCGCCTTCCTCGTCGCCACTGACACCGTCGCCCGTGCGGGCGCCGCAGAACTCCCCGTCGGCATCGTCACCGCTGCGGTGGGCGCGCCCTTCTTCCTCTACCTGCTCCGCAAGCGGGAGGTACACGCGCCGTGACGCCCGCTATCGAAATCGACGCGGTCTCCGTCACCCTCGGCGATACAGCGGTCCTCAATTCGGTATCGACGACCATCGACGAGGGACGGCTGGTGGGTCTCGTCGGCCCGAACGGTGCGGGAAAGACGACCCTCCTCCGGGCGATCAATGGCGTCCTCGACCCGGACCAGGGTTCGGTCCGAGTCACCGGGCAGGACGTGTCGGCGCTCGACTCGCGCGCGACGAGTCAGCTGGTGGCCACCGTCCCGCAGTCGACCGCGTCGACCTTCGAGTTCCCCGTCCGGCGGATCGTCGAAATGGGACGCACCCCGCATATCGGCCGGTTCGGCACCCGGACGAGCGCCGACCGTGACGCCGTCGACGAGGCGATGGACCGCGCCGCTGTCTCCCATCTCGCCGACCGCCCCGTGACCGAGGTGAGTGGCGGGGAGCGCCAGCGGGTCTTCCTCGCTCGCGCACTCGCACAGGAGACGCCCGTCCTCCTCCTCGACGAACCCACCTCCGACCTCGACGTGAACCACCAGGTCCGAACGCTGGACCTCGTGACCGACCTCGTCGACGAGGGACGGACCGTCGTGGCGGCCATCCACGACCTCGACCTCGCGGCGCGTTACTGCGACGAGCTCCGCCTCCTCCACGACGGCCGGATTCGCGCCGCCGGGACACCCGAGTCGGTGCTGACTGCCGCGACCCTCGAAGCGGCGTTTGGCGCGCGGGCGACGGTGACGACACACCCGGTCACAGGGGCGGCCTCAGTGACCGCGTTCGCGGACGACGCGCCGGATTCGACCACGGCCACCGTCCACGTCGTCGGCGGCGGCGGGGCCGCCACGCCCCACCTCCACCGTCTCGATGCCGCCGGTGTCGAGTGCTCGGTCGGCGTCGTGAGCACCGACGACGCCGACGCCGAGACGGCCCGGGCCATCGGCGCCGACCTCGTGACCGTCCCGCCCTTCGCGCCCGTCGACGACGAGGCGCGCGCGACAGTGTCCGAGCGAGTCCGCCGCGCGGACGCCGTCGTCGTCGCCGACGTGACCGTCGCACCGGGTAACTGCCCGACGCTCGACGCCGTCCTCGGTGCCGACACGCCGCTCGTCGTCGTCGACGGTCGTCCCGTGGACGCCCGCAACGTCGCCGGTTCGCGGGGGCGACGACTCGTCTCCCGCCTCCGTGCTCGCGGCATCGTCGTCGACGACGACGCAGACGCAGTCGTCGCGGCGGTCCGCCGGGCCATCGACACCCCACCGATCCACGACCGTAGCCCTTACTCTCCCTGACGGCGAGTCGTCAGTATGGACCGGCCCTGCGTCCGCGTCCCCCGCGAGTCGGGGGAGCAGACCCGACAGGAACTCGCCGCGGCGGGACTGCTCGACGAGGACCACCAAATCGTCGTCGACGACGGCACGCTCTATCTCCCCGTCACCGACGCCGACGCCCTCGACGACGCCCACGAAGTCGTCTACCGCGACGTTCCCACCCACGACGGCCAAGAGACACCCGCGGACATCCTCGGCTTCGACCCCTCCTACGAACGCCTCGGGGACATCGCCATCCTCGACGAGGACGACCCGGCACGCGCGAGCGATATCGCCACGGGCATCCTCGACTCCGACCTGCCCGTCGCGGCCGTCGTCGACCGCGCTTCGAAGGTGAAAGGCGACCTCCGCGTTCGCGACTGGGACGTGGTCGCCGCCGCGGACGACGCCGCCCGCCCCGTCACCGAAACCGTCCACCGCGAGTACGGCTTCGAGTATCTGCTCGACATCTCCGAAGTCTACTTCTCGCCGCGCCTCGCGACCGAACGCCACCGCGTCACCGAACAGGTCGCGGCGGGCGAACAGGCGGTCGACATGTTCGCCGGCGTCGGCCCCTTCGCCATCCCGATGGCCGCGCGGGGGGCGACGGTCGTCGGCGTCGACCTCAACCCCGCGGCGGTCGAGTACCTCCGCGAGAACGCCCGGCGCAACGGCGTCGCGGACCGCGTGACCGCCATCGAGGGCGACGTGCGCGACGTGGCCGCCGACTACGACGGCTGGGCCGACCGAATCGTGATGAACCTCCCCCACAGCGCCGACGACTTCCTCGACGCCGCGGTCACCCTCGCCGGCGACGACTGCACCCTCCACTACTACGACATCCAACACGAGGACGACCCCTTCGGCCCGGGCGAGCGAGCGATTCGTGAGGCTGCCGAAGGGTACGACGTGGAGGTGGCGACTCGACACGTCGTCCGGTCGTACGCCCCCCACGAACTCAACGTCTGTCTGGACGTTCGCCTGTCACGATAGGCAATCCGTTTCGGAACCCTTATTTGAACCATGGCAGTACGATTGGGTGGCGCCGGAGTAGCTCAGCTGGCAGAGCGATTCCTTCGTAAGGAATAGGCCGAGGGTTCAAATCCCTCCTCCGGCTTAAGGTCGCCTACGGCTCCCTTGTGAGCGTAAATGTACCTTTCAGGGCCTAACACTTGAGTCTGCCCCTGAAATCGCCTATTCGACAAAGACATTTGAGTAGGTCTACCCACCCTCTATTGCCGGTGACATTTCTTTAGGTCAACTATGGGAAGCCGCGCTGTCTTGCGATTAGCAAAAATGAGGCTCTAACAAGCGAGAACGGGTATTAGGGCTTTCTCAGCGTGATTCCCTCTTTCTCATGTCGCTCGCCCCACGGTTGTTACATCAATCTATCTCGCAAGCCCGCTGTGTAACGTAACCTGCTCACAAAATATCTCAAATTTGGCGAGATTGTGGGGCTTCTCTGTTCTCCACCCTTCTCGCCGCTAACAATCAACTTCAACAAATCCTACGAAGGACCCCCGGCTCTTTCCATCTCCGTCCGATAGTTCATATGACCCTGACCGAGAGTGGTAACGAAGACTTCCTTCCTGATGAAAGTCTACAAATACAATTCGGGTTCAGAGTCTTACGACCTTATTGCGACAATTGAAGACGATGGGACAATCATCGGAGCGTCGGCGTTCGCGTCCCGAGTCGAAGAGGTCCTAACACGGGTAGAGGAGAAGGGTGTGGAAAGAGCAGAAGTGATTGAGTCCGTGAAGGAGATAGTCGAACGGCGCTACAATAACGGCCATTACTCAACTGTCCGGTGAGTCCTTGAAATAGAATCTGTAACGGCGGGAAGGGGATTAGGGAGAAGACTCATTCCCGCCGTTAGGGGAACCCTCGAAGAACATCACCGCAGGAGATAACACACCGCGAGTAGATTGGACCAGTATGCCCCTGTCGCTCGAAGACTTGGATTCTCACCTTTTCAAGTGTGCCGACATTATTCGAGATGCCGTCGACCCGACCGACTACAAGGAGTACATTCTCCCGCTGGTCTACTACAAGACCATTTCTGACGAATTCGAGAAACAGTACGCCGAGAACGTCGAAGAGTACGGTGAGGACCTTGCCCGTCAGCAGAACCTCTACAGTATTCCCGTCGTCCCCGAGGGCTACCTATGGAGCGACCTTCGCGCCGTTTCCGACAACGTAGACCAAGCCCTGAACGAAGCCTTTGACGCGCTCACCGAGGAAAATCCTGAACTCCAAGGTCTGTTCCGCGCCGATTACATCGACGCCGACGCGCTGAACGACGACCGACTTGGAAAACTTGTCGAACACCTCTCGAAGCACGACCTTGACCGCGACAGTATTCCCCCGGATATGCTCGGGGAGGCGTACATGGATTTGGTGCGCCACTTCGCTGAGGAAGAGGGGAAATCCGGCGGGCAGTTCTTCACGCCACCGCACATCGTCAATCTCTGCGTTCGGCTTGTAGACGAGTTCGAGGACGGAATGACGTTCCACGACCCGACCGTTGGTTCGGGCGGAATGCTCATTGAGGCCGCTCGATACTACCGCGAAGAGCAAGGCGGCGACCCGTCAAAACTGACGTTCACGGGGCAGGAAATCAATCCAGATATTGCCGCAATTGCGAAGATGAACCTCTCCATTCACGGACTGAACGGGGAGATTGAGCGCGAGGACTCTCTCTCAAATCCCGCGTTCACGAACGAGGACGAACAGGAACTCACGCGCTTCGACCGTGTTCTTGCCAATTTCCCCTTCTCGGCTGATTGGGCAAAAGACGACCTCCAAGACGACCCCTACGGGCGCTTCGACTGGCACGAGAAACTACCGCGTGCCGACCGAGGGGACTACGCCTTCATCATGCACATGGCGAAGCAACTCAAGCGTCCCGAGGAAGACGGTAGCGGCGGGAAGGCGGCTATCGTCATTCCTCACGGCGTACTGTTCCGGAAACACGAGTCGCGGTATCGGGAATATATGCTGGAGGAGAATATGGTGGAGGCTGTCGTCGGACTTCCCGAGAATTTGTTCCAGAACAACTCGATACCCTCCGCTGTCCTCGTGTTGAACACGGACAAGCCAGCCGAACGTGAGGGCGAAGTACAGTTCATTCACGCCGCCGACGAAGCGTTCTACGAGGAATTATCGAATCAGAACGAACTCACCGAGGACGGCCTTAACCACATCATCGAGAACTTCCGTGGGTGGACGACCGAGGAGCGCGTGAGTCGAACGGTGTCGCTCGATGAGATTCGAGAGAACGACTACAATCTCAATATCGCCCTGTACGTCGATACGACTGAACCAGAGGAGGATATTGACGTGACAGAGGAACTGGCGAAGTTACGGGAATTGCAGGCCGAGCGAGACGAAATTGAGGCGACAATGAGCGAGCATATGGAGGCGCTGAACTATGAGTGAGGAGGCGAATTTGGACGAATTCGTTGGAGGTGACAACGCCGATTCCTCAGAATGGATGATACGCTCCCTTGGTGAGTTGGCGGAGTACCAGAATGGAAACGCATTCAGCAAGAGCGAGTGGGGCGATGAGGGGTACCCCATCATCCGGATTCAGAATCTGACTGGTGAACAAGATGATTTCAATTACTTTGACGGTGATTTGGAGGAACGGTATAAGGTAGAGGCTGGAGACACACTCCTATCTTGGTCTGCAACGATTGACGTATTCCAATGGTCAGGGCCTACAGCGGCCCTAAATCAGCATATATTCCGTGTTGATTCCTCAGATGATGTTAACGATACGTTCTATCGATTCAAATTAGAGCATCTACTACCAGAATTAGTGGCTCTCTCTCACGGGAGTACGATGCAACACGTCCGGAAGGCTGACTTGGTGAATGTTGATGCGAACATTCCTCCACTCCCTGAACAGCGCAAAATCGCCACCATCCTCTACACCGTTGACCAAGCGATTGAGAAGACTGAAGACGTTATTAATCGGCTTAACCGGGTACAGAAGGGTACACTCAGGAACCTATTCCGGGACGGCGTTGGAAAGCAGTCTGAAACCAAGACAACCCCTATGGGGCAGTTCCCGAAAGATTGGGAATTGAAAACTATGGAAAGCGTCGGTTCTCTGATTAATGGAAATGCGTTCCCTAAAGAATATCAAGGGAGTTCCGAGGGTGACTACCCATTTGTGAAAGTAAGCGACACTAATGATTACCGAAGATACGTTTCAGGGGCGCAAAATTATATCCCGCAAGAAATTGCTGAAGAAATCGGATGTAATATCCATCCTGAGGGGACAGTTATTCTCCCGAAACGAGGGGCGGCTATAATGACAAATAAGAGGAGAATATTGGCTCAAGATTCTGCGATAGACAATAACCAAATCGGTATTGTCGGAGAAAAAGTGAAACCTCTCTTTCTGTATTACTATCTCTCAGATGTGGATATGGGTCGCTTTGTTCAGGAGGGTGCAGTCAAATCTCTCACAAAATCTCTCCTCTCAAAAATTCGTGTTCCCGTACCACCTATAGAGATACAATCAAAAATAGTGACTATTCTGGAGAGTATTGACAAGGAGATTGAGGCGGAGAAAAGAGTCAAGACACATCAGGAACGTCTCAAACGCGGCCTAATGCAAGACCTTCTCTCGGGAACAGTCCGAACGACCGACACTAACATACAGGTGCCCGAAGAAATCACCAAGTATGGTTAGCATCCCATCCGAGGGTGGGGTCGAGCGGTCGCTTCTCTCGTGGCTTGACGGCGTTGGATGGGAGACACACGGATTAGACGGCGGGCGAGGTGCTGGCGTTCTCGATGACGCCTACGAGCGGAGTCCTCACGAAGTTATCTACTGGAACCTCCTCGCCGAGCAGGTCGTCGCGCTCAACGAAGACGTTACCGAGGATAACGTAGAGAAATTCATCTCCTCGCTAAAGCGTGACCTTGACGCCGAGAATCTGATGGACGGAAACAGGGGCTTCCATCGACTACTCACGAAGGGCAAGACCTTCTCCGTCCAGCGTGACAACGGGTCGACCGAGACGGTCTACGTTGACCTGATAGACTACGAAAATCCCGAGAACAACCGCCTTCACGCCGTTAATCAATTCTCTGTCTCCCGCGAGACGACCATCCGTCCTGACGTGTCCCTGTTCGTCAACGGGATTCCGCTCGTGACGATGGAACTGAAGAGTCTCGCACAGGACAACGACTGGCACGACGCGGTGAGCGACCTCAAAGACTACGAGGAAGACCTATCCCGTCTGTTCATTCCCGGCCTGTTCAATATCGCCGCCGATACGATGGAACTGCGGTATGGGGCAGTGGGCGTCCCGAAGGAGTTCTACGAACCGTGGAACGACGCGCCTCCTGAGTACGAGACTGATAACGGCATGAAGCAGGCAGTTAAGGCGCTCTGTAACCCCGCTACCATCCTTGACCTGCTGAAGAACTTCGTCTTCTACGAGCGGCGGGCCGGCGGGGATGCCAAAATCATTCCCCGGTATATGCAATACTATGCCGTTGATGCAATCCTCCACCGCGTTCGTGAAGGGGTTCACAAGCGCGGCCTCGTCTGGCACACCCAAGGGTCGGGGAAGTCGTTCACCATGCTCTACGCCGCCGAGAATCTTCTCTCACGGCCCGACGTGGCCCGCAATCCGCAGGTCTTCATCATCGTGGACACAGACAAACTGAACAGCCAGATGCGGGACCAACTGGCGAATCTCAACTTGGAGCAGTGGACCGAGGCTGAGAGTATCGACCACCTGCAAGAACTCATCGAAGAAGGGGGGAGTCAACTCGTTCTTACGACCATCCACAAGTTCGAGAATGTTGAGCCGGACAGCCAAGGCAACGATGAAGTCGTGGTAATGTCCGACGAGGCCCACCGCTTTATGGAAGCCGACCTCGGAAGCCGCCTCGATGCCGCCCTTCCCGACTGCACGCACTTCGGATTTACTGGCACACCTGTCCGTGAAGGTGAGCGCCACGAAGACCGCAACACGTTCCGTGAGTTCTCTCCCGAGGGCGAAGATTATCTTCACCGCTACTCGGTCAAGCAGGGGATTGACGACGGCCTGATTCTGCCCGTCTACTTTACGCTCCGACACGAGATGGAGTGGGATATTGACGAGGCTGGCCTTGACGAAGAGTTCGAGCAGGAGTTCCGAGGAATGACGACCGACGAGAAGCGTGAGGCTATCCGCGAGAACGTCACGGCGACAACCTTAGCGGAGATAGAACCCCGAGTTGAGAAGGCCGTCGAAGAGATTGACCGACACTACGACGAACAGGTGTCCCCAAACGGCTGGAAGGGCATGGTCGTGACGCCGAGTCGTCGGTCTGCGGCGATGTACGGAGAGCGACTTGTTGACCGGCGTGGCGAGGACGAAATTGAAGTTCTCTATACACCGACCAACGACGACCCCGACCTCATTGAGCAGTTCCATACCGATTCAGAGGAGCGCGACCAGATTATCAAGGAGTTCAAACAAGACGAAAATCCGAAACTCTTGGTCGTTCACAATATGCTTCTGACGGGGTTCGACGCCCCGATTCTGAAGACGATGTACCTCGACCGCAATCTCAAGAACCACAATCTAATGCAGGCTATCGCCCGCACGAATCGCCCTGCCGAGGGGAAAGAAAACGGCGAGATTGTGGACTTCCAAGGCGTCTTCGAGAATATTGACGAAGCCTTGGATTACGATGCCGAGACAAAGGCCTACGCCGCTCGCGACAAAGACGAACTCTACGACGACCTCGTAGACCAGTTGGAGACGGTGAAGAACATTTTCGACGGCATTCCACAGAACGATACCCAAGAGGCCGCATACGAGGCCGTCGAACGCGTTAGTACCCATCCCGAGCGCCGTCAGTTCAAACAGGGCTTCCGTCGTCTACAGAACCTCTACGAAGCCGTCGCTCCCGATGGGCGGCTCGTAAGCGAGGGCATTCAACGCGACTACAAATGGCTCAGCCGGATTCACGTCGCATTCAAGCGCACGACTGCTGGCGACGATAGCCCGGAAGAGGATATGCGGGAGAAGACACGGGAGATTATCAGCAAGAACGTAGAAATCACGGAAATCAAGGACGACTTCCCGACCTACAAACTCGGGGAAGAGTATCTTGAAGACGTCGAAGGGCTGGATAATCCCGGTGTCAAAGCCTCGCAGATTGCCCACGCAACTCGGGAACATCTTCATCCACGGGAGAATCAGAATCCCCGATACAAGCGCCTCAGTGAGCGTGTCACGGACATAGTGGAACGATGGCAAGGGAACGAGATGAGCGACCCCGAGGCCGTTGAAGCCCTGAAATCGGTCGAAGAACAGGTTCTCGCCGTTGAGGATGAAGCCGAGGAACAGGGTATGGATGACGCCGAGTTCGCTATCTACACCTATCTCACCGAGGAGACGCCCGAAGCAATCGACTCGGACGACCAAGCCGAGGCCATAGCCGAGGAAATTGTTTCAGAGTTCCGCGAGCGTGTCGACCGCAGTTACGAAGGTTGGGAAACGAACCAACAAACAATCTCTACGGTCCTCCGGATTCTCCTTGATGTTGTCGCCAAGGAACACGGCCTCGGACATTTGATTACAGAGAACGACGAGTTCGAGGACACGATTCGGACGTACCTAATTCAGAATCATGGCTAAGACCCAACGCCGCGAAGTCGACTTGTTGGGACACACTATAGACTACAGCGTTCGAGAGAGTTCTGACGCCACGAAACCTCGTATTGATGTGGACATTCGAGGCGTGACTGTCGTAATCCCCGAATCCGAGGCAATCCAAGCGACGAAGATTCTCAAGGAAAATGCGGCGTGGGTAGTGGACAAACACAAATCCTACGAGAGCCATCGAGAGAAAGTCCCTGACCGAACATTCGAGGCTGGCGAGCAGTTCCCGTTCCTTGGCGTAGACCGTGAACTCGTGATTGAACCTCGGCAGAGGAACGCGATGGACGAGGAGACAATTATGCTTCGCCAGAGTGCGGTCGAACAGTCGTCGGTCAAGCGAGCGTTAGAGAATTTCTACCGGCGGGAAGCGCGTGAGTATCTTACTGGTAGGGCAGATGATTATGCCGAGAAGATGGGGGTTGCATACGAGAAAATCGAACTCCGAAACCAGAGGACTCGGTGGGGTAGTTGCTCAACAAGCGGAACGATTAGTCTGAATTGGCGGATAATCATGGCACCTTCCGAGATTGTTGATTACTTAGTTGTCCACGAACTTGCTCACTTGACTGAACAGAATCATGGTGAGGAGTTTTGGCAACTCGTTAGTGAGTTTGTCCCCGAGTACCAGCAGAGAGCCGACTGGCTTGAGCAGAATAGCGCGAAGTTGATTTTCAGCGAAGACGACCTCTGAATCTATTCACCAGTAGGGACCTTCTGATGGATGGAAATCATTCACTCAGGCATCTTGGACTGATTCGGCCACATTAGTTAATATCCCATAGTAATAAGCGACATAGTATCTATTTGTTGGAATACCCAGATGTGTCTTTATTTTATCTTTTGATGTATCCTGTCAGAATACAGAAACGGCGAGAAGGTGTAGATTCCGCTATATTCTCAAGTCTGTTGCCGATTCTGTTTCTCTCGCCAAGAAGCCATAATTGTATAATCTAAAATTATCAGTGTCTGCTGAAACTAAAGAAATCAACAAAAATAGAGATTAATCAATTATTGCTCTCACATCTGCCACGACCTCCGGCCTCACGCGGGCGCGGCGCGACAGCTGTAGGGACACCTATTGGTAGGGGATGGTGTCCTATCTGGTAAGGAATCCCCTAAGGAATCTCCTATAGTATCTGTTAATGGTATGCTGTATAGTCCATTAACGGCGGGAATGGGGTTGTACTGTGCTGTGCTGTAACGGTACGGTACTGTAGCAGTATGCTGTAACGGTACGGTACTGTA